>DATKXG010000279.1:0-9180 GCA_035529175.1 Ilumatobacteraceae bacterium
GCACACGGTGATCACGGCTTCGAGAGCGAGAACCGCTACCGCACCGAGTCGCAACAGGAGGCGATCGAACTCGACGCACGGCTCCGGGCGCTGTGGAGCCCGCACCCGCACTTCACAGTCATCCCGCACACGGCCTCGTTCTTTCGCAAGATGACGATCGGCCTCGGCCTGCTCGAGAGCCTCATCCTGCAGCTGCCGACTCACGGAAGTGAGATCTCAGGGCCCGGATGACCATGTGCTCTGGCGGGCACCGTCAGCAGTGGTCGACGCTGGTGGAGTGAGCCACCGTGCCCTGGCCGTCATTCGCCGCGGCTTGTTGCCGTTCGTGGCTGCGGCGCTGTTGACGGGGGTGGTCGCTTCGATCGTCGGCGCCGATGATGCTGCCGTCGCGGTGTGGTCGGTCGCGTCGGGGGTCGTGGCGGTCGAGCTGGTCGTGGTGACGATCACACGGCTGCGTGAGGGACGCATCGCGGTCGACGTCGTGGCGCTCGTCGCCCTGCTCGGAACGATCTTGATGGGTGAGGCGCTCGCCGGGGTGATCCTGGCCCTGATGGTGGCGTCCGGAGATGCGCTCGAGCAGTACGCGCACCGTCGGGCCAAGCGATCGCTGTCGGAGCTGCTGTCGCTGGCGCCGAAGGTTGGCCATCGGCTGGTGGACGGTTCGTTCGAGACCGTTCCGGTCGACCAGATCTCCCCAGGGGAGGTGCTACTCGTCAAGCCTGGGGAAGTCGTGCCGGTCGACGGCGCCGTGATGGAGTCGGCGGTGCTGGACGAGTCGGTGCTGACCGGCGAAGCGCAGTCGGTGCAGCGCGACGTGGGGGAGTGGGCGCGCAGCGGCTCGCTGAACGCTGGTGGGGCGTTCCGGATGTCGGCATCGGCCTCCGCTGAGCAGAGTTCGTATGCGGGAATCGTCAGGTTGGTGCAGTCCGCGGGTGTCGGCCGGGCACCGTTTGTGCGGCTCGCAGACCGGTACGCGGTGATGTTCGTCCCGGCGGTGTTCCTGATCGCCGGCGGCACCTGGCTGGTCACGGGCGACACCACGAGAGTCCTCGCGGTGCTCGTCGTCGCCACGCCGTGCCCGCTCGTGCTGGCGGCCCCGGTGGCGGTGGTCTCCGGGATTGCGTGCGCGGCGCGCAACGGCGTGGTGGTCAAGGACGGCGCCGCGCTGGAGGCGATGGGGCAGACGCGAACCGTGCTGTTGGACAAGACGGGGACGCTGACCGCCGGCCGCGCGCACGTGGTTGCGGTGATGACCGCGCCGGGCGCAGATCCAGCATCGGTGCTGGCAATGGCAGCGTCGGTGGAGCAGGCATCACCGCATGTCCTGGCCGCCATGCTCGTTCGCGAAGCACGAGACCGCGGTGTGGTGCTCACCGAACCCACCACGGTGGTCGAGCAGCCGGGCCACGGTGTGGGCGGCACGGTCGGCGGGCATCAGGTGTGGGTGGGGGCGCTCACCACGGTCGACGCGGACGTGCGGGCGCCGTGGCTGGGGGCCGGTGAGCGTCGGGCACGCCGCGAGGGGTGCGGTGCCACGGTCGTGATCGTCGACGACGAACCGGTCGGGTTGATCCTGTTCACCGACGAGCTGCGCACCGACACCTCCGCGGCGCTGCGAGCGCTGCGGCGTTCCGGTGTCGATCGGGTGGTGATGGTGACTGGCGATCGACTCGAGGTGGCGGAGCCGATCGGGGCGTCGTTGGGTATCGATCAGGTCTTCGCCGATCGGACCCCGGCCGAGAAGCTCGACGTGGTCCGAGCCGAATCGTCGAAGCGCTCCGGGATCACCGTGATGGTCGGCGACGGCGTCAACGATGCGCCGGCGCTGGCCGCCGCCGATCTCGGGGTCGCGATGGGAGCGCGGGGCGCCACGGCGTCGTCGGAAGCGGCTGACGTGGTGTTGATCGTCGATCGGCTCGATCGGTTGGCAGTTGGAGTCGTCATTGCCAAGCGGGCTCGAGCGATCGCTCGCCAGAGTGTCCTGCTCGGTATGGGCCTGTCCGTGCTCGGTATGAGCGCCGCCGCAGCCGGGCTGCTCGCTCCGGTCGGCGGAGCGATTGCCCAGGAGGTGATCGACGTGTTGGCGATCGGCACGGCCCTGCGAGCACTTCGCCCTCCTCGCTCGTTGCAGAGCGCCGGGTCGGTGCCCGACTCCTGGAACCGCCAGCTCGCCGAGGGCCACGGGCCCTTGAGATTGGTCCTGGAGGATCTCCGGTCGGTCGCGCAGTCCCTCGACACAGCCGAGGGGGCGGCAGCCCTCGCGTCACTGCGCGGGGTGGCGACTCTCGTCTCCGAGGAGGTGGTGCCGCACGAGCGCGAGGACGAGTCGCAGGTGTACCCCGGTGTCGCCGAGCGCCTCGGCGGCAGCGATCCGCTGGCACCGATGAGCCGCACCCATCAGGAGATCTTCCATCTGGCGTCGCTGCTCGACCGGCTCGTCGACGATGCCTCCGCCAACGGATTCGGCGAAGAGGATCGGAGCGAGGCCCGTCGGATCCTCTACGCGCTCGACGCGATTCTCCGGTTGCACTTCGCGCAGGAGGAGGAACTGCTCGCGAGCCTCGCGCTCGACGGCATGTCACACCCATGACGAGCGCCATCCGTGGGCGCTCACTCGCGCCGTGACGCTCTTCGCGGTCGAGGCGTCCGCCGAGCCGCTCGCACCCCGAACGCCCGGAGTAGCTTGCGTTCCGGGGGGAGAGATGAGCAGAGGCAGGCGCAGGGACCGCCGGAGCAACGACGACCGCGAGGTCATTCCGCAGCGTTCCGAGGAGTTGACCGCGGCATGGTTCACCGAGATCCTCGCGACCGGAGCGACGGTGACCGAGGTGCGGTGCGAGGAGATCGGCGTCGGCGTCGGCTTCATGGGCGAGGTCCACCGGTGTCACCTCACCTGGGAGACCGTCGCCGGCCGGGATGCGGCGGCGCTCCCTGCGTCGGTGATCGTGAAGACCCCGACACAGGTCCCCGAGAACTTCGCGGTGGGCGACGCGCTGCGCTCGTACGAACGCGAGATCGCCGTCTACCAGACCCTCCGATCGTCGCTCGGGGTACCGATGCCGGGCTACTACCACGGGGCGATGGACCCCGATCCGGCACCGTGGATGCAGCGCCCGCTGTTCTTCCTGTTCGATCACCTGTCCATCGGCGGCATCAACTGGGTGATCGGACAGTTCCTCAAGCTGTCGGGCAAGAGCAAGCGGCGCTACATCCTGGTGATCGAGGACATCGCCGATGCCCGACCGCCAACGCAGATGCTCGGCGGCTCGCTCGACGATGCCCGCCGTTCGCTCGAGGTGCTCGCTCGATTCCACGCCGCGAACTGGATGCGATCCGACGCACCGAGTCACTACCGGCACATCTTCCCGGTCGACACCGTTCCTCGCGTCGGGCAAGCGAGCTACGTCCGCAACCGAGACGAGTTCGTCGACCGGTTCGGCCCGGTGCTCCGCGACGGGATGCTCGAGCGGCTCGATGCCATCCAGGAGCGGGTGCCCGAGATCTGCTCGGCGCTCGCCGAGGAGCCGTGGACGCTGCTGCACGGCGACTACCGGCTCGACAACGTGCTGTTCCGGCCGAACGAGGAAATCGTGGTGCTCGACTTCCAGGGTCTCGGGTCCGGCCGTCCCGCCGTCGACGTCGCGTATTTCATCACGACCGCGCTCACGGTCGAGCACCGAGAGGAGGAGGAGCCTCTGCTGCGCACCTACCACGACGCGCTCGTCGCCGCAGGTGTGTCGTCGTATCCCTTCGACGAGCTCGTACGCGACGGTGAGCTCGCCAAGGAGCTTCTCGCACACCGCCTCGTCGGGAGCGCCGACGTGATCAACACCTCGGTGGCGGAACACGATGACGTGTTCCTGGACGTGATCCAGCTGCGCGTGCTCGACTGGCTGAACTGACCCCGCGCGGGACGCCGAGTAGCCGGCGACGGTCAGCTGGGTTCGTGCCGCCATGTCGCGTAGTGTCTGTCGTCCGACGACGGTGAGGGAGAGGTTTGGCGATCACATTCGAACCCGCTGACGCCCGCACCGATCATGCGGTGCTGACCGAACTCAACGTCGCCTACTTCGACTGGCTGGACGCGAACATCCAACAGACCTTCGGGCTCGACCTGCCGGCGCTGCTCGGCCAGCCGATTGTCGAGTACGTGGCCGCCACGCTCGACAAGCTGTGCGCGGCGGAGCCGCCGGAGGGTGTTTTCTACGTCGTGCGTCGAGACGGCTCGGCCGTCGGCATGGGCGGCGTGCGCCGCACGAACGACGGGGCATCGGAGATGAAGCGGGTGTTCGTGCGGCCGGACCAACGTGGTAGCGGGCTCGGGACCACCATCGTGCGGCGTCTGATCTCCGATGCGACGTCGTTCGGGTATTCGAGCATGCGGCTCGACTCAGGGCCGTTCATGACGTCGGCGCACCGGGTCTACGAAGCCGACGGCTTCCGGGATCGGCCCATCTACGACGGATCCGAAGTCCCGACCGAACTGCACCACAACTGGCGGTTCATGGAGCGCAGTCTGCAATGACCAACTCGCGGATCAGCGGGAACTCTCGAACGGAAGGAATCGGTCGATCGACATGGACATGACCACGGCTGAGGTGATGAACCGAGAACTGGCCTACGAGTTCGAGGAGTACGTGACGATCGACTTGATCTTCGGCTCCGACACCGAGCTCTACTGGAAGGAGCGGACGTCGGGCGCTGATGCGAACGAAACCATCTCGACGATCCACGTCGACGACAGCACGACGCTGACGGGATGGGTGGAACACGACGGGATCATCGTCTCGCTGTGGTCGGATTTCGCTGCGGGCAAGACCTATGGCTTCCAGTACTTCACCGATGGATCCGTGAGAAAGCTCATCGGTACCATCACCCTGAAGACGTAGAGGTACTCGGCGTCGACACGCCTCACTCCGTCGGCCCGCCGCTCGCGGATGCCACCGGTGCGATAGGCGACCCAGTCCGGTCCCATGTTGCGGTCCAGCGCCAGCCGGGGGTGGTCTCGCCAGCGCTGTTCCACCTCGTGGTGGGCTTCGGGCCCCGAGGTGTCACCGAGGTGCCGGCGGAACTCCCGAAGCGCCGCAGATCGACCCTCGAGGTACTTCACGCCGTCGAGGCGCCTCGCCGGTGTGAGGAGCGGCCGTCAGTCGCCGGTGCGCTGGGCTTCGTAGTCGGCGATCGCGGTGAGCTGGGCACCGAGCGTGGCGTCGACCCACTTCGATCCGGCGCCGACGATCTTGTCGTAGCTCGCCTGCACGGGTGCGGCCTGACCGGTGAAGTGCGGCATCACCTCGTAGGCGAACAGTTCGTAGCTGTCCTTGGTCGCCTGCCAGTTCGCGAGATCGGCTCCCAGGAAGAGGTAGGCCCCGAACCCGCCGGTCTTCTCCTGGAGGCGTTCGAGTTGGGCGATTGCCATCTCCGGCGTCCCGATCACCATGCGACCCGACTCGTTGGCGTAGTCGACGAACTCGTCGTAGTCGGTCGGTGGTGGCGGCGCCGAGGGGTCACCCATCGGGATGATGTGGCTGAGGTACTCGAACACCCACTGCAGCCCGTAGCGGCAGTTCTCCTTGGCCTGCTCGACCGTCTCCGCGATGTGCATCGGCCCCATCAGGCGCCACTTCGAGCGGTCGACGACATGGCCGTGACGGGCCGCTTCCTCGTTCCAGACCGTGAAGTTGTAGTCGAGCACCTCGAAGGCGGCGGGCTCGGTCGCGGCGATCGAGAGCATGCCGGTTCCGTAGCGGCCGGCGAGCTTCGATCCCGATGGCGAGATGCTCGACGCGACCGCGATGTCGAAGTCGCTGTAGGGACGGATCTGCAGCACCGCCTCGTCGCACGTGAACCAGTCGGTGCTCTCGGTCACGGTCTCGCCGGCGAACAGCCGCATCATCACGTCGAGCGATTCCTCCATGCGCGGCCGTTGACGCATGGGATCGATGCCGAGCATCATCGCATCGGAGGTCAGCTGGCCCGGTCCGGCACCGAACATCATCCGCCCACGCGTGAGGTGGTCGAGCATCACGATGCGATCGGCCAGCACGAACGGATGGTGGTACGGCAGCGAGTTCACACCCGTGCCGAGCTTGATGTGCTTGGTGCGTTCGGCGGCGGCGGCGATGAACACCTCGGGGCTGGCGATCAGCTCCGAACCGGCTGAGTGGTGTTCGCCGATCCAGGCCTCGGCGTATCCGAGTCGATCGAGGTGCTCCATCAACTCGAGGTCTCGATGCAGCGCCAGTGTCGGGTTGACGCCGGTCCGGTGCATCGGTGGCAGGAAGATGCCGAAGCGGAGCGGGCTGTCCAATGGTCGCAGTCGTTGCATGCCGCGATCCTTCCACGGACGCCATCGAGCGATACGGCCGGACATCGACCCGCAGGCACACCCCGAGTGGCTTCAGAGGGCCTTCAGCACGTCGTCGAGCCTTGGGAGGTGAAATCATCCGCACCCCCTCACCATCAACCCCAACCGCCGCTACCACGGCACCGGCAACCCCACCGGCGGACCCAAAGGACCCCGAAAAATCAAACGATCCGGACCATGATGCGGGTCCGGACCGTTTCCGATGTCTCGCGACATCACAATCGAGGAGCTGGGGGGAATCGAACCCCCGACGGCTTTGGAGCCTCGTGCCTGGTCAGAACGTTACCGCCCTGGTCAGGGCCGATTTTCGAGTGACCGCAGTTGACCGCGAGTGACCGTTGTTGACCTGTGTGACCCGCCCTTTCGCCGCCCCGCCCGCCCCTTTTCCGCCCCTGGTGGGGTGGCAGTGTCGCAACGAGCAAAGTACGAATCGATCAGCCGCGGCGGTACGAAGTGGATAGCTGGGTGGGTACGACATGTACGCGTTGCTGTCGCTCGCTCAGATCGAACCCGACCGCGAGTACCGGTACGCGGTGCTCGTCGCCGTGGTGCTGGTCGGCGTCTCGCTGCTGTTCTTCCTCGCCCTCATGACCGAGGTCGCCGATCGCGCTCGGTCCGGTCGAACGGTCGGTGACGTCGCCCGGGAGGGCCGCCGCGTCATCGACCGTACGTGTCGCCGAGAACTGGATCCCGACGCGGCCGTGAGCGAGACCCCTCCGCTCGATGGCAGTGGCCGGGTGGTGTCGGGTTCCGGTGTGACCGGCGGCGTCGTCCAGGCGATCCACGTCGACGGCCTCGTCGAGATCGCAGCGCGTCACGACGTCGTCATCGAACTCGTGCCCGAGGTCGGCGGCTTCGTCGCCTCCGATGCGCCACTCTTCCGGGTCCACGGCGACGCGCCGGGATTTCCCGACGACGATCTGATCGGCGCGATCGCCATCGGTGAGGAACGAACGTCCGAGCAGGATCCCCGGCTGTCGATCCGGATCCTGGTCGACATCGCGATACGCGCGCTCTCGCCGGCCATCAACGATCCGACGACCGCCGTCGAGGCCCTGGAACGCATCGGCGACCTGCTCCTCCTGCTGTCGACTCGTGCGCTCCCCGACGGCGTCCACCGTGACCGGTCCGGTACGGTCCGGCTCGTCGAACCGGTACCGACGTGGGACGACTACCTCACGCTTGCGTTCACGGAGATCCGGCTCTACGGGGCGAGTTCGCCGTTCGTTGCCCGCGAGATGCGCCTGGCTCTTGCGTCGTTGCGTCGGCGGGCACCGGCGCCTCGCCAGTCGGCGATCGAACGGCAGGTCGGACTGCTCGAGCACGCAGTACGGGGCGGGGACAGCGCCCGATCGTGAAGATCGGCCTCCACTGGGCGAATCCGGTCGATCCCAGACCCCGCCCCTCGGCCATCCCCGGTGTTTCCCCTGGTAGATGCCACTTTTCGTGGAGCTGGGGGGAATCGAACCCCCACTCACATTTCTTCCCCCAGCCTGGTCAGAGCATTGCGCTCCTGGTCAGCGCCGATTCTTCGAGTGACCGCAGTTGGCCGTGGGCAATCGCTGGTGACCGGTGCTTCCCGTCCTGCTCCCGTCCGTCCGCGCGATTTCGTCAGACCTGGTCAGCGACCATCGGGCTTGCGCACCGGGGTCGGTCGGCGTCCGGCCGACGTCAGGCGAGAGCGCCCCCGGGACGCCGAGTCCGAACGCGGTTCGTGCCGGGAAGGTTCTGGGAAGGCGGCCCATTCATGATGCTGGCATGAACGACACAACGCCTCCTCCCGACGACCTGGTGACCGATCTCGGCATCGACCGCGATGAGCTCCGAGCCGAGGTCAGCGCCAAATACGCCGCTGTCGCCGCCGACCCGGGTGCCGATTACCACTTTCACACCGGCCGCATCGCAGCCGAGCGCTGCCGGTACGACATGGACGCCGTCGCCGCCCTGCCGCCGGTCGCGGTGGAGTCGTTCGCCGGTGTCGCCAACCCCTTCGAGTTGCGATCGCTCCGAGCCGGTGAGCGGGTCGTCGATCTCGGTTCAGGCTCCGGCTTCGATTGCTTCATGGCGGCGCGGACCGTCGGTCCCTCTGGTCACGTGATCGGTGTCGACATGACGACGGAGATGGTCGCGAAATCACGCGCCGTCGCTGCGACCGTCGGCGCCGGCAACGTCGAGTTTCGCAGCGGCTTTCTGGAGGAGTTGCCCGTCGAGGACGGGTGGGCGGACGTGGTGATCTCCAACGGCGTGATCAATCTCTGCCCCGACAAGATCGCGGCCTTGACGGAGGCGTTCCGAATCCTTCGACCCGGAGGCGTCCTCCAGTTCGCCGACATCGCAAATGGGCGCCCAGTTCCGATCGAGGCGCAACGGAACATCGATGTCTGGACCGGTTGAATTGCCGGTGGCCTGCCGTGCGCAGGCTGGAAGGCTCTTCTCGAAGGGACCGGGTTCGGGAGCATCGAGATCGGGCCGCCCGTCGACACCTTCGGAGGCGCCGGCGGTGAGGCGAACGCCCGAGCGTTCGATGTGAGCGGCCACCCGTTCCTCGCCCGCAAGCCCTGACCGATCGCGACGCCAGGCCGTGATCGAACCATCTACCCACACCAACACCCACACCCACATCAACACAACAGGAGAGACAACCATGAGCATCACCAGCACACCCGACAGCAAGGTTCTGATCGGACTGGCCAACGCCGAGAACGAGCCCGAGAACGTACTGATCGCCTATCTGATGGGAGTCGAAGCACTCCGTGCCGGCAAGGAGGTCGTCATGTGGCTCACGAAGGACGGCATCGATGTGGCAATCGAAG
>DATKXG010000280.1:0-17544 GCA_035529175.1 Ilumatobacteraceae bacterium
GCGTCGGTCAGCGACGACGGCGGAGCGCGCGATGCGATTGCCGCCGCACTCGGAGCGCTCGACGGACGTTCGCCCTTCACCGAACAGGTCGCCCGACTTCGCGACCTGCTGGCCGAACTCGACGACGTGGTCGGCGAGATCAGGAGCGCGGGCGAACAGATCGACGAGTCGCCCGAACGATTGGCCGAGATCCGTGAACGGCGCCAGCTGCTCAAGAATCTGCGCCGCAAGTATGGAGACGACCTGGCAGCAGTGATGGCATTCCACACCGAATCGGCCGACCGGCTCGCCGAGCTCGAGCGTTTCGACGAGCGTGCGGCAGAACTCGATCGAGCTCGTCACGACGCACTCGCGGCGGAACGGAGTGCCGCCGAGGCCGTCGGACGCCGTCGCCGGGAGGTCGGGCCGCTGCTCGCGTCGGCGGTCGAGACCGAGTTGCGTCGTCTGGCGATGCCGCACGTGTCGGTCGAGGTCGAGATCGGTGACCATGCCGACGACCACCCGGGCGACCGGGTGCAGTTCCTGCTCGCGGCCAACCCCGGCTCGCCGGTGCTGCCGCTCACCCGTGTCGCGTCCGGGGGCGAGTTGGCCAGAGCGATGCTGGCACTGCGACTCGTCCTGTCTCGGGCTTCGGGTCGCAACGAAACAGGCCGCACGCTGGTGTTCGACGAGGTCGACGCCGGCATCGGGGGCGCTGCGGCCCAGGCGATCGGCGATGCGCTCGCCCAGCTGGGAAGGTCGCATCAGGTGCTCGTGGTCACGCACCTCGCGCAGGTGGCGGCGGTCGCGGCCGTCCAGATCTCCGTCGCCAAATCCGTACGAGACGGCGAGACCTTCGCCGAGGCCGCGTCGATCTCCGGCGAGGAGCGCGTGCTCGAGATCGCCCGCATGCTCTCGGGCTCGGCCAGCGCCTCTGCGCTCGACCACGCACGCGAGCTCCTCGGCGCCTGAGCACAGGAATTACGGCAGGGGTCCGGCGCTCTTCGCGGGGAAGACGCGCCTGGGTCGACGCGCGGGGTATGGTGATTTCCCGTCATGGTGTCGCACGACATCGGGAGACGACAGCAAGGTCGAGACGGAGGAATGGTCGAATGCCGAAGCACATTTTCGTGACCGGAGGCGTTGCCAGCTCGCTCGGCAAGGGCCTCACGGCGTCGTCGCTCGGGCGCCTCTTGAAGCTCCGGGGTCTCCGGGTGACGCTGCAGAAACTCGACCCGTACATCAACATCGACCCGGGCACGATGAACCCCTTCGAGCACGGTGAGGTCTTCGTCACCGACGACGGCGGCGAGACCGACCTCGACCTCGGCCATTACGAGCGCTTCATCGACGAGAACCTCTCGCGGAACTCCAATGCGACGACCGGCTCCATCTACCAGGCGGTGCTCGCCGCCGAGCGTCGCGGCGACTACCTCGGCAAGACCGTGCAGGTGATCCCGCACATCACCGACGAGATCAAGCGGCGGATCCAGCGTGTCGCCCACGACGACGTCGACGTCGTGATCACCGAGGTCGGTGGCACCGTCGGCGACATCGAGATCCTGCCGTTCCTCGAGGCGATCCGCCAGTTCCGCAACATGGTCGGGCGCGACAACGTCTGTTACATCCACGTCACACTGGTGCCGTTCATCGGGCCGTCCGGCGAACAGAAGACCAAGCCGACGCAGCACTCGGTGACCGAACTGCGCAGCCGTGGCATCCAGCCCGATGTCATCGTGTGCCGCAGCGAGGCGCCGCTGTCCGACGACCTGAAGCGCAAGATCTCGAATCTCTGCGACGTCGAGGAACGAGCGGTCGTCAACGCCGCCGATGCCAAGAACATCTACGAACTCCCGTTGATCCTCCACGACGAGGGCCTCGACGACTTCGTGTGCGAGCTGCTGCGGATCGAGGGTGAGCCCGATCTGAGCTACTGGGAACAGTTCGTCGCCAAGGTCGAAGCCGCCACCACGCCGGTTCGCATCGGTCTGATCGGCAAGTACATCGAACTCCCGGACGCCTATCTCTCCGTGGTCGAGAGCCTCAAGCACGCCGGATTTCACCACGGCGCCGACGTCGAGATCGTCTGGATCCAGTCCGAGAGCGTCGAGGGGTTGCTCGCCGCCGGCCAACTCAACCATCTCGACGGCATCGTCATCCCCGGCGGGTTCGGCTACCGAGGCGTCGAAGGCAAGATCGCTGCGGCCCGCTATGCCCGCGAGGAAGGCGTCCCGTGCCTCGGGCTCTGCCTCGGACTGCAGGCGATGACGATCGAGTTCGCTCGCGACGTCGTCGGACTCACCGACGCCAACTCCACCGAGTTCGATCCGACGACCCATCATCCCGTCATCGACCTGATGCTCGAGCAGCGAGGCATCGAGGACAAGGGCGGCACGATGCGCCTCGGCGCGTACTACGCGGTGCTCGCTCCAGGCTCACAGGTGGCCGAGGCCTACGGTGAGCCGGTCGTCAGCGAACGTCACCGCCACCGTTACGAGTTCAACGAGCGCTATCGCAGGCAACTCGAGGAGGCTGGGCTGTGGTGCTCCGGAACGTCACCGGACAACCGCCTCGTCGAGTTCATCGAACTCCCGGACCACCCGTTCTGGGTGGGCACGCAGGCTCATCCGGAGTTCAAGAGCCGGCCGGATCGCCCGCACCCGTTGTTCCGCGAGCTGATCGCAGCAGCGTTGCAGCACCGGGCGCAGGCCGAACCTGCCGGCGGCGATGCGGTCGCCGAGTCGTCGGTCGGGGCGTCGGTCGAGGCGCCGGCCACCGCTCCGGCGGCATCGCTCACCTCGTGAGCGAGTTCCGGCGGATCTCCGAGCGCACGATCCACGAGGGTCACGTCTGGGACCTCGCCGTCGTCGAGTTCGAGGCGCCCGACGGATCCCGCTTCACCCGCGACATCGTCCGGTCGCCCGGCGCGGTGGGCGTGCTGCCGTTGGTGTTCGATGCCGAAGGCAATCCGTCGGTCGTGCTCGTGTCGCAGTACCGGCCGCCGTACGAACGCTCGATCATCGAGATGCCCGCCGGGATGCGCGACATCGACGGCGAGGACACCGCCGAGGTGGCCCGCCGCGAGCTGATCGAGGAGGCCGGACTGGAAGCCGGTGGTCTGGAACTGCTCACCGAGATCCTGCCGTCACCGGGGATGACCGACTCGGTCACCACGCTGTACCTCGCAACCGCTTGTGTCCCGGTGCCCCACGATCGCCACGGCCCCGAGGAGGAGCACATGGAGTTGCTCCACGTCCCGCTGGCCGACGCCGTGGCGATGGTCGAGCGCGGCGAGATCGCCGATGCCAAGACGGCCATCGCGCTGCTGCTGACCGACAAGCGCCTGCGGGCGTCCGACCACCCGTACGACTGAAACCGGGGAACCCGTCGATGGCCCGCCCGCCGCTGCCGATCGAGATCGAGGAGTTCTTGTCGTGGATGGTTGCGGAGAAGGGCCGATCGGCCAACACGATCGCCGCGTACCGCCGCGATCTCGCCGCCTACAGCGAGTGGCTCGCGGCCAACGGAACAACGGTGCTCGACGTGACCCATCAGCAGCTCGTCGACTTCGTCGGGATGCGACGCGCGAGTGGGGCCGCCACCTCGTCGATCGCACGGCAGCTGGCAGCCGTGCGGATGTTGCACCGCTACCTCTCGATCGAGGGCGAGCGACGCGACGACCCGGCCGCCGAACTCGAAGGCGTGCGTGTCCCGTCGGGCATTCCCAAGCCGCTCACCGAGGCCCAGGTGACGAGTCTGATCGACTCCGTGCTCGTCACCGAGCCGATCCATCGGCGTGACCTGGCGCTGATCGAGTTGTTGTACGCCACTGGCGCCCGGATCTCCGAAGCCGTCGGGCTGTCGATCGGGGAGATCGACATGGATGCACGCCTGGTCCGGCTGTACGGCAAAGGGGCCAAGGAACGGATCGTGCCATTCGGATCGACGGCGGCGGCGGCGCTCGACGACTGGTTCTCGCCGAGCGGGCGAGCGATGGTCGTCCCTGCCCACTGGCGCAGCCGGGACGACGCCGAAGCGGTCTTCCTGAACACGCGGGGCGGGCGACTGACCAGGCAAGCAGCGTGGCAGGTGATCAAGAAGTACGGGACCCGCGCCGGCATCGGCGACCAACTCTCGCCACACGTCCTGCGCCACTCGTGTGCGACACACCTGCTCGACCACGGCGCCGACCTCCGCGTCGTGCAGGAGATGCTCGGCCATGCGTCGATCTCGACCACCCAGATCTACACCAAGGTCAGCCAGGAGCGATTGTGGGACGTGTACCGCTCGGCGCATCCCCGGGCCACACTGACGCGATGAGCGACGCGACCCCGCTGATCAAGGCCTGGCATCTCGCCGCTCGCTTCGTGACGTCGTTGCCACCGACTCCGCCGAGCGTCGACGACGAGATCTGGGTCGACGAGCACCTGTTGGCTGGGGAGCGGTCGCTCTGGGTGCAGCTGTCCAACCAGGACCGGCGCCACAGCGCCGCCGTCGCGCGGCGTTTCGTCGCCGCGCGCCCGGAGGCCACGCGTGCGGAGATCGCCGGAGCGATCCTGCACGACGTCGGCAAGATCGAATGCGGCCTCGGGACCTTCGGACGGGTGATCGCCACGCTCGTCGGGCCCCGGACAGCTGCGTTCGCCGCCTACCACGATCACGAAGCGATCGGTGCCCGTCTGGCGAGCGCAGCGGGCTCGGACACCGCCACGGTCGAATTGATCGCCCAGTGCGGGCCCGCCTTCGAGGCGCTGGACGCCTCGGATCACGCCTGATCGGGCGTGATCGGGCGCGGTCGGGTTCACGGTTGACAAATGGTTGCGGTTGACATCGGGTTGCGAATAGAGTTGGGGCATGGTCCGAACTGATGCGCTGACCGAGACGTTGGCGACCGAAGTGTTGCTGCGCGCTGGTGGACGCTCCGATGTGCTGCGTCGACTCGTCGATCGGCTCGATCACGAGCTGAACGCGAGCCCGCTGCAGCGGACGGTTCGATTGTGGGATCTCTCGGCCACGCAGCTCGGCCAGATGTTCGGCATCAGCCGGCAAGCGGCGTCGAAGTGGCTCGCCGAGGGCGCGCCCGCCGGCCGACGCGACCAGGTCGCGCTGCTCGGCCAGGCGACCGACCTGCTCGATCAGTGGGTGAAGCGCGAACGGATACCAGCGGTCGTGCGTCGACCGGTCGAGGCACTCGATGGTCGCACTCGCCTCGATGTGGCGCTTGCCGGCGAGTTCGAACTGTTGCGTGACGAACTGGCCGACACGTTCGACCTGACGCGAATCGCCCCGTGATCGAGGTTCGGGTGCCCGATCGGCACGTGTGGTTGCGGATCACCCGGCCTCACTATGCCGATCCGTTCGATCCGGGGTTTGCCCAGCGGCGAGGCGGACGGTGGAACCCACCGGACTCCTGGCCGACGCTGTACTTGAACCATGACATCGCGACCGTGCACGCACAGGTCCGACACCTGTTCGCTGGTCGAGGTCTCGAACCCGACGACCTCGACGATGAAGCGCCCATCCGGCTTGCCGCGGCGACGTTGCCCGGTCGCCAACGTGCCGCCGACGCCGTCTCGGACCGCGGGGTCGCAGCCGTGCGGCTTCCGGCCGCATACCCACTCGACGACCGCGGTGCCCAGGTCCCCCACGAGACGACGCAAGCGATCGGCGTCGAGGTGCACCGGGCCGGACTTCGCGGTGTGCTGTGCCGTTCGGCGTCGGGCGTCGGGCGGGAGTTCGCCTGGTTCCCTGCGGATCGCTCCCGCGCCCGACCGGTGTGGTCGTCGCCGCTCGCGTTCGGGGCGTGGCGCCACGCCATCAGCCTCGACCAGCTGTTCCCGTGACTGCAACTCACACTTCTCGTGAACTCGTTGTGGAACTATTCCCGCACGAGTTCACGAGAACGGTAGGAGCGGGCGCTCAGGCGGGGAGGAGACCGATGTTGGCGTGCGCGCGGGCGAGCGTGGCCGACGCGACCTCGCGGGCCTTGTCGGCGCCGATACGCAGCAGCCGGGCGAGTTCGCCTGGGTCGTCGAGCAGTTCGAGGTATCGCACGCGGATCGGGTCGAGTACCGCCAGCACCGCTTCGCCGGTGTCGACCTTGAGTTTGCCGTACTGCTCGTACTCCTCGGCGACGGCCTGTGGCGTACGATCGGTGACCGCCGCATTGATCTCCAACAGGTTGGCGACACCCGGCTTTTCGGCGCGGTCGTAGCGGACCGCATCCGGACCCGTGTCGGAGTCGGTGACGGCCCGCTTGAACTTCTTCATCACGACGCTCGGCTCGTCGATCAGGTACACGCAGCCGGAGTCGGACTCGTCGGACTTCGACATCTTGGAGGTCGGGTCCTGCAGGCTCATCACCCGAGCGCCGGCGGCGGGGGTGACCGCCTCGGGGATGACGAAGGTGTCGCCGAAGCGGTGGTTGAAGCGGATCGCGATGTCGCGGGTGATCTCGACGTGCTGGCGTTGGTCGTCACCGATCGGCACTTCGTTTGCGTCGTACAGCACGATGTCGGCGGCCTGCAGCGCCGGATAGGTGAACAGTCCCGCTGACACGAATTCGTGCTCTCGTTTGGCGCTCTTGTCCTTGAACTGGGTCATGCGTGACAGCTCGCCGTAGCTGACCGTGCACTCCATGATCCAGCCCAGCTGGTTGTGTTCTGGCACGTGGCTCTGGACGAACACCGTCGACGCGACGGGATCGAGTCCGATGGCGAAGAACATCGCCGCCAGCGACATCGTCTGGCGACCCAGCACGCCGGGCTCGTCGGTCACGGTGAGTGCATGGAGGTCGACGATGCCGTGAAACGCGTCGCAGGTGTACTGGCCCGCAACCCAGTTCCGCAGCGCCCCGAGGTAGTTGCCGAGGTGCACGTCGCCGGTGGGCTGCATGCACGACAGCACGCGTGTCGTCGAGTTGCCGGGCGCGTTTCCGGAACGGTTCGTCACGGGCGCCGACGATACCCGTTTGCACCACCGGCGCTCCGGTAGGTTGGGCGACGATGTCCCTCCACGTAACCAGCGACGCCGCGAACAGCACCTCTGGCACCGTCGTGTCCACCCCTGTGTACGAGGGGCCCTTCGACATGCTCCTGCAGCTGATCCTGCGCGAGCAGGTCGACATCTACGAGATCAACCTGTCGAGCATCGTCGATGCGTACCTCGCCGAGATCGAACGGATGCAACTGCTCGACCTCGACGTGGCGACCGGATTCCTGCTGATCGCGGCCACGCTCGTGGAGCTGAAGGCTCGCCGCCTGTTGCCGAACCCGACGGACCTCGATCTCGACGACGAGTTCGCCCTGTGGGAAGAGCGCGACATGCTGCTGTCGAGGCTGCTCGAAGCCAAGACCTTCAAGGACGTGGCACAGATCTTCTCCAAGCTCGCGGACGACGCCGATCTGTCGTTCCCCCGAGTGGTCGGTCCCGACGAGCGTTTCGCTGCGGTCGTGCCCGACATGCTCGAGGGCACGAGCGTCACGAGCCTGCGCAACGCCGCCATCAGGGCGCTCACCCCGCGGCCGGTCCCCGTGGTCGACCTGTTCCACGTCAACCCGATCACCACCACCGTGGCCGACGCGGTCGCCGAACTGCTCGACGAACTCCCGCGTGCGGGCCGGATCACGTTCCGGCGCCTCACCGCCGACCTCGCCGATCGCATCGAGGTGATCATCCGGTTCCTGGCCGTGCTCGAGCTGTACAAGCAGGGCGCCGTCGAGATCGACCAGCCCGAACGGTTCGGCGACATCGAGGTCATCTGGAGTGCCGACGACGACTTCGACACCGCCGCCATCCTGATCGACGCCTACGACGGCTGACCCGGGACGATGGTGCGCTGATGGACGAACGAATCGCTGAGCACAAGCGGGCGATCGAGTCGATCGTGCTGGTCGCCCACGACCCGGTCCCCGCCGAGCTGCTCGCACAGCTGCTCGAGGAGCCGACGGTGATGGTCGAGCAGTGGTGCGAGGAACTCGCCGAGGCGTACGCCGCCGCGGGTCACGGATTCGAACTCGTGCACATCGCGGGCGGGTGGCGGTTCCAGACCGCGCCCGACCTCACGCCGTACGTCGAACGGTTCCTGCTGCACGATCAACGGGCCCGGCTGTCGGGCGCGGCGCTCGAGACGCTGGCGATCGTGGCCTACAAGCAACCGATCTCACGAGGTCAGATCGCCTCGATCCGCGGTGTCGACCCCGACGGGGTGCTGCGCACGTTGCAGGCACGGGGCTACATCGACGAAGTCGGACGTGACAACGGGCCGGGCCAGGCGATCCTGTACGGAACCACCGCGACGTTCCTCGAGAAGCTCGGCCTCGCCTCGCTCGACGACCTGCCGCCGATCGCCGAGTTCATCCCCGGTGCCGACGTCGTCGAGGCACTCGAGACCGGGCTGAGGGTCACGCCACTGATCGAGGTGTCGACCGGAACCGCCGACGACTCGATGCCGCCGGGTCCCGCAAGCTCCGACGACTCCACGCCGTGAGCGATCGGACACCCGAGCCCCCGCTGTGGGAGCAGATGGCCCAACGCAGCGCCGCGCTCCCGCAGGGTGAACGGTTGCAGAAGGTGCTCGCCGCCACCGGATACGGCAGCCGCCGGATCTGCGAGGAGCTGATCGCCGCCGGTCGGGTCACCGTGAACGGCGAGGTCGCGATCCTGGGCCGTCGCGTCGACGCCGAGCGCGACCTCGTCGCCGTCGACGGTGCACCCATCGGGGTCCGCCCCGACCTCGTGTACTACCTGCTCAACAAGCCGGTCGGGGTCGTGACGACGGCCCGCGACACCCATCGGCGCCCGACGGTGGTCGAACTGGTGCCGTCGGAGCCCCGTGTCTTCTCCGTGGGACGTCTCGACGTGGACACCGAGGGGCTGTTGCTCCTCACCAACGACGGCGACCTGGCGAACCGCATCGCGCACCCGTCGCACGGCATCGAGAAGGAGTACCTGGTCGAGGTGGCCGGGGGGCCGGTGTCGGCCGGGTCGATCCGTACGCTGCGAGAAGGCGTGCTGCTCGACGACGGGATGACCGCGCCGGCAAAGGTCTCCCAACCCGATCCCGGCGTGTTGCGGATCACGATCCACGAAGGACGCAACCGCCAGGTGCGCCGCATGTGCGAGTCGGTCGGTCACCGGGTGACCCGTCTGATTCGTACCCGGATCGGGCCGCTGAGCGACCGTTCCTTGCAGCCGGGCAGTTGGCGAGAGTTGACCGTCGACGAGTGGCGGGCCCTCACCGAGGCGGTCGCCGAGCGCACGGGTCCGCTGCCGGATGCCACCGATACGATCGAGGGTCATGACTGACCTCGATGCGGTGCGCCGGGCCAATGTGATCGGCCTCGGGCTGATCGGTGGTTCGGTCGCGCTGGCCCTTCGGGAGCGGGGCTGGCACGTGAGCGGCGAGGACATCGACACCGCGACGGCGGCGGCAGCACTCGACCGTGGCGTCGTGGACGCCATCAGCCTCGACGACCGGGCCGAGATCACGTTCGTGGCGGTGCCGGTGTTGACCGCCGCCGACCAGGTCAAGCGGGCACTCGCCGAGACGAGTGGCGCCGTCACCGACGTCGGCAGCGTCAAGGCGGCCGTCTGCGCCGCCGCCACCGACACCCGGTTCGTCGGCGGGCACCCGATGGCGGGATCGGAACTCGACGGACTCGACGGAGCTCAGGCCGACCTGTTCGAGGGGGCGGTGTGGGTGCTCACTCCCGGCTCCGACAGTGACGACGCCGTGTTCGCGCAGGTGGCATCGGTCGTCGCGTCGTTCGGTGCCGAGGTGGTTGCACTGAGCCCCGAGCGCCACGATCAGCTCGTCGCGGTGGTCAGCCACGTTCCGCACCTCACCGCGGCCACGCTGATGGGTCTCGCGAGCGAACGTGCCGAGGAACATGCCGCGCTGCTGCGCCTCGCCGCAGGCGGCTTCCGCGACATGACCAGGGTGGCGAGCGGGCGTCCGGCGATCTGGCTCGACATCTGCGCCGAGAACCGCACCGCCATCGTCGGCGTGCTCGACCAGCTCATCGACGGACTGGGCGAGGTTCGCGACATGATCGGCTCCGACGACCGCGAGGCCCTGCACGCCCGCCTCACCGCGGCCCGGCACGCCCGCGCCAACCTGCCGACCCGCGTCGTGCATCCCGACGAACTCTCCGAGGTCCGCATCCCCATTCCCGACCGTGCCGGCGCTGCCGCCGAGGTGTTCACGCTGGCCGCCGAACTCAGCGTCAACATCGCCAGCTTCGAAGTCGTCCACGTCGCCGAGAGCACGCGGGGCGTGGCGGTCGTGCTGGTCGACCGGGCGATGGTCGAGCTGTTCCGTGGCGGGTTGCTCGCTCGCGGCTTCCGCCCCGCCGTGCAGCCGCTGTCGTGAACGAGTCCGACCTTCCCGGCGACGCACTGCATCAGGTGCGACGCGCCGACGGTCCGGTGATCGCCGACGTCCACGTCCCGCCGTCGAAGAGCATCGTCAACCGGGCGCTGATCTGCGCGGCGCTCGCCGACGGCACGAGCACGATCACCGGGATCGCACCCGGCGACGACACGGCGGCGATGATCTCGTGCCTGCAGCAACTCGGCTGCGGCATCGGCATCCGCGTCGAAGGCGACGACCGGATCGCCGACGTGGCGGGCACCGGCGGCGAACTGGCGCCGGGGCCGATGACGTTGCACGCCGGCTTGGCCGGCACCACGTCCCGGTTCATCACGGCGCTCAGCGCGCTCGGGACCGGCGAGTACACGATCGACGGGCACGCACCGTTGCGCACGCGTCCGATGGGGCCGCTGCACGACTCGCTCGTCGCGCTCGGCGCACGGGTCACGCCCGGCGAGACCGCCGGCCATCTCCCGGTCACCGTCGAAGGCCCGCTCCGTCGGGCCGACGCCGTCGTCATGCCCGGTGACGTGTCGAGCCAGTACATCACGGCGATGATGCTCATCGCCCCGTACGTGCCGGGCGGGCTGAAGCTGTGGTTGTCGTCCGGGCTGGTCTCTCGGCCCTACCTCGAGATGACGCGTGCGGTGATGTCGGCGTTCGGCCACGACGGCGTCGACCTGCGCGACCGCCACGTCACCGTCGAGCCAGGGGAGTACTGGCCAACGGAGTTCACCGTCGAACCCGACGCCAGCTCTGCCAGCTATCCGCTCGCGGCCGCGGCGATGGTCGGTGGTGCAGTGAGCGTGCGGGGCCTCGGCACGGCGTCGTTGCAGGGTGACGCCCGATTCGTCGACATCCTCGCCTCCATGGGCTGCATCGTCACCCAGGGCTCCCATGACACGGTGGTGATGCGACGCCGCGACACGCCGCTGCGCGGCGTCGAGGTCGACATGGCCGACGTGTCCGATCTCGTGCCGACCCTCGCCGTGGTCGCCACGCAAGCGGTCACACCGACCAGGATCACCGGCGTCGGCTTCATCCGGGCCAAGGAGAGCGACCGCCTCGGCGACCTCGCCGACGAACTCCGCAGGACCGGCGCGGTCGTGACCGTCGAGCCCGACGGCCTGCTCATCGAACCGACCGACCTGCTCCACGGCGCACGTCTCTTCACCCACCACGATCATCGGCTCGCAATGGCGTTCGGGCTGCTCGGACTCGTCGTCGACGGCATCGAGGTCGTGGAGCCCGCGGTGGTGTCGAAGAGTTGGCCGAGTTACTGGGACGCCCTGGCAGCGATCCCGTCGCAGCTGCTGTGACCGGTCTCGACGACCGGGTTCGCGTCGCTGCCTTCGACGTCGACGGCACGATCACCCGACGCGACTGTGTCGTGCCGTTCCTGCGTCGTGTCGCCGGCACGGCCACGCTCGGTCGACGTCTCGCTGCCCAGACCCGCACGGTGTCCGTTCTGGCGTCGCGTCGCGACCGAGACGGTCTCAAGGCCGCGGCAACCGCCGCTGCGTTCACCGGCCAGCCGATCGACCACATCGAGGAGATCGCAGAGGACTTCGCGCGTTCCGTGCACTCGAGCGGGCTGCGAGACGACATCGTGGCACTGCTCGACAGCCACCGCGAGCGCGGCGACACCGTGGTGTTGGTGTCGGCGTCGTTCGAGGTCTACCTGCGCCCGCTCGCCGAGCTCCTCGGAGCCGACGACGTCCTCGCCGCCCGGCTCGAGGTCGGTCCCGACGGACGCCTCACCGGGCTGCTGGCCGGGCCGAACTGCCGAGGGCCGGAGAAGGTCGTCCGGCTGCACGCCTGGCTCGACGAGCACGCAGGCGGACGTACCGGTGCTCACGTGACCGCCTACGGTGACTCGGCAGGCGATCGCGAGCTGCTCGCCGACGCCGACGTGGCGCACTGGGTCGGGCGGGGAGCGATGCCGCGATGAACGCGACGGTGACGGCTACGGTGCCCCGCGCGATGAACGCAACGAGCCGCCGATCGAACGTGCGCCGGAGTCCGGCGTGCTGAGGGGTCTGTGGCGCACGGCGAGGCCCAAGCAGTGGCTGAAGAACGTGCTGGTCTTCGCCGCCCCCGGAGCGGCCGGCGTGCTCGACGAGGGCAACAACCTGGCGCTGACCCTGCTTGCGTTCGTGTCGTTCTGTTTCGCGGCCAGCGGCATCTACGTCTGGAACGACCTCCTCGACGTCGAGGCTGACCGTCGCCATCCCACCAAGCGCCACCGGGCGATCGCCTCGGGCGAGTTGAGCGTCGGTGCGGCACGCGTGTTCGGCGTTCTGCTCCCGATCATCGCGCTGGGCCTCGCTGCGCTCACCGGTCGCTGGCAGACCGTTGCGGTGGTCGCCACCTACATCGTCATCACGATCGTCTACACCTTGTGGCTGAAGCACGTACCGGTGGTCGACGTGGTCACGGTCGCTGCGGGGTTCGTGCTGCGCGCCGCAGCAGGCGCGGTGGCCGTCGACGTGCCGATGTCGCGCTGGTTCGTGCTGTGCATCACGTTCGGTTCGCTGTTCATCGTGGTTGGCAAGCGCTACGCCGAACTGAACGAGCTGGGCGGTGAGGCGCAGACCCGGGCCACCCTCGAGGAATACTCGATCGGCTACCTGCGGATGCTGCTCTCGGTCAGCCTCGCCGGTGTCCTGATCAGCTACTGCGTGTGGGCCTTCGAGACCAGTGCCGCCTCGACGAGCGACTGGCCGTTCTACGAACTGTCGATCGTGCCGATGTTGATGGCCCTGCTCCGCTACCTCCTCGTGCTCGACCAGGGGCAAGGTGGCGCACCCGAAGAGGTGTTCACCAGTGACCGCCTGCTCGTGTTGCTGGGGTTCTGCTGGATTGTCGTCTATGGTCTCGCCGTCTATGTCTCCTGACTCACTCGGTTCGGAAACGCCGGATCTGGCCGCGGTCACCGCTCGCGTCGCCGACGTCGAGGGGTGGATGTCGCCCGGTCAGGCGTCGACGCTCCACGACGCCGCTCGCCGCTGTCCCACCGGGGGCACGATCGTCGAGATCGGCAGCTTCCGAGGCCGCTCCACGATCGTGCTGGCCAGCACCGCCCCGCCGGACGTGTCGGTGATCGCGATCGATCCGCATGCCGGCAACGACCGCGGTCCGCAGGAGATCGACGGCTACGCCGATGCCGCTGCCGACGACCATGCGGTGTTCCTCGCGAACCTCGAGCGCGCCGGTGTCGCGGACCGGGTCCGTCACATCCGCAAGTTCTCCGACGATGCGCTCGCGGACGTCGACGCCCCGATCGACGTGCTCTACATCGACGGTGCACACCGGTACGGGCCCGCACGCGCGGACATCTGCGCCTGGGGTGCCAGGGTGACCGACGGTGGCACGATGTTGATCCACGACTCGTTCTCGTCGATCGGGGTGACGCTCGCCATCCTGCGCGAACTGCTGCTCGGCAGCCGGTTCCGCTACGTCGGGCGTTCGCGTTCCATGACGATCTACTGCGCCGACCTCTCGGCCGGTCCGGGAGCGCGCGCCCGCAATGCCGGCCGCCAGCTGGCCCAGATGCCGTGGTTCGTCAAAAACGTGGCGCTCAAGGTGGGCCTCACCCTCGGGCTCGGCAAGGTGCTCGGACGGATGGGTCGCAACGTGCCGGACTGGCCGTACTGATCCGACGTGGCTGATCCGGTGTGAGGACTCGTCAGCTCGAACTGTCCGGCTGGGGCCGCACGGCGCCGTCGGCGGCCAGGTTCGTCGACGTCGGCGCCGACGAGCTCGACGGCACCGTGCTCGACGAACTCGCCGAGCCGCGCGGGATCATCGCTCGCGGCATGGGACGCGCCTACGGCGACCCGGCACAGAACGCCGGCGGCACGGTCGTACGTCTGGCTCGCGGGCCGATCGTGCTCGACTCCCGTGCAGGCACGGTGCACGTCGGCGCCGGGGTCAGTCTGGACGAGCTGCTGCGCCACATCGTGCCGCGCGGGTTCTTCGTTCCGGTGTCGCCCGGCACTCGCTTCGTCACCGTCGGCGGCGCGATCGCCAGCGACATCCACGGCAAGAACCATCACGCCGATCGCACGTTCGGGGCTCACGTCGACGCGATGACGATCCTGCTCGCCGACGGAAGCCGGCGGGCGATCACACCCGCGTCGGACCCCGCCCTGTGGTGGGCGACGATCGGCGGCATGGGGCTCACCGGCATCGTCCTCGACGCCACGGTCAGGCTGCTGCCGATCGAGACCAGCCGGTGCCTCGTGCTGACCGAGCGGGTACCGAACCTCGACAGCCTGCTCGAGCGGATGGAGACCGGCGACCACCTCCATCGGTACTCCGTGGCCTGGGTCGACATGGTCGCCACCGGCGCCCATCTGGGTCGAGCGGTGCTGACCCGTGGCGATCACGCCTCCTACGACCAGTTGGTCGCCGAGCGACCGGCTGCCGGTGACGATCCCCTCGCATTCGCTCCGCTGGGGCTCGCTGCCGTTCCGACCGGCATGCCGAACGTGCTCAACCGTCTGGCGGTTCGCGCCTTCAACGAGTTGTGGTATCGCAAGGCACCGTCGTCGCACCTCGGCCTCGAGTCGATCACCGGCTTCTTCCATCCGCTCGACATGGTCGGCGACTGGAACCGGCTCTACGGGCGTGGCGGGTTCCTGCAGTACCAGTTCGTCGTCCCGTTCGATGCGGTCGACACGTTGCGGACGATCGTCGCCACCGTGGCCGCGTCGGGCCATGCCAGCTTCCTGGCGGTCCTCAAGCGCTTCGGACCCGAGAGCGGGGGACTGCTGAGCTTCCCGACCCCGGGGTGGACGCTGACGCTCGACTTGCCCGCTGCCGTCGCCGGCCTCGGCGGTCTGGTCGGCGAACTCGACCGGATGGTCCTCGACGCCGGAGGGCGCCACTACCTCGCGAAGGACGCCACGGCGACGCCCGAGATCATCCGCGCCGGCTACCCCCGCCTCGACGAGTGGTTGCAGATCCGCCGGACGGTCGACCCCACGGGCCGGTGGATCAGCGACCAGGCCCGGCGCCTCGATCTGTACTGACCGCTCACTCCTGACAGGATTTCACCGTGAACAACGCCGTCCACCAACCCCAGACCGTGCTCGTGCTCGGCGGAACCAGCGACATCGGCCACGCGATCGTGTCCGCGCTGGTGTCGCCGTCGTTGCGTCGGGTGATCCTGGCCGTCCGCAACCCCGACGCCGTCGATGTCGACGCCCTGTCGTTCGGGTCGGCGGAGGTGTCCACGGTGGCCTTCGATGCCGCGGACAGCGATCGGCACGAGCAGCTGATCGCCGACGTGGCCGAGCGGTTCGGCGACCTCGATGTCGTCATCCAGGCGTTCGGGCAGCTCGGCGCACCCGGCCTGGACGATCCGGTTGCGGCCGCTGAGCTCGCCCGGGTGAACTATGTCGGCGCCGTGTCGTCGGGCTTGGCGGTTGCCCGCCGCTTGCGCACACAGGGTCACGGGACCCTGGTCGTGCTGTCGAGCGTGGCCGGAGTCCGTACCCGGGCCTCGAACTTCGTCTACGGCTCCACCAAGGCCGGCCAGGACGCGTTCGCCACGGGTCTCGGCCACCTGCTCCACGGAACCGGGGCAAGGGTGCTGACGGTGCGTCCCGGCTTCGTCCGGTCGTCGATGACCGCCGGGATGCCCGATGCTCCGTTCTCCTGCGACGTCGACGACGTCGCATCCGCGGTCGCCGACGGCCTGCGCAAGGGCCGCAGCGTCGTGTGGGTGCCGGGCATCCTTCGGGTGGTGTTCGGCCTGCTGCGATACGCACCCGATGTGGTGTGGCGCAAACTCGACCGATGAACTTGAACGGTGGGACCACCGCCGATCTCGTCGCAGCGGCGGAGCGCCTGCGCGGCACCGGCGTTCGGCGGGTGGAGAGCTACGCCTGGCGTGATCTCGACGACGTCGAGGCGGGTGGCTCGGAGCTGCACGCTGACGAGATCTTCCGGCGCTGGGCAGACGTCGGCGTCGAGATCGTGCACCGGACGTCCACCCGCGACACGCCACGCGAGTTCGACCGCAACGGCTACCGGGTGATCCAGCGCGGTGGCCGCTACGACGTGTTCGCCAGAGTTGCGTTGCGCCAACTCGTTCGGCGGCGCCCGAGCGACACGGCGACGATCGAGATCTGGAACGGGGTGCCCTGGTTCGGGCCAGTCTGGGCGCCGCGGCGTCGAGTGGTGTGGATGCATCACGTGCACCGAGACATGTGGGCCGAGGTGCTGCCGCGTCCCCTCGATGCCGCGGGCCGTTTCGTCGAGACGCGATTCGCACCGCTGTTCTACCGTCGCAGCACGTTCGCCACGCTCTCGGAGTCGTCGGCCGACGAGATCGAGGAGCTGGGCATCGACCGGAAGCGCCTCACGGTGATCCCGCCCGGCGTCCACGAGCGTTTCGCGCCGGATCCGACCCGTCGCGCTGACCACCCCCACGTCGTCGTCGTCGGACGCCTGGCTCCCGTGAAGCGCCAACGTGTCGCCCTCGCTGCGCTCGCCGAGGCGCGTCGTGCGGTTCCGGGGCTGACGGTGGAACTCGTCGGCGACGGTCCGGACCGAGCAGTCGTCGACGAGTGGATCGCCGGGCACGGAGCCGACGTCTGGATCGAACGGCGTGGGCGCGTCAGCGACGACGACCTCGTCGAGGCCTACCGGCGAGCGTGGCTCGTGGTGAGCGCGTCGCACGCCGAGGGGTGGGGCATGTCGCTGACCGAAGGGGGAGCGTGCGGTACACCGTGCGTGGCCACCGACATCGCCGGCCATCGCGGCTCGTGCATCGACGGCGAGACCGGGGTGTTGGTCGCCGACGTGGACGACCTCGGCGGCGAGATCGCCTCCTTGCTCTCCGACGAC
This sequence comes from Ilumatobacteraceae bacterium, assembly GCA_035529175.1. GTDB lineage: Bacteria > Actinomycetota > Acidimicrobiia > Acidimicrobiales > Ilumatobacteraceae > Sva-07. The sequence goes on from DATKXG010000280.1 coordinate 17,210, forward strand.
GCCCGCCGTCATGCGATGGGCTCTGCCGGCGTCGACCACGCACGAGGGCTGTCGTGGACAGCTGTCGCCGCCCGTCACCTCGATCTGCTGGTCGACGCCTTTCGAACTCCCTGAACGGGGTCGAGCCGAACGTGACCCGCTTGGCTACCGATTCGTGTTGACTCGGTCCACGGTGGCCCGACCCCGTGTGGAGTAAGGTCAGGGCATCCTGACGAGCACCATTCTTTCGACGGACCCATCGACGAACAATCCGTCGGCACCCGCCTGAGCGATCATGCCCTGATAGTCGGCATCGCCGTTCATCGCGTGCTGGGCCGCGTCGAGGTCCTCGGCGG
>DATKXG010000281.1:0-8311 GCA_035529175.1 Ilumatobacteraceae bacterium
TCGATGGTGTTCCTGGCGTCGGCGTCGGCCAGTCGCGACGAGGGCGTCTGGGGCGATCCCGACACGTTCCGCCCGGCCCGCTTCTCCGAGCCCGATGCCCCGAAGTTGCTCTCGTTCGGATCCGGCCCGCACTACTGCCTCGGCGCCGCGCTCGCGCGGATGACGATGGAAGAGGTGTTGCTCGCGGCCGCCCGCGCCGGCCTCGGCGACACGATCGTGGCCGCTGCGCCGATCGACGCCGACGACATCGAGTGGCATCAGATCCTCGGTCGCAGCCCCGCCCACCTCCCCGTCACCGTCCGCTGACGATCACATCGCGGGTCTGACCCCTGATGTAATCGATCACGTCGGCGGGTGGAGGTGGGCCCAGGGGGCGGCGGCTTCGAGTTGGCTGGCGATGCGGATGAGCAGGTCTTCGCGGCCGTAGGCGGCCACCAGCTGCACGCCGATCGGCAGCCCGGCATCGTTCCAGTGCAGGGGCAGGCTGATCGCCGGCTGACCTGACGCGTTGAACTGTGGTGTGAACGCCACGAACCGGCCGGAGCGGATCGACGGCGCCATCGGATTGTCCGGATCGACGCCGTCGCCCTGGTCGCCGTAGAGACCGCCGATCGGCAGCGGGGGAGCGGCCAGCGTCGGCGTGAGCAGCAGATCCCATCCCTCGGCCCACCAGCCCTGCACCTGGCGGCGGTACTGGCCGACCGCGGCGAGTGCCATCGCGTACTGCGCGGCGGAGAGCTGGGCTGCGTACTCGCTCTGTGCCCAGTTCACCGGCTCGACGTCGTCCGCGGTCAGCTGACGACCGAGCGTCTGGCCGAGGGCGTCGATGCCGACCGCCATCAACGCCGCCCACATCGCGGCGAACCGGCGAGGAAACTCACCGTCCTCGAGGATCGAGGGATGGCCGAGCGACACGTCGTGCCCGAGCCCCTCGAGGAGTGCGGCGGCGGCGCGGACCGCAGTGATGCAGTCGGGGTGGAGGTCGCCGCCAATTGGATGCCGGTCGAGCAGCCCGATGCGCAATCGGCCCGGATCGACCCCCAACTCGTCGACGTACGGCCGGCTCGGTGCCGGCGCGATCACGCTGTCGCCGACGCCGGGCCGGTGGACGGCGTCGAGCATGCGTGCCGTGTCCCGGACCGACCTGCTGACGCACAACTGCGTCGACAGTCCCGACTCGTCGCGCTCGGGTCCCATCGAGACTCGGCCCTGCGACGGCTTCAACCCGACGAGGCCCGAACACGACGCTGGGATCCGGATCGACCCGCCCCCGTCGCTGGCGTGGGCGATCGGCACCATGCCCGCAGCGACCGCGGCAGCGGCGCCACCGCTCGACCCGCCGGGGGTGTGCTCGATGTCCCATGGATTGCGGGTCGGTCCATACGCAAGCGGTTCGGTCACCGGGACGCTGCCGAACTCGGGGCTGTTGGTGCGTCCCAGCGTGATCAGTCCGGCGTCACGGAAGCGCACCACGAGGTTCGAATCGTGCCTGGACAACGGCGTGTCGTCGCGCGCCGCTCGGTTGCCGGACGTCAGGGGCATCCCCGCCACGTGGTTGTGAAGGTCCTTCAGGAGGAACGGCACGCCCGCAAAGGCTCCCGTTCGGTGTTCCGACTCCAACGGCAGTTCGTCGAACGCTTCGGCCTGGTGGCGGGCACGGTCGAACCACCTCATGATCACGGCGTTGATCGGGCCGTCCAGCTGTTCGATGCGCTCGATCGACGCGTCGACGAGCTCGGTCGACGTCGCCGCTCGGGTCGAGATCAGTTCGGCCTGCGCGGTCGCGTCCAGCCAGCGGGTGTTTTCGGCATTGTTCCCCATGCCGACGTGCTATCACGCCGGACGCTGGCATCGTCGGTCAGACGACGTCGCGTTTGGCGATCTTGCGGAACAGCCAGGAGCCGAGCGCCACGACGATGATCGCGCCGATGATCGCGCCGATGATCCCGCCCCAGTCGAACTTGTCGTCGTCGCCGATTCCGAACAGTTCGGTGAAGATCCAATACCCGACCAGCGCACCGATCAGGCCGAGCAGCGTCGAGATCAGCCACGACTGCCATCCGCTGAACGACCGGAACGCGTCGCCCGGCACGACCGCTCGCCCGATCACGCCGGCCACGAAGCCGAGCGCCAATGCTGCCAACAGGCTTCCGATGTCCATCTACTACCTCCGTTGCTACGCCGAGAATCGGTGCCGCAACCCTACGAAATCGGGCCGCATCCGATGGGGATGGGAAACGTTCGACAAGGGCTCACCGACTGGCAACCCGGCGGACATCTTGGCGACACATTGGTTGCGTACCGTGCGTCGGGCAACGTCCGGTGGGTGCCGGCTGTGATCCCCCCTCCACCCGGCACCCACCCGGACGGCAGACAACTCCCGAAGCAGCTCCCGGCCGGCCGCTCGAGCCTCCGAATCGGCCCGTCAACGACCGGCGAATCAGGCGTCGATACGGTCGAAGAACTCGGCGAGCATGCCCGCGTCGAATCGAGCCGTGAGGTGCCCCTCGTCGTCGTGACCGAGATCGAGTGCCGGGCAGAAGAAGTCGTCGGCAGCCACGAAGAAGTGGGGCGAGCCTTTCACTCCACGCCGCTTGCCGTCGTCGTAGTCCGCGGTGACCGTTGCGCTCGGCTCGGTGGATGGCGGGGCGAGGTCGTGTGCTGCCGCGATCCGTGCCAGCACGGTGGGGTCGTCGACGTTCTCGCCACGCTCGAACAGGGCGGCGCGAAGCTCCAGACTCACGGCGAGGCCCGTGGCCGCGTCGCGCTCGTACGCGTTCGCTGCGAGGTTCAGTGCGGGGATCGTCGTGGCCGGCCACGCATCGGCCCGTAGACCGGAGAAGTCGTCGACGCCGAGTTGCTCGCTCAGCGCACCTGCCTTCACGACGACGGCATCGACGTCGAGCGGTGTCCCGTTCACCCACTCGAGCGGCCACGCCCTCACGATCACCTCGGCCGGCGTGGCCATCTCGGCGACGTGGTCGATCACCCGTTTCAACCCGACGTGTGTGAAGGGGCAGGTGATGTCAGCGAATACCTCGACCGTCGTCATGGGCCCAGTATCGCCCGAGTGGGGCGGACACGGCGTCCGCCCCACTCAAGGGCTCTCGGGACCGGGATGCCGCCCCACCGCAGGGTCCTCGAGACCGGGATCCGGTCGGGAGTCGGTTCAGCTGATCCGCTCGATCAAGGTGATGTGGCCGGTGTTCTCGACGAAGAGGTCGCCGGCCTCGGCGACGATGTCGTGGTAGCCGCTGTCGGTCATCTGCCAGTCCTCGAACGCGTCCACGTCGGCTTCGGTGTCGAAGGCGATGAGCCAACTCACGTCGTTGAAGCCTCCATAGGCGGCCTTCGTGAACGCGGTCATCGTGCCGAGCGACTTGCCGATGTACTCCGCCGTCTTGATGCCGAACGCAACGGCATCGGCCTGCTTGCCGTTGGCCATCGCTGCGCGGGTCACCCCGTAGTACTTCGAGGTCGCCCCGTCGATCGGCGCCGTGAGCACCCGGCTGAGCCGGTCCTCGGCCGGGGCCATGAAGAGCCCGTTCATCGACTCGAGCATTTCGAGGTAGCCGGAGTCCGCCATCAACTTGTCGGTGATTCCCTGCAGCTCGGTCATCGACTCGACGCGTGTACTCCACATGACGCTGCCCTGTGGGGCTCCGAAGCGAGCGGCGAACACGTTGACCTCGTGGCCGGTCACCTTGGTGACCAGCTGGGCGACTCCGACGGCCGCGGGTATCGCATCGAACTGACGCCCGAGGGCGGCGATCGTCGAACGGCTGAAGATGTACATGGTGGCCTCCTGAATTGGCGGTTGGGTTGCCCGTTCCACCATGGCGTCGAACTGAACTACCGTCTATGACCTGGATCACACACCGGCATGGCGACCGGACCGGTGTGCGATCGGGAGGGGCCGTGCACGACGTGCAGTACGCAAGTGTTGGGGATGCGATCGCTGATCTCGGTCAGCGACGGATCTACGCGCCGGGCGAGCTTCTCTTCGTCGAAGGTGACCGCTCGCACTGCGTCTACGTGTGCGTCGAGGGTCGCGTCCGGATCTTCCTCACGATGCCGTCGGGGCGAGAGCTGCTCGTCGGCATCAAGTCTCCGGGCGACGAGTTCGGCGAGCTGTCGGCACTCGATGGCAGGCCCCGCTCCGCCAGCGCCGCCGCGCTCGATCCGACGGTGGTCGCCGAGATCCGAGCCGATCGGTTCCTCGAACTCCTGCGCGACGAACCCCAGCTGTCGATCGCGGTCTGTCAGAGCCTGAGCGCCGAGTTGCGCCGAGCGAACGATCGGCTCGTCACCCGCAATTCCGACAGCGCAGTCGTTCGCACGGGACGCATGCTGGTCGAGTTGGCCTCGATGAAGATGCGTCACGGTGGACCGTCCGGCACGTTCGAGCTGGCGCTCACGCAGAACGACCTCGCGGGCTGGATCGGCGCGACGAGGGAGTCGACCGCCAGGGCGCTGGCACGTTTCCGACGCGCCGGGCTCGTGGAGACGGGCCGCGGGTGCATCAGGGTGCTCGACGTCGTGGGATTGAGCCAGCTCGTCGCCGCGTCCTGAGCGCTGTCGTGAGGGTTGCCGCAACCCCCGCTGCCACACTGGGCGGATGCCGACTCGAAAGATCCACGACATCGAGTTCAGCGAACTCCTGCAGTTGGAGCCGCACGGTCCCGACACCTACGTCGGCATCGCGGCCCGCTACCCGTGGGGCGGCCGGCTCTTCGGTGGTCAGGTGGTCGCGCAGGCGTTGCGAGCTGCGGCTCGCACGGTCGATCCCGACCGGGCAGCTCACTCGCTGCACTCGTACTTCATCCGCCCAGGCGCCACCGAGGAGCCGATCCGTTACGAGGTCGAGCGCCTCCGCGACGGCCGGTCCTTCAGCACTCGCCAGGTGGTCGCTCGCCAGTCTGCTGGTGCGATCCTCAACCTGTCGGTGTCGTTCCACGTCCTCGAGGACGAAGCCGACGTCGCGGTCGCCACGCTTCCGGCCGGACTGCCCGGGCCCGACGACCCGTCGTTGCTCGATCACTCGTGGACCGGCCTGCTGAAGCGCAAGGCGACGTTCCTCGAAGACGGCACGATGGGGTACTGGATCCGCCTCGACGCCGACATGGGTGACGATCCGGCCGACCATCAGTGTGCGCTTGCCTTCATGTCCGACGCCGCGCCGTCTCGCGCGGCGCGGTCCGCACACCCTGCCTTCGCCGGCGACACCGGCGATCGGCATCTGTTCCAAGGGGCGAGCCTCGATCACTCGGTGTGGTTCGAGCGGCCGACCGACCCGTCGCAGTGGCACTGGTTCGCGACGCAGTCACACGGCGTGAACCGCGGACGCGGTCTCGTCACGGGTGACGTCATCCGCCACGACGGGCTGCAGGTGGCGACCATCGCGCAAGAAGTGCTCGTGCGACGACGCCGCGACGCCTGACGAGCGCCAATATTTCGAGTATCCGATGTGACGTCTGTTGGACGCGGTCGCCGCCACTGGCCTCTGCTCCTAACCTGGGAGCGATGCGCCGTTCGACCACATTCCTCGTTGCTGCCGCCGCGGCGACGGTCGGGGTCGTGGCTGTCGGGAGCTCGGTGTCGGCGCGACCGGAGACGTCGGCCGGCTCGGAGCGGATCGAGCGTGTCGTGACGCTCGGCGACTCGTACAGCTCGGGCAGCGGCATCCACCGCAACGCCTCCTCCTACGACGACCACGGCCCGGCAGCGCACTCGTTCAACCGCTTCACCCGGCTCGGTTCGAGCGCCTGCCAGCGTGAACTCGACGAGACGCCCGGCCCGCGACTCGCCACGCAACTCGACGCCGACTCGGTGTTCGTCGCCTGCGCCGGTGCGGTGATCCGTGAGATCCCCGCCCAGATTCGTGCCGCCGACATCCCCGGAGATGGTGACGGCACGCTCGTCACGATGACGATCGGCGGCAACGACCTCCGCACGGTGCGCGACGAGAACTGGCCGGATGCGCTCACCCGATGCATCACCTCGATGCGCTGCCACGACTCCTCGAAGAACCAGATGGCCAACCTCGACCAGATCCGCGAGGACCTCGTCGCGACGTATCGCTCGATCGGCGAGCGGTACCCCGACATCGCAGTGCGCGTCCTCGCGTATCCGAGGCTGATGCAGGGCAACGGCCGGTGCGATGGTGTCACCGGCATCAGCGGCGACGAAGCCGACTGGATCGACGAGCAGGTCGACCTGCTCAACCACCAGATCGAGGTAGCGGCCGCTCGGGCGCGCGGGATCACCGGCGCCGACATCCGATTCGTCGACGTCACCGACGAGTTCGACAACCACGGCGCCTGCCGGTTCTGGCAGCGCGACCGGTTCGTCAACGACGCCGTGTTCGGCGACTCGTTCCGGCGCAGCCAGCTCGCCGATGGCACCGTGCAGGAACACTGGACCAAGGGCCCGTTCAACGTGTCGACCGCCTCGTTCCACCCCAGCTCGAAGGGCTACGACGCCTACCTCGCCACCCTCCGCACGAGCCTCCCACCCGACGTTCTCCCCACCCGCTGACGTCTCCGACCCGCCCCGCCATTGGCGTGGGTGGGCTGTTGTGATGAGTGAACCGCCCGAATAGCGACAGTTCGCTCATCGCGGGCGTGGGTTGGGCTGCTGCGATGAGTGAACCGCCCGGATGGCGGCTTCTCGCTCATCGCTGGGGGAGGTGGGTGGGCTCGAGGTGTGTGAGTGAGTACTCACTCAGTTAGGGTGCGGCGGATGTCGCCCGCTTCCAGTGCTCATTCGACGGCGAAGCGGGCGTCCGCGATGCCGGCCGAGGAACGCCGGGCGGCGATCATCGAGGCGGTCCGGCCGCTGCTCGTCGACTACGGCGAGTCGGTCACCACCAAGCAGATCGCCTGCGCGGCGGGCATCGCCGAGGGCACGATCTTCCGGGTGTTCGCCGACAAGGACGAACTGCTCGATGCCACGCTCGAAGCGTCACTCGATCAGGAGCCGTTCGAGCAGGCGCTGCGGGAGATCGATCCGGCGCTGCCGTTCGAGACGCAGCTCGTCGAAGCAACGGTGCTGATCCAACGGCGCGTCGTCGACGTGTGGACGCTGCTGTCGCACCTCGGCCCGAAGCGTCACGACCAGGTCAGCCGACCGATGACCGACAGCCCAGCGCTCACGGCGATCTTCGCCGCCCATCCCGAGCGCATCCGAATCGAACCGGCGCGTGCCGCACGGATGCTGCGCGCTCTCACCCTCTCGCTCACCCATCCGATGATCGCGGCCGATGCGTCCGATGCATCGGACATCGTCGACACCGTCCTGAACGGCGTCGGAACAGGAACTCCCTCGTGAAACTCTGGCAGCTGATCAAGAGCCATCTCGGCCCGTACCGCGACGTGCTGTTGGTGGTCGTCGTCCTGCAGGCGGTTGCGACGTTCGCGTCGCTCACGCTGCCGACGATCAACGCCCTGTTGATCGACAACGGCGTGTTGCAGGGTGACAACGACTACATCTTGACGATGGGTGGCGTGATGATGGGCTTCACGATCGTCCAGATCATCTTCACCGTCGGCGCGGTCTGGTTCGCGTCGCGGGCGGCAATGGGATTCGGCCGTGACCTCCGGCGTGATCTGTTCCACACGGTCACCGGATACTCGGCTCGTGAGGTCGGCCAGTTCGGTGCGCCGTCGCTGATCACCCGGACGACCAACGACGTCCAACAGATCCAGATGCTCGTCGTCATGGCCTGCACCATGATGATCACCGCGCCGATCACGATGGTGATCGGCATCTTCTTCGCCGTGCGCGAAGACCCGGGTCTGTCGATGATCCTCGTGTTCGCGATCCCCGCGGCGGTCGTCGCTCTGGGCTCGATCGTGTACCGGATGGTCCCGTCGTTCCAGGCGATGCAGTTCCGCATCGACCGGGTGAACCTGGTGCTGCGCGAACAGATCACCGGCATGCGTGTCGTGCGGGCATTCGTCCGCGAGCCCGAGGAGGTCGCGCGGTTCTCTCAGGCCAACGACGAACTCACCCAGACCTCGCTGCGCGCGGGTCGCCTGATGGCTGCCACGTTCCCGACCGTGATGCTGATCATCAACGTGTCGAGTGTCGCGGTCATCTGGATCGGCGGCGACCGGATCGGCGCCGGCCAGATGGAGATCGGCTCGCTCGTCGCATACCTGAGCTACCTCATGCAGATCCTGTTCGCCGTCGTGATGATGACGTTCATGGTGTCGATGATCCTCGTGTTCGCGATCCCCGCGGCGGTCGTCGCTCTGGGCTCGATCGTGTACCGGATGGTCCCGTCGTTCCAGGCGATGCAGTTCCGCAT
>DATKXG010000282.1:0-4845 GCA_035529175.1 Ilumatobacteraceae bacterium
TGTCGAACAACTCGACGAGCTTGCGGGCAATGTCGGGATGACGAACGATCGCCTGTTCCACGTAGCTGGCGCTGAAGGGGAACGACGCCTGGCGCAGATAGCGGTTGTACAGGCGCAGCACGGCGATCTGGCGGCGGTCGAGGCCGGCTGACAACACCAGTCGGTTCAGCCCGTCGGGCTCGATGCTGCCGGTCATCAGATCGACGAACGCCAACTGGACCTCGGCGTGCTGCGCATCGGTGATCGTCGCCGACGACATGTGGACGCCGATGTCGTCGAGATGCACCGTCGCCGACGCACCGACGAAGACCGACGGGTGCTCGTCGACCGGAGACAGTCCCAGGTGTTCGAGCACGGGCACCAACTCGGCGATCGTGGCCGGCCGGTCGCGCAGGAACACCCGGAACCGCCACTCGTCGTCGACGGTGTCGAGCGACCGGCCGAACGAGGTGGTGATGTCGTCGGTCCCCGACAGCATCGCTTCGACGTTGACGAGGTCGCCGACAGCCGCTTCGGGTCGCACACGTGCCTCGTAATCGGCGGGCACCGAGTCGGCGACCACGGACCACACCCGCTGGCCCTCGACCTCGCCGAGCAGGTCGACGAGCGCATCCCTCGCGCGCTCGCGCCAGGTCCGTGATGCACGGTCGATCGACGCGACGAGTCGGACGCTGTCGTCGAGCGGTGCGGCCCGAACGGTCATCGAGATCCGCGCGAGGGAACTGGTCCCCAACAACGTCTCGAGGTCGCGGATCTCACCGCCGTAGTACTCCGACACCAGCGCTGCGACGAGTTCCGGGAGCGTCGCCGTGAATCGGGACTGCGGCACGTACGTGAACACGGTGGTCCACGGCCCGACCGGCTCGGTCAGGTCGAAGACCCGGACGATGTGTCGCTCCTGCAGTCCGGTGATCTCCGAGACCAGTTCGGTCAACTCCTCGACGCCCGATTCGAAGACGACGTCCCTCGGCAGGGTCTCGATCACGTTGCGGACCGCCCGGCCCGTGTGGCTCTCGACGGTGGCACCGACCGCGTCGACCACCTCGTCGGCGCGTTGTCCGATGCCGGGGATCGCGAACACGCTCTGGCGGTAGGCGGCGCTGCCGAGCAGACCGACGAACCGCACCTCCTTGCCGCTCGCCGGGACGCGGACCGCGATCGACGTCATGCGTGCTCGGCGGTGCACGGTGGCCACCGCATCGGTCCGGGCGATCACGATGGGTTCGTCGCCGGCGTGTGGCGGCGGGTCGATGCGCTCGGGATCGAGGCGACGCGACCGGTACTGGCCGAGCAGGCTCGCCGGATCGAGCCGCAATCCGTCGCTGGACACCTCGTAGATCGCCGAGCCCAGGAAGACGAAGTTGGTGTCGGCCAACCACCGCATCAGCGCGTCGTCGCCTGCCACCTCGACGAGGCGCTGCTGCATTGCTGCGAAGTCACGCACGACGGACTGGACTTCGTCGATCGCCATACGGACGTCGGCCTCGAGCTGTTCCCGGAACTCGTGCGGGCACCGGTCGAGTTCGATCAGCGTCCAGGCCTCGACGCGACCATCGGCGGCGTCGACGTCGACCAGTTCGTGACGGTCGTTTCGTTCGACGCGCAGCATCGGATGGATCATGAGGTGGATGCCGAGCTGGTAGCGGTCGAGCACCATGCGCACGCTGTCGACGAGGAACGGCACGTCGTCGGTGACGAACATCAAGATCGTGCGTTCGGTCTCCCAACCGTCGCGCTCCAGGTCGGGCGACAACACCTGGACCAGGGTCTCGCCGACGCGCCGCTCGCGTCCGAGCTGCAGATGGGCGACCGACGCGGCATAGGCAGCGTTGAGCCGGCGCCCGTCGGCGTCATCGCTCGGGATGTCGCGGTAGTACAAGCCGAGGAACGTCTGCAGCAACCGATCCGATGGTCGGCGTTCACGGGCGATCTCCCGCAGGCTGTCGATGATGGCTGCCACGTCGTTGTGAGCGCTCATGAATGTCCTCGCTGGGGTGATCTCGCTCCGGCCAACGTAGCCGCCATCCGGCCGCGGGACCCGGACACGCCTGGGCGCGTGCCCCACCACCCCGGCTAGCGTTCGCATCGATGACGCGGCCAGACCTCTCACCGAAGGATCTCCCTCGGCCGGAGCTTCACAGCGGCCACCGACCGGTGTCGGGAGGGCTGGCGCGCGCCGCCGTGTTCGGCATCAACGACGGGCTGGTCTCGAACGTGTCGCTCATCCTCGGGTTCGCAGGATCGGGCGTCGACTCGTCGGTCGTTCGCCTCGCCGGACTCGCCGGAGCGATCGCCGGGGGCATCTCGATGGCTGCGGGCGAGTGGATCAGCGTGTCGGCCCAAAACGAACTCGTCGAGCGCGAGGTGGCAGTCGAGCGACGCGAGCTCGCCCGTAACACCGTTGCCGAAACCGCCGAACTGGCGGCGATGTACGAAGACCACGGCATCAAGCCCGAAACCGCACGAGCCGCAGCCGAAGACGTGATGGCGTCGCCGGAGGTCGCCCTGCGGGTGCACACCCGCGAGGAACTCGGCGTCGATCCCCACGATCTCCCCTCCGCGTTCAACGCCGCAGCGATCTCGCTCGTCTGCTTCCTGTTCGGCGCGCTGTTGCCGGTGATCCCCTGGTTCACCGGAGCCACCGGGTTCGCTCCCGCCGCCACGTCGATCGCGATCGGTGTGGTGGCCGCGGCGTTCGTGGGCGCGGCAATCGGCCGGTTCGCCGAGCGGTCGATCCCGAAGTCGATCGCACGCCAGGTGGTGATCGTGTTGGTGGCGTGCGCGGTGACGTACAGCATCGGCGAACTGGTCGGCGTCAATGTCTGAGTCCTCCGGGCCACTGGCCGGCCAGCGCAACGTGCTCGGCACCGAGCTGCAACCCTGCTCGTACGACCCGATGACCGGCTACTACCGCAGCGGATGCTGCGAGAACCGGGGCGACGATCCCGGCATGCACACGGTGTGCTGCCGGCTCACCGACGATTTCCTCGAGTACTCCAAGGCGCAGGGAAACGACCTCACCACACCGATGCCGCAGTACGGCTTCGCCGGACTCTCTGCCGGCGACCAGTGGTGCGTGTGCGCAGCGCGGTGGAAGGAAGCGCTCGATGCGGGGCATGCGTGCGGCGTGGTCCTCGAGTCCACGCACATGTCGACGCTCGAGTACGTCGACCTCGCCGACCTCCGAGCGCACGCGATCACGGGCTGACACCGACGAGCTCGGCGACGCACGGCCTCAGTTCGTCGGTTCGCCGGTCTGCTCGGCTCGGACGAAGGCGATGATCGCCTCGATCTGGTCGTCGTTGATTGCACCATTGGCGGGCATCGGGCCGAACTCCCACAGCTCTTCGTCGACCCCGTTGCGGATCGCGTCGGCGACGTCGACGTCCGACAACTGGTCGGGACCGTAGACCGGTTCGAGCAACGACGGGCCGCGATCGGTGCCGGCGAGGTCGTCGCCGTGGCACTGGGCGCAGTTGGCGCCGTAGATCGCCTCGCCGCGCCCGAGTGTGGTCGTCGGCCCGTCGGCGCCGCATGCCGCGCCGATCGATGCCGACGCGATCGTGATCGTCGCACCGAGGAGCAGGCGAACGGCGACAGCACTCATGGCGCCAGTGTGGCATCGCATCGGTCCGGTACCGTCGTTTCGGTGATTCGAACGACGTTGCTCGCCGCCGCGATGGTCATCGCAGTTGCTGCGTGCGGATCGGGTTCCTCGACGGTCGACATGGCGACGGCGTCGACCGCCGCCTCGCCGACCGGCAGTGACCCGACCATCACCGCGCCACCGTCGACCTCGAGCACCAGCACGACGACGACCAGCACGACGACGACCACGACAAGCGTCGCTCCCACGACGAGTACGACCGCGCTCGAGATCCCCGCTGTGATCGGACCGCTCGATCTCGACGCCGAGCGAGTCGGCCTCGGGCTGTCCGCGGGCGGCCGCCCGATCGTCGCCGAACGGTTCGGCACGGTCGGTGGTCGCCGTGTCCTCGTGATCGGCGTGATCCACGGCGACGAGGACGACGGCGTGGCGATCGTCGACGAGCTGCGGACGAGTCCCGTCCCCGAGGGCGTCGAGTTGTGGATCGTCGAGTCGATGAATCCCGATGGCCAGGCCAACCAGGTCCGCTCGAACGACAACGGCGTCGACCTGAATCGCAACTTCCCCTACAAGTGGGGCCCGATCGGCGTGCCGGGTGACTCGCAGTATGCGGGCAGCGGCCCGGCGAGCGAACCCGAGACCCAAGCGATGGTCAACTTCATGGGCCAGCTGCTTCCCGACATCACGATCTGGTATCACCAGGATCTGTTCGTCGTGAACCCGTCCGACGGCCGCGAGGGTCGTGTGCGCGAGCGCTATGCGCAGCTCACCGGTCTGCCGATGGGCCAGATCACGGGCGGCACCTACACCGGTATCGCCGCCACCTGGGCCCGCAACGAGTTCCGTCCCGATGACGGCGTCGCGTTCATCGTCGAACTCGGTCCGTCGCTCGCGCCGGCCGAAGCCGTCGTGCACGCCGACGCCGTACGCACCATCGCCGTCGAGGGCTGATTACATCACGGGTCTGACCCGTGTTGTAATCAGGCCAGCCAGGCGATGATGGCAGCGGCGGCGTACGACTCGTCCGGGAACGGCGCCCGGTACGCATCCATCTCCGCCGGGGTGAGCTCGCGAGCCACGCAGGCCCGGCCCAGCAACGCACCGCAGTCCATCGGGTCCATCTCCTGCGACATCTGCTGCCACATCATGAAGCCGTCGCCCATCGGCTCTCCGGCCGGCAGCGCCGTGTTGCCGATCACGACCCGGTCGAACCAGTCCGGGTTCTCTGCGATCATCCG
>DATKXG010000283.1:0-3515 GCA_035529175.1 Ilumatobacteraceae bacterium
CTACGGCTCGTTCTCGCGTTCGGTACGCCTGCCCGCGGGTGCCGGTGAGGACGACGTGAAGGCCGCGTACACCGGCGGCATCCTCGAGGCACGCATCCGGATCGACGAGAAGTCGAACGGGGCGAAGAAGATCCCGATCTCGCACGGTCGATCCTGAGCTGAGCACCCCGCTCGGCGCGGGGCGCCTCGTGCGTCAGCGCCGGGCGAGGACCTTGGCGAGGCTGCGCAACGCCAACTGGAATCCGATGCGGCCGAAGAACGCCGCGACGGGGGCGAAGAACGCTGGCAGATAGGGGACGGTGACGTCCTCGCGCCAGTCGATCGCCGAGCCTGCGCCGTCGGCGCGGACCGTGAAACCGGCGCCACCGCCGAGCACCGGCCCGAGCTTCTCGACGTCGCACACACCGGTCTGCGCCGCCTCGTCCCAGTCACACCGGGTGACACGCATCCGGTCCTCCAAGGCGACCGGCCGGAGCCCCGTCCAGGCGGTGAACGTGTAGCCGACCGCGGTCGGGTCACCAGACTCCCCCTCGATCGTGGTGGCCGGGATCCACGCACCGTGGGCCGGCCAGTCGATCAGTTCGTCCCACAGCTCGCGCACGGGGACGTCGAATCGTCGGGACAGCTCGAACCGCACAGGCGCCATCACTCGATCCTGCCACCAACCCGCCGACCAACCTCGTTTGTGCGCAGATTCCGGCGAACCGGGTCACCCGAAATGCCACGCAAACGGGGTGGGCGCGCGCTGTCAGGCGTCGAGGAGGTGGTCGAGGAAGCGCAGGGCGGCCTCGGAGTTCTCACGGCGCCAGAGCGTGACCACGTCGTCGCCATCGCCGGTCGCGTCGGCCACGGCAGCGGCCAGGTCGGCGACGATCGAGCGCTGCCGGTGCAGCATGTCCCCGACGTCGACACCGCAGCGTTCGGCGATCACCAGCTTCAGCAACAGCTCGCTGCGCAGGTCGCGCAGGTGCTCGACCGGGGTCGCCAACCACCGCCGGAGTTCGGCGCGACCGGTGCGGGTGGCGGCGAGCACGGTGCGGTTGCCACCGGCGATGCCCGGTTCCTCACCGACCGCCCGCACCAGCCCTCGATCGACGAGCTGGTCGAGCGAGCGATAGGTGAGCGCTCTCGACAGCGACCACACACGCCCCAGCTCGCCACCCGGGCGCAGCGCCGTCGCAATCGCGAAGCCGTGGGTCGGCCCGTCGTAGAGCACGCCGAGGCACGCCCACTCCCCCAACAGCAGGTCGCGCCGGCGCCGGTCCCCCGACGACTGTGTCACGCCGGCGCCACCTCGATGTCGGTGGCCTTGACCGAGGCGTGCACGCGATCACCGATGGCGAGGCGCAAGTCGGCGAGCGCCGACCCGGTGATCTCGGCAGTGAGCGGCAACTCGCCGTCGACCACCACCCGGACCCGGTCGCCGAGCCGGTCGATGTCGACGATCGAGCCGGCCCAGGTGTTGCGGGCGCTCGACCCTGGCGCCTCCCCCCGGCCGATCACCACGGAGTGCGGGCGGATGGTGGCGAGTGTCGGGCCGTCGGGTGCGTCGGCGATCACGACCCGGGCGCCGCTCGCCGTCGACAACACGCCATCGACGACCCCGCCGGACACCAGGTTCACCCCGACGAGGTCGGCGACGTAGCGCGTCCGCGGATGTGCGGTCACCTCGGCGAGGGTCCCGGACTGCACCACGCGACCTGCTTCGAGCACGATCACGCGGTCGGCAAGTGCGTGCGCATCGACCGGGTCGTGCGTGACGATCAGCCGCATGCCGTCGAACGTTCCGAGATGGTGACGCAGGTCGCGACGCACGGCGGCGCGCGTCCCGACGTCGAGCGCGGCCAGCGGCTCGTCGAGCAGCAGCAGACGCGGGTCGGGCGCGAGCGCCCGGGCCAGCGCGACGCGTTGGGCCTGACCTCCGGACAATGCTGCGGGCCGTTGGGACCCGTAGTCGGCCAGGCCCATCCTGTCGAGCCACTGCCGAGCTCGCTCCCGAGCGTCCGCTCTCGCGACGCCGCGGGCGCGCAAACCGTAGGCGACGTTCTCCAACACGCTGAGGTGATCGAAGAGCACGTGGTCCTGGAACACGAACCCGATCGGCCGTTGCTCGGGCTCCACGAATACGTCGGTGACCGGATCGTCGACGACGGCGCCGTCGAGCTCGATCCGCCCGTCATCGAGCGCAACCAGACCCGCGAGGCACCGCAGCACGGTGCTCTTGCCCGCGCCGTTGGGACCGACGAGGGCGACGACCTCGCCGGGCGCCAGCTCCAGCTCCACCTGCAGATCCAGCGTTCCCAGCTGCAGTCCGATCCGCGCAGCGAGCGTCACGCCGCCACCTGCATCGGCCGGCTCACCGCGCCGAACCACCGATCGCGCAAGCTCAGGAGGACTCCGAACGAGATCGCGATCATCACGAGCGCCAGCACGATCGCCTCCTCGGGGTTCGTCTCGAGCGACAGGTAGACGGCGAGCGGCATCGTCTGGGTGGTGCCGGGGAAGTTGCCGGCGAAGGTGATCGTGGCGCCGAACTCGCCGAGCGCTCTCGCCCAGGCGAGCACCGCGCCTGCGACGAGCGCGGGGCGGATCGCCGGCAACGTGACCCGACGGAACGTGTACCAGCGCGACGCACCGAGCGTCCTCGACGCCTCCTCGAGCCGCGGGTCGAGTTGGCGAAGCGCGGCCTCGACCGTGATGACGAGGAACGGCATCGCCACGAAGGTCTGCGCGACGACGACACCGGCGGTGGTGAACGGCAGCGTGATGCCGAACCAGTCGTCGAGATACTGCCCGACCAGCCCGCGACGGCCGAGCGCGAAGAACAGTGCCACGCCGCCGACGACCGGCGGCAACACCATCGAGAGCAGACACAGCGCCCGGACCGCGCCGCGTCCCGGGAAGTCGACCCGGGCGAGCAGCCACGCGAGCGGCACGCCGAACACGATCGACAGCGCGGTCGCGCAGAGCGAGGTCACGAGCGACAGCCGCAACGCAGTGAGCGCCGTGTCGTCGGTGAGGTACATCCACGCGTTCGACCACGGCGCCCTCCACAGCAGGCCGACGAGCGGCAACGCGAAGAACGCCACCGCGATGGCGGCGAGGACGACGGCGGGCCACGGCATCGCCAGCCGACGGCCTCGGCGGCCACGCGTTCGACGAGTCATGCGGGTCGTGCTGGTCATACGGGCCCGAATCCGGCGTCGGCGAGGATCTGCGTGCCCGCAGCGCTCAACACGAAGTCGATGAACGCCCGGCCACCTCGCGGGTCGGGCGCGTCGGCGACCAGCGCGATCGGGTACTCCGCCGCCACGTTGACGTCGTCGGGGATCGCCACGCCGTCGGCGCCGTCTCCGGCCGCGAGCACATCGGTGCGGTACACGATCCCGGCGTCCGCCTCACCGAGGAGCACCTTGGTGACGACGGCCTTCACGTTCTGCTCCAGCGACGACGGCGTCACCGTGACTCCGGCATTCGCGAGCACCTGCTCGGCGTACGCCCCGCAGGGCACCTCG
>DATKXG010000284.1:0-19589 GCA_035529175.1 Ilumatobacteraceae bacterium
GACGCTGGTCGACAGCGAGCTGCTCGACGAACTGCTCGGCACGCTCGACTCTCGTGCCCGCTTCGCGGTCGAGTCCCGCTTCGGGCTCGTCGACGGCGAGCGCAAGAGCTTCCGCGAAGTGGGCGAGCAGCTGGGCGTCACCGCCGAAGCCGCCCGCCGTCTGGTGTCCCGTGCGGTCGCTGGCCTCCGCGACGACGCCGAACGCATCCTGGCGGTCTGAGTTTCGGACCCACCAGAACACTTGAATTGACGGGGAGCGGTCGGAGCAATCCGACCGCTCCGGTCGTTTTCGGCGCCGGTAGCCTTGCGGCATGTCCGAGAGCCGAGGTCCGTGGTCGCCGTCGTCCTGGCACGACCGTCCCGTTGCCCAACAGCCCCAGTGGCCCGACTCCGGCGCGCTCGAGCAGGCGCTCAAGCAGATCTCCTCCATGCCGCCACTGGTGTTCGCCGGTGAAGCGCGGTCGCTGCAGTCCGAGCTGGCACGCGTCGCCGGAGGCCGCGCCTTCCTGCTGCAGGCGGGCGACTGTGCGGAGAGCTTCGAGGAGTTCTCTGCCGACAACATTCGAGAGAAGCTGCGAGTCATCCTGCAGATGGCGGTCGTGCTGACGTACTCAGTCGGTGTCCCCATCGTGAAGGTCGGGCGCATCGCCGGGCAGTTCGCAAAGCCCCGATCGTCGCCCACCGAGATGGTCGGCGACGTCGAGTTGCCGTCGTTCCGCGGCCACATCGTCAACGACACGAACGCCTCCGAGGCCGCGCGCCAGCCGAACCCGGACCGGCTCGTGCAGGCCTACCACCAGTCAGCGTCGACCCTCAACTTGTTGCGAGCGTTCACCAAGGGCGGCTTCGCCGACCTGTCCAGGGTGCACGCATGGACCCAGGAGTTCGTCGCGTCGAGCCCTGCCGGTGAACGCTACGAGACCGTGGCGGCCGAGATCGAGCGAGCGCTCGCCTTCATGCGAGCGTGCGGCATCGACACCGAATCGAACCCCAACCTGTCGCAGGTCGACGTGTTCACGTCGCACGAAGCGCTCATCCTCGGCTACGAGGAGTCGCTCACTCGCCAGGACTCACTCACCGGCGACTGGTTCGACTGCTCGGCACACATGTTGTGGATCGGCGAACGCACCCGCGAACTCGACGGAGCCCACGTCGAGTTCCTCCGCGGCGTCGGGAACCCGATCGGCTGCAAGATCGGCCCGACCACCAGTGCCGAGTTCGTGCTCGAGCTCTGCGAGGTCCTGAACCCATCGCGCATTCCGGGTCGCCTGACCCTCATCACCCGCATGGGCGCCGACAAGATCGAGGACAAGCTGCGGCCGCTACTCCGCGCGGTCGACGATGCCGGACACCCGGTGGTCTGGGCCTGCGACCCGATGCACGGCAACACCTACACCGCCGCCAACGGGCTCAAGACCCGGCACTTCGACGACGTGATCGCCGAGGTCGGGGGCTTCGTCCGCGCCCACCGAGCCGAACGGACCTGGCCCGGCGGCATCCACATCGAGCTCACCGGCGAGAACGTCACCGAGTGTCTCGGAGGCGGCGACGCGCTCTCGGACACCGACCTCGACCACCGGTACGAGACGATGTGCGATCCCCGTCTCAACGCCCGCCAGAGCGTCGACCTCGCATTCCGGGTCGCCGAACTGCTGCGCCAGTTCACCTGAGCGAGTCGAGGTCGACCGCCGTGACCGCCCTCGACCTCACGATCAACTGGCCTGTCGAGCACGTCAGCGCCGCGGTGCTGCGTGCCGGAATGGTCGCCGCGACGATCGGCGATGTCGGTCGGGTGCAGCGGCTCGCGTCGATCTCCAAGCCGATGACCGCGTGGGCGACACTGGTCGCCGTCGAAGAGGGCATCGTCGAACTCGACCAACCGGTCGGCCAGCCGGGCTGCACAGTGCGTCACCTGCTGGCACACGCTGGCGGCTACCCCTTCGACGGCCCCGATCCGATCGCCCGACCCGAGGCGACGCGCATGTACTCGAACACCGGCATCGAGCTCGTCGCCGACGCGGTCGAGCGCGCGAGCGCGATGCCCTTCGCCGACTACCTGCACGAGGCGCTGTTCGTCCCGCTCGACATGCACCACACCGCGCTGCGCGGTTCCCCGGCGCACGGCGTTCACTCGAACCTCGCCGACACGTGCCGGTTCGTCGCAGAGGTCATGCGCCCCTCACTGATCCACGCCACCTCGGCCGCTGATGCAGAACGCATCCACTACCCGACGCTCGCAGGTATCGTTCCGGGCGTGGGTCGCTACGAGCAGTGCCCCTGGGGGCTGGGTTTCGAGGTGCGTGGCACGAAGACACCTCACTGGACGGGCACGACCAACTCACCGCGCACGTTCGGCCATTTCGGTGGGTCGGGCACGATGTTCTGGATCGACCCCGATCGCGATCTCGCACTCGTGTCGCTCGCCGACCGCGACTTCGACCAATGGGCGTCCACGGCGCTGACGGTCTGGCCGGAGCTGTCCGATGCCGTGATCGCCGAGTACGGCGACGAAGCCGGAGCGCCGGTGTGACCAAGTTCAACCACGGCGACCGGATCCGCTACGCCACCACCGGCGAGGACGGCCTGCCGCTGGTGCGCTACGGGTTCGTCGGGGGTGTCAGCGGCGACAGCGGCCCGATCGTGGTGATGCTCGACGGGGAACTCGGCGGCGATGTCGTCGATGCCGACCACGTCGAGCCGGTCCACATCTGCAACGTCACACTCACCCTCGGCGGCTCCGATCTGCTCGACGACCCGTCGCTGCGCCAGGGACTGGTGAATCTGTGGGCGGCCGAAGCCGAGAGTGCCGGGCTACAGCTGGCGTCACTGCACTGCATCGGCACGGGTGTACGCGACTCCAGCGAGGGCTATGCCCTGGCAGAGCTGTCGAGCGGCGGCGAGCAGTACGTGTTGCGAGCGACGCGCTGCATCAAGCAGTACGACGCGATCGTCGTCCACGCCGACCGCCCCAACCGCTGGGAAGTCCTCTGAACTCTCCCTGGTGACGGCGCCGATGCCCCGATCAGTCGTGGGGCAGTTCGTGGGGTTCGATCGAGTCCACCACGGCGGCGTGCTCGGGATGGTCGTGCACGATGTGGTCCTTGACCTCGTTGTGGTAGCTGAAGATCAGCTCGCAGTACGGGCAGGCGTGCGTGGTCGATTCGCTCATACCGCGATGATCCATCACCGGAGTCGTCACGCACCAGGGCCCTCGGTCCCCGAGCCGTGTCGGTGCCGCAAGGGAGAGCGATAGGTTCGAGCGGCGATGGGACAGGTGATCGCAGTCATGGACGTGGGCGGCACCTCGATCAAGACAGGCGCCGTCCGCTTCGACGACGGTGGCGGGGAACCACGGATCGCGGCGGGTCCGGCACTGCCGACCAACTCCAACGAGGCCGCCGACGTCGTCATCGGCTCGCTCGCAGCCGGCGCGGACGCTGCGCTCGCCGTGGCCGGACGCGAGGTGGCCGGTCTCGCGATCGCTATCTGCGGGCCGTTCGACATCGACGCCGGGATCTCGAGGATGCGCGGCGTCCACAAGTTCGAGGAAATCTACGGCATCGATCTGGGCGCTGCGTTGCGCCACCACTCGACGGTGTCGGAACTGCCGATCCGGTTCGCCCGCGATGCAGAGTCCGCGGGCACCGGCGAGTCGCTCGCCGGGGCGGGCGCCGGCGTCGACCGGGTGCTGACGGTGACGGTCGGTACCGGTCTCGGCACGTGCCTCACCGAACGAGCTCAGCCGGTCGAGTTCATCGGCGACTTCGGCGTCGAGCACCTGGCGATGCGCGCGACGCCGTGGGGTGGCCGGGCCGACGACGTGCTGTCCGCCCACGGCCTCGCGGACCGTCTCGGCGCGGCGATGTCCGACCTTCGGGCGGCCGTCGATGATCCGACGAACATCGAGATCGTCCGTGATCACGGCACCCGGCTGGGCACGTTCCTCGCGCCGGTGGTCGTCGAGTTCGACGCCCACCTCGTCGTCATCGGCGGCGGATTCTCCGCAGCGTTCGACCGGTTCGGTCCCCCGCTGCAAGCGGCGATCGGTACCGTCCCGGTCCGCCCCGCCGCTCTCGGCACCGCCGGCCCCCTCCTCGGCGCCGCTCACCTCACCTTCCGCCGCTGATCCAGGGTCGCACCCTCACCCCAACGATGAGCCAAGTGTCGCTATCCGGGCGGTTCACTCATCGCAGGGCCGACCACACCCGCAACGATGAGCCAAGTGTCGCTATCCGGGCGGTTCACTCATCGCGGGCGCAGTGAGGCTGCGGGTCAGCGGGTGTCGCAGACCCGAAAGAGCTCGGCGCTGTGGCCTTCGGGGAGGCCGTGTTCGACAGCGAGTTGACGGAAGCGGGCGCCGACCCGTTCCATCATCGCGTCAGGGTCGACGTGCTGGCTCACGTGGCAGCGCAGGGCACGGAATTTGCGATCGACCTGCTCGGTGATGTCGACGACGCCCAGGTCGGGTCCGCCACCCATCGGGCCGGCTTGGATCCACACCTCCTGAACCTTCCAGTCCTCGAGTTCGGCGCAGGGCAACCCCGGGAACGCGAACGGATTGCGGGCGTCGGGATACACGGCGCACATCGTCGCCTCGCCGGTGGCGGTGTGGTCGGGGTGTGAGCCGTACGTCGAGGAGAGGTTGCGGATCGGCGACTGGGTGATCACCACTTGAGGGCGCACCTGGCGGATGATGAGGCTGATGTCGTGGCGCAGCTCCATCGTCACCTCGACGGTGCCGTCCATGAACCCGAGGAACCGGAGATCGCTGACACCGACCTCGGCAGCCGCCTTCGTCTGTTCCTCGCGACGGATCGACGCCATCTCCTTGCGCGGGATCGAGTGGTCGAATCCACCGGCCTGACCATCGGTGACCAGGCAATACGTGACCTCGACGCCGGCGTCGGTCAGCGCAGCGACCGTTCCGGCCGCGCCGAAGTCGACGTCGTCGGGATGCGCGGTGACGACGAGGACTCGCTCGATCTCGGAGAACGGCAGCATCGCACCAGTCAACGCCGGATCCCACGCGTTCTCAACTCGGAGCCGACATCGACAGCGTGTCGGTCCTCCCCGTCCCCGTCCCCGCCCGGACCTTCGTGGCCCGACACCGGCGAGGCGCGCGGGCTCTCGTACAGTCGCCACCATGACGGGCAGCGCTCCCTACGACGAGGTCTCCCTCGACGACTTCGACCTCTCCGACGCCGACTTCTGGACAGCACCGCGAGCGCACCGCGAGGGCGCGTTCAAGGCGCTGCGCGACACACCCGGCCTCGTCCACTTCGCCGAGCGCGAGATCCCCGACCTCCCGTTCCCGGTCGGTCCCGGCTACTGGGCGCTCACCCGCCACGACGACATCTGGCACGTGAGCCGCAACCCGCATCTCTTCTGCTCGGGCAAGGGTGCCAACATCGGCGACCAGCCCCAGGAGATGAACGAGTTCTTCGGCTCGATGATCAACATGGACGATCCGCGCCACTTCCGACTGCGCTCGATCGTGTCGAAGGGGTTCACCCCGAAGGAGATCACCGCCGTCGAGGACACCGTCCGCACCAAGGCCAACGAGGTGATCGATCGCTTGCTCGCCGATTTCCCGGACAAGACGTGCGACTTCGTTCAGAACGTGGCGGCGGCACTGCCGCTCGAGATCATCTGCGACATGATGGGCATCCCCGCCGAGGACTACGCCCGGGTCTTCAAGTGGACCAACACGATCCTCGGCGCCGGCGATCCCGAATTCACGTCCAGCTTCGACGACCTGATGGGTCAGTCGCTCGAGATGTTCATGTACGCCCAGGCGCTCGGTGAGGACCGTAAGGCCAGCCCGCAGGACGACATCACCTCGATCATGATGGCGGCCGAGGTCGACGGCGAGCAGTTGACGCCGCAGGAGTTCGGATCGTTCTTCATCCTCCTCGTGGTGGCCGGCAACGAGACCACGCGCAACGCGATCAGCCACGGCATGAAGGCGTTCACCGAACAACCCGACCAACGCGACCTCCTCTACGGCGACTTCGACACACACGCCAGGGGGGCGATGGAGGAGATCGTCCGCTGGGGCACACCGGTGATCCACTTCCGGCGCACCGCCACCGAGGACACCGAGATCGCAGGTCAGCCGGTCGCGGCCGGCGAGAAGGTGGTCATGTGGTACAACTCGGGCAACCGCGACGAGCGGGTGTTCGTGGATCCGTACCGGTTCGACATCACCCGCGAGCCGAACCCCGCCCAGATCGGCTTCGGCGCCGGCGGCCCTCACTTCTGCCTGGGAGCCAACCTCGCTCGACGGGAGATGACCGTGATGTTCGACACGATCCGCCAGCGGGTGCCGTCGCTGCGTATCACGGGCGAACCGGACTACCTGCAGAGCGGGTTCATCAACGGCATCAAGCGGATGCAGTGTGCCTGGGACTGAGCTGACGCCCGAGCGCCGGGCCGACCTCGTCCGCAACCTGACGATCGCCGGCTGGCTGCTGCTCGGCGGCCCGATCGGGTTCGTCCTGTTCCAGTTGGACCGCGTCCGTCGGATCGGGAGCCAACCGTTCGCCAGCGTGTGGGATCAACGGATCGAGGTGCTCAGCTTCCTGATGCTGCCACCGAACCAGACGGTGCTGGTGCCGGTCGTGTTCGTGGCAGCTGCCGCGATCTGGTTGGCCGGCTGCGACCGCGATGCATGGCTGACCACGCTGCTGCGGCTGAGCGCGGCGCTGGCGATCACGTTCGCCGTCATCGGTGTGATCTCGATCGTGAGCATCCTGGCCCGCGACGACGCCGGCGCCTTCGACACCGACAGCGTGTTCCTCCGCTTCGGCGGCATCGCCATGGCTGCGGGCCTCGCCCTCGTCTGCCGCACCGCCGACCGCCTCACCACCTGAACCTGTTCCCCGCGCCCAGGTCTCCGGGAACAAGCTTTGTTCCGCGAGACCTGGGCGCGGGGAACTCTGCGACAGCCCCTTGTCATCGTGAGGGCATGTGCCTTCAATGTGACGGATACTCCTTCGAGCAGTCGATGCTCTCCCTCGATCTCACGATCCGCACCTACGGGTGGCAGCTCACCCAGGTCACCGACTCCAACCCATGGTCGTACACGATCGGCCTGACCGAGA
This sequence comes from Ilumatobacteraceae bacterium, assembly GCA_035529175.1. Taxonomy (GTDB): domain Bacteria; phylum Actinomycetota; class Acidimicrobiia; order Acidimicrobiales; family Ilumatobacteraceae; genus Sva-07. Next base: position 7,104 of record DATKXG010000284.1, read on the forward strand.
GCTACGGGCATCCCGAGTTGATGGTCTGCGGGCTCGAGCTCGACGTGCAGAACACTGTGATCCGCAAGATCGTCGATCCGATCGTAGAGACGGGCAGCGTCGACCGCGCGTTTCTCGAGCGCCAAGGGGTCAGGCTGGTCGAGGTGCACCCGAACCATCTCGCCGGCGACTGGTTCGGAACCTGGTCCAACTTCTACGAGCGCACCCCACCGCCGGGTTCGTTCCTACAGATCGTGCCGCCCGGCGACTGGTTCTGCGAATGCCACCAGCACTCGATGCCACACTTCGAGCTGCCGGGCCCGATTCGCTTCGCAAATCGAGCCGAGCGACGCTCCCGACGACGTCGTTGATGCCCTCTGGTAGGAGCTGTCCGGAATCGTGGTCCCCGGAGACCCGGGCTCGGGGAACCAGCGTGGTCCCCGGAGACCCGGGCTCGGGGAACTACGCCGCAGCGTGTGACCGACGACCAATGCAAGCGATTCCCTTGGCAAACCGGCGTGCAGGGCCGCTCGTCTACAGTCCGGGGAACCGACCACGGGAGGGGGCGCATGTCGGACGACGTAGAGAAACAGCTGGAGGCCGCGCTCCGGCGCGAAGCGGCCCTGGCTGGAGTCCTCGACGCCGTCGCCCGCGGCGGCGAGCTCGACTCAACGCTGACCGAGATCGCGTACTGGGCTGCCATGCTGACCGGGTCCTCCTTCGGGTCGGTGTTCCATGGCGACGGCGACGTCATCAGGATGTACGCGAAGGGGCCCGACCTGGAGCCGAGCTTCCGGAACCAGCCGTTCGGCGACGATTCTGCACTCACCAAGGTGCTTCGCGAGCGGGTCACGCTGACCTTCGACGACCAGTCGAACATCACCGATTCGGGGTTGGCCCAGTCCAGGGACGCCGCACGGGCATTCGGCATCGGATCATCGGTGTTCGCCCCGTTGCGGAGCGAGGGACCTCCGGTCGGTGTCGCAGCATTTCGGCTCACCGTCGACCCGTTCACGCCGGACGAGATCGAGCTGCTGGAGTCCTTCGCCGCCCAGGCGGGCAATGCAGTCACCAACGCACGCCTCGTCGCCGACATCGAGGCACGCAACGCAGAACTCGCCGAGGCCTTGGCGCTGCAGACCGCCACGAGTGAGATCCTCGAGCTGATCAGCGCGAACCCGGGAGATCTGACCGTCGTGCTCCATGGCGTCCTCGCCAGGGCTATCGCCCTGATCGGCGCCGATCAGGGCGTCGTGATGCTTCAACACGGAGACCTCGTCAGGGTGGAGGTCGGAGTCGGGAGCTCAGGCGCATCGGTCGGTACGGAGACGACCTTGGCGGACGCTGCTGGGGTGACCATCTTCGACGAGCCGACGTTCTTCGAGGACCGCACGACCGAGGCCCTCGACGATCGCCGCGCCGAGTTCTTCCGCAGTTTCAACGTGCGCTCGAGCGCAAGCGTGCCGCTCAAGATCGACGGTGAGTGGATCGGCCAGATCAACATGAGCCGCACCGAGGTGCGGCCGTTCGACGAGAAGCAGGCGGCGATCCTGCAGACCTTCGCCGATCAGGCGGCGATCGCCATCCGCAATGCGGGTCTCTTCAACGACCTGGAAGAGGCACTGCAACTCCAGACTGCGACCAGCGAGGTGCTGGCACTGATCAGCGAAAATCCAGGCGACCTGACCACCGTGCTGGAGGGGATCCTCGAGAACGCCGCCAGGCTGTGCGGCGGCGAGGCGGGCTCGATCACCATGACCGAGGGCGACACCACCCGGTACGTGGCGTCGCACGGGCCCGCCATGGCGCCGTACATCGGCACATCGATCGGCGCCGACGTGAGGGTCCCGCGCGAACTTTTCACCGTCGGCGCGAGTGGCGTGCCACAACTCGAAGACATGCAGCAGGTGGGCCCCGACTGGCCCTACTTCCATGAACTGGCACGCGTTGCGCGCGTCCGCAGTTATGCGGCGGCCAGGCTGACGCTCGACGGGGAATCCCTCGGCGGTCTGCACATGTACCGTCACGAGGTCCGGCCCTTCGACGACGCCGAGCTGAAGACGCTGGCGTCCTTCGCCAAGCAGGCGTCACTCGCCATCGCCAACGCCAACCTCTTCAACGACCTCGACGCCGCCCTCGAACGACAGACCGCCATGACCGACGTGCTCGACGCCGTCAGCACCGCCCGCGACGACCTTCAACGCGTCTTCGAGGCCGTCGCCCGTCACGCCCGACGCCTGTGCAACGCCGCGAACGTGGGCCTGTTCGTGAGAGACGGGTCACGGCTCGTCGGAGCGGGAGGCGATGGACCCCAGCCTCTCGCGATGTTCGAGAACGCCGACGAGGGTTACGAATATCTCATAGGCCGTGCTTGGTCGATCGACGACGACATTCCGATGTCCGAGGCGTGTCGTACGGCCCGGCCGGTGCACATCCGGGACTGGGACGATGTGCCGCCGGATCGTTTTCCCGACACGCAGATGAGGACCTGGGGACGACGCAGCACGCTCTCGCTTCCGCTGTTGCGAGACCGCGAAGTGGTCGGAGTCCTCAACATCTCGAACGTCGAACCTGGCGGCTACACCGACGAGCAACTGTCGCTGCTGGAGGCGTTCGCCAACCAGGCCGCGATCGCCGTCGACAACGCTCGGCTGCTGCGCGAGATCGAGGAACGCAACAACGAGCTCTCCGAATCACTCGAACTCCAGACGGCCACGAGCGAGGTCCTGCAGCTGATCAGCGCAAACCCGGGTGACCTCACGCCGGTGCTGGAGGGTCTCGTCGCTCGGGCGGTCGCGTTGTGCGATGCCGACTCCGGGCTGCTCTGGCTTCGGAACGGCGACGACCTCCGCTGCGAGGCCCAGGTCCTCGTCAAGCCGGGCATGGAGGACGTGCCGACGTTCGTCGGCGACGTCTTCCCGGCAACGGCACCCAGTGTCTACCGGAGCAGTGCCGAACGTCGCGCACCCTTGTTCGTCGACGACATCGTTCCCGCGCTCGACGGCGACCCGATGCGGGACAAGACGGTGGCGGGCGGCTTCCGGTCGGTCACGACGATCGCACTGTTCAGCGACGACGAATGGATCGGCAACCTGAACCTCGGTCGACAGGACGTTCGCCCGTTCGACCGTTCCACCGGAACGATCCTGCAGGCGTTCGCCGACCATGCGGCGATCGCCGTCGCCAACGCCAAGCTGTTCAACGACCTCGACGCGGCCCTCGAACGCCAGACCGCGATGACCGACGTGCTCGAAGCGGTCGGCACCGCGCGCCTCGACATACAACCGGTACTCGATCGAGTCGTCGATCACGCACAGCGCCTCTGTGAGGACGTCACGGCAGCCGTCACGCTCCGCGAGCTCGACGTGTTCGTTGCCGCAGCTGCGGGCCCGGCAAACTGGGACCCCGACTTCGACAACACCGCCAGAAAGGATCCAGGGCGGAACACGACCACTGGTGAGCTGTACGCCACCGGCCGACCGATCCACATTCGCGACTGGAATCTCGAGCCGCCGGAGCGGTTTGCCGATTCGGCGGCGAGGACGTGGGGACATCGATCGTTGTTGTCACTCCCGCTACGGCGGCAAGACGAGATCATCGGTGCGTTCTCGTTCGGGCGTGAGGCAGCCGGCGGGTTCTCCGACAGCGAGGTGTCGCTCCTGCAGGCCTTCACCGATCAGGCCTCGATCGCCGTCAACAATGCCTGGCTGCTCCACGAGATCGGGGAACGCAACGCCGAACTGTCCGAGTCACTGGAGCTGCAGACCGCGACGTCGGACATCCTGCGGCTGATCAGTGCCCATCCGGGCGACCTGAGCACGGTGCTGCACGGCATCGCCGTGCGGGCCGCGGCATTGTGTGACGCCGAAGGTGGGACGGTCCTCCTCCGCCACGGTGACATCCTCCGCATCGAAGCCGAGAACGAACCCTTGGATGGAGCACCGAGTCTCATGGGCCGCGAGTTCGTCGCCGAGCGAACCATCAACCGCCGAGCGCGAGACTCGAGGGAACCTGTCTTTCTCGACGACTTCCAGAACGTCCGCGACCCCGTCGGACTCGAGGTTGCCAGAGATCTCCCCAACCTTCACAGCTTCGCCTCGATCGCGTTGCTGCTCGAGGACGAGTGGATCGGCAGCCTCAATCTGAGTCGAACCGACGTGCGGCCGTTCGATCCGAAGGTTGCTCCGGTCATGCAGGCGTTCGCCGACCAGGCCGCGATCGCCGTTGCCAATGCCAAGTTGTTCAACGACCTTGATGCAGCACTCGAACGCCAGACCGCGATGACCGAGGTGCTCGACGCAGTGAGCACCGCCCGTCTCGACCTGCAACCCGTGTTCGACGCCGTCGCTCATCATGCCAACCGCCTCTGTGCCGGAACCGGTGCGACGATCTTCGTTCGCGATGGCGATGAGCTCCAGGTCGCCGCGCAGAACGGTCCCGTCTACGCAGACAACGCTGCCGGTGCCGACCAACTCCGCGCCTTCAGGATTCCAATCGATGCCGACTCACTCGCCGGCCATGCGGCCGCGACCGGCGAAACGAAGCACATCCGCGACTTCGACACGGAAGGCGTTCGCTATCCGAAACTTCCCGCACGGGATGGCGGCGCCAAGAGCGCGCTCGTCATCCCGATCCTCCGCGACGACGAGGTCACGGGCGCCATCGCATTCGCCCGCCATCAGCCAGGCGGATACTCCGACAGCGAGATCGGCCTTCTGGAGGCTTTCGCCGACCAGGCCGCCATCGCCATCCACAACGCCCGCCTCCTGGCGGAGATCGAGGAACGAAACGCCGATCTGTCCGAGTCGCTCGAACTCCAGACCGCGACGAGTGAGGTATTGCAGCTGATCAGCGCCAACCCGGGCGACCTGACCGTGGTCCTCGAGGGCATCATCAGCCGGGCGGCTGCGTTGTGCGATGCCGAGACCGGGAGCCTCTGGCTGAAGCGCGGTGACGAGCTCCGCTGTGAGGCCGAAGTGCGACACCAGGGTGTCACCTTCATCGGTGACGTCTTCGGCGCGGGCGACAAGACCGTGTACAGCGTGAGTGCACGGCGGCGACGACCCGTGTTCAACGACGACATCCTGGCCGACAACAGGATGACCGATGTTCGCGACGAACTCACGAAGAAGAACATCGAGTCCGGGGTCAAGTCACTCGTGACGATTCCGCTCTTCCGTGACGACGAGTGGATCGGAAGTATCAATCTTGGTCGGCGCGCGGTCCGTCCCTTCGATCAGAAGCAGGCGGCGATTCTCCAGGCCTTCGCGGACCAAGCGGCCATCGCCGTCGCCAATGCCAAGCTGTTCAACGACCTCGACGCCGCCCTCGAACGCCAGACGGCGATGACCGAGGTGCTCAACACCGTCAGCACCGCCCGACTCGACCTGCAACCGGTCTTCGACGCCGTCGCTCATCATGCGAACCGACTGTGCAACGGGACCGGCGGAGTCGTCCTCGTTCGCGACGGTGACGATCTGATCATGAGCGCGCAGGCCGGGCCGCAACCGTTCGGCCCAGCGATGCTCGGACGACGACGGCCGATCGACAGATCGTGGCTCGGGGGAACCGCCGCACTCACCAGCGAAATTGTCCACATTCGAAACTGGGACGAGGAGCCCGCCGACGTGTTTCCTGACACCCCGGCGCGAGGCACCGCTCACAAGAGCGCGCTGACCGTGCCGATGGTCCGAATGGGAGAGGTGGTCGGGGTCGTGGCGTTCAGCCGGACCGACCCCGGCGGGTACTCCTCCGAGGAGATTGCACTCCTGAAATCGTTCGCCAACCAGGCTGCGATCGCAGTGGACAACGCCCGCCTGCTCCGCGAGATCGAGGAGCGCAACAACGACCTCTCGGAGTCGCTCGAGCTCCAGACCGCCACCTCGGAGATCCTCCAGCTCATCAGTGCCAACCCGGGCAACCTCGATGCAGTGTTCGAGGGCATCGTCGCCGAGGCGGCCCGCCTGTGTGATGCGGACAGCTCCGGAGTGATGAGACGCGAAGGTGACGAGCTGGTCATCATCGGCGTGAGCGCCGGCGAATCTGACGTCGGCCAGCGGCTGCCGGCGCGAGGGCCCGACTACCGGACTCCAATCTTCATCGACGATGTCCAGGCGAGGTTTCCCGAGCTCGGGTCTCGGGTTCGGAGTTCGATCAGCGTCGGGATGTTCGTCGACGACGAGCACTTCGGGCAGATCAACGTCAATCGCTTCGAGGTCCGGCCCTTCGAGCCCCGGCATGGCCGGATCGTGCAGGCCTTCGCCGAGCAGGCGGCGATCGCCATCTCCAACGCGAAGCTCTTCGCTCAACTCGAGGAGCAGACCCGGCTCGCGCAGGAGGCCAACGAGGCCAAGGGGTCGTTCCTGGCGACGATGAGCCACGAGATCCGGACGCCGATGAACGCGGTGATCGGGATGAGCGGGCTACTGCTCGACACCGATCTGCAACCGCGCCAGCGGGAGTTCGCCGAGATCATTCGATCGAGCGGCGAGTCGCTACTCGGCATCATCAACGACATCCTCGACTTCTCGAAGATCGACGCCGGCAGGCTCGAGCTGGAAGTGGCGCCCCTCGACCTGCGGGCGTGTGTCGAATCGGCATTCGACCTCGTCACCGAACCGGCCGCCCGCAAGGGTCTGGAGCTTGCGTTCCTGATCGACCCGGCCGTGCCCGACGGCATCTCCGGCGATGTCACCCGGCTGCGCCAGGTGATGGTCAACCTGCTCGCCAACGCCGTGAAGTTCACCGAGGTCGGCGAGGTCGTGATGACCGTCGAACCCGACGAAGCACCGAACGAGATCCACCTCGCGGTGCGCGACACCGGTATCGGCATCCCCGCCGACCGGGCGCACAAGCTGTTCGAGGAGTTCAGCCAGCTCGACTCGTCGACCACCCGCAAGTACGGCGGCACCGGCCTCGGACTGGCAGTCAGCAAGCGGCTCGCCGAGCTGATGGGCGGCACGATGTGGGTCGAGAGCGTCGAAGGCGAAGGCGCCACCTTCCACTTCACGATCGCCGCCGAGCCGGCCGACGTCCCGTCGCGGAGGGCTGCTGCGGGCATCCCGTCCGAGCTCACCGGGAAGTCGATCCTCGTCGTCGACGACAACGCAATCAACCGACGCATCCTCGATCTCCAGAGCGAGGCGTGGGGCCTGCGGTGCAACTCGTTCGAGTCGGCCGCAGAGGCGCTCGCCAGTGTCGAGGGCGGCGACGAGTACGACCTGGCGATCCTCGACATGCACATGCCGGGCATGGACGGCCTCGAACTCGCCAATCGGCTCCGCGCGGCTCGACCCGACCTGTCGCTCGTGCTCTACACCTCGCTCGGCGGGGTGGAGGCGAACGACCCCGTGTTCGCCGGCGTGCTCGCCAAGCCCGTCAAGCAATCGCAGCTCTTCGACATGCTCGTGTCGGTGCTGACCGACATCGATACCGGCGACGTCAACACGTCACCGGACAGCGGCCACGCCGAACCGACCGAGAAGCTGGGCGTGCGTCACCCGCTGCGGATCCTCCTCGCCGAGGACAACACGGTCAACCAGCAGATCGCCACGCTCGTGCTCGAATCGCTCGGCTACCGCGCCGACGTCGCGTCGAACGGCCTCGAAGCCGTCGAAGCGGTGGAACGTCTCCCCTACGACCTGGTGCTGATGGACGTCCAGATGCCCGAGATGGACGGCCTCGAAGCCACTCGCCGGATCCGGGCCCGGCCGACGCCGCCCGAGCGCGGCGACCGTCCGATCCGGATCGTGGCGATGACCGCCAACGCGATGCAGGGCGACCGCGAGGCGTGCCTCGCCGCCGGGATGGACGAATACCTCGCGAAGCCGATCCGCCCCGAGGAGCTCGCTGCCGCCCTGGCGGCGACGCCGAACCGAGTCGACGGCGCATCGGGCACCGCTGCGACTCCCACGACGCTCGACGCCACCGCCATCGAGCGGATGCGGTCGATCGCCCCCAGCGACGAGGCGTTCGCCCAGCTCGTCGGATCGTTCCTCGAGAACGGCTCGTCGCTGCTCGCCCAACTCGCCGACGCCGCCGGCAACGGCGACACCGACCTTCTGCGCCGCACCGCCCACACGCTCAAGTCGAACGCCGCCAGCTTCGGCGCCACCGATCTCGCCGACCTCTGCGGCGCGCTCGAAGCGCAGGCCCGAGACGACGCCGTCATCGGTGTCGATGCCCAGGTCGCGGCGATCGCGGTGGCCTTCGACGGAGCCCGCCAGGCGCTCGACCCGAACGCATGATGCAAGAATGACTTCGTGACCGACACTCCCCCGCCGAGCCACGCCCCCGCCATGATCCTCGTCGTCGACGACGACCCGCTCAACCGGCAGATGCTGTCGATGTCGATCGGTCACCTCGGCCATGCCGTCGTCGAGGCAGGCAACGGCCTCGAAGCCATCGAGAAGCTGGCCACTCATGCCGTCGACGTCGTCCTCACCGACATCGAGATGCCGGAGATGGACGGCTACGGCCTTCTCGAGCACCGCGCCGGTGACGACCGACTCAAGGCGATCCCGTTCATCGTCATCTCCGGCGTCGACGAGATGGCCTCGATCATCACGTGCATCAAGCTGGGCGCCGAGGACTACCTCCCCAAGCCGTTCGATCCCGTGCTGCTCCACGCCCGGCTCGGCGCCTGCCTCGACAAGAAGCGGATGACCGACGAGCTGCAGCAACTCAACGAGCACCTCGCCGAACGGGTCGACGACAAGGTCGCCGAGGTCGAGCGACTGACCAGTCTTCGCCGGTTCGTCAGCCCGCAGCTCGCCGAGGCCCTTGCGGCAGGAGGCGAGGAGATCCTCGCAAGCCACCGCCGCGAAATCACCGCGTTCTTCTGCGACCTCCGGGGCTTCACCGCGTTCTCCGAGACCGCGGAACCCGAGGAAGTGATGGACGTCCTGAGCGAATTCCACCATGCCGTCGGTCCGATGATCTTCGACCACGACGGCACGATCGCCCAGTTCACCGGTGACGGCATGCTCGTGTTCTTCAACGACCCGGTACAGCTCGATGACCCGGCATGGAACGCGGTGCAGCTCGCAGTCGAAATGCGCGACCGGACCGCCGGGTTGTCGACGGAGTGGAAGCGTCGCGGTCACGACCTCGAGCTCGGCATCGGCATCGCCGTCGGCTATGCGACGTGCGGCGAGATCGGCTTCGACGGGCGTACCGAGTACACAGCGATCGGCACGGTCGTGAACCTTTCGGCTCGCGTCTGCGCGATCGCAGCGGGCGGCCAGATCCTCGTGACCAACAAGGTGTTCGCAGCGGTCGAGGATCGTGTCGAGTCGCTGCCGATGGGCGACGTCGAGTTCAAGGGCCTCAGCCGGTCAGTCCCGATCGTGGAGATCACCACCCTCCGCTGACGGTCCGCCCGGGGACGGGGCCGGGGCCGGGGAGGACCGAACGAGGGACTTGTCAGGTGCCGAGGTCGCCGCGCAGGAAGTGGGCGCGGCAGAGCAGCTCGTAGCGCACGGTGTCGCCGAACAGCGGCGCCTCGTTCGGATTGGTGTCGCCGACCATCACCGTGTCGCCCTCGTACACGATGTCGCCGTTGACGACGCGGGCGTTGTGGGTTGCGTGCGCGCCGCACCAGCAGCGAGCCTCGACCTGCAACGGCGTGTGGACGTCGGCGATCTCGAGCATGCGTGCCGTTCCCTCGAACAGGCGCCCGCGGAAGTCGGTCAGCAGACCGAACGCGTACACGTCGATGTCGAGTTCGTCGACGACGCGTGCGAGCTGGTCACACTGCGCGGGCGTGTAGAACTGCGCCTCGTCGCAGATCATGTAGTGGATCGGCCAGTAGCGCACCGCCAAAGCGTGCAGATCGAGCTCGGGTGTCACCTCGATCGCCGGGGCAGCGACGCCGAGCCGGCTGGTCACCTGGCGGCCCTCGCGGTCGAGCGTGGTCAGCAGCAGGCCGTAGAGCTCGCGGCTGGACAGGTTGTGGTGGATCTGCAGCGCCACGGTGCTCTTGCCGGAGCCCATGGTGCCGAAGCTGAATCGGAGCGACGCCATGTGAGCGTCCGACCCTATCCGCCGCCGCTGGCGGGTGGCGCAGACGGTTCGGTGGCGAAGGGATCGAACGACGGATCGACCACGGCCGGGCCGTTGATCCCGCCGATCGACGGCGACTCGTCGTCGGTCCCGTCCGAGCCGGTACACGACGACATGCCGAACCCGCACGCCAGCACGATCACGGTCGCCACCACAATCCCTGCAGGCCCGTTCATGCGGTGGCGCCGATCTGGTCACGCCGCCCGTACAGGATCAGCTCGTCTCCCTCCAGGAGATCGATGTCCGCCGGCGGTTCACCGATGAACTGCGGTCCCTTACGGATCGCCAAGACGGTCGCTCCGGGAACCGCATGCGCAAGTCCTCGAAGGCTCCGCGCTTGCTCGACCGGCGCCGACAGTCGAACGGACAGGATGGCGAAGTCGTCGGACAACACGAGAAGCTCCTGACGCTCGCTCCCGAGAGCCGGGATCAGATGGCGTTGGATGTAGCGGTGTCCGACGTCCGTCAACCAGCGTTGGACCGGCTTGTTCACGATCGCCATCACGATCAGGAACAGCCCTGAGAGGGTGACGAGCACTCGTTCGGTCGTCGATCCCGGACCTGGCGCAATCAAGCCGATCAGCACGGTCACGACGAGCGTCGGCGTCCCGAGGCTTCCGACGAGCATCGTGGTCCCGATGATCCTGCGGCGCACCGGTTGGTTCACGACGTTCTCCGCCTCCGTCGTGGTGAAGCCCGCACCGCTGAACGCCGATCGCGCCTGGAACGCAGCGAGCTCGGGTGGCATGCCCGTGGCGATGAGCGCACCGGTTGCCAGCTTCGTGAATGCGATCGTGATCACGGCGACGACCAGAAAGGTGGTGACGGCATACATGATCCGATCATCGCGCACGATGAATTGCATCGCGGGTCTGACCCCTGATGTAATCGAGCGGGACGATGGTCACTTTCGTCGTGCCGTCCCGCTCGCGGGCGATCTCGGCTACTACGGTGGAACCCCGACAGGCCCGGCAACGGAGCCGGGGCGCTGATGCTCCCGGGGGGAGACAACATGACGGACACGATCGGCCGGCCAGCGGCCGACGACGACCACGTCCTCGACCATCTGATCATCCGCTTCGCGGGCGACTCCGGCGACGGGATGCAGCTCACCGGCGACCGGTTCACCTCGGTGAGCGCGTCGTTCGGCAACGACCTCTCGACGCTGCCCGACTTCCCCGCCGAGATCCGGGCCCCTGCCGGCACCGTCAACGGTGTGTCGGCATTCCAGGTCAACATCGCGGACCACAAGATCACCACGCCCGGCGACGAACCGAACGTCCTCGTCGCGATGAATCCCGCCGCGCTGATGGCCGACCTGCACCGACTCGAGCCCGGCGGAACCGTCATCGTCAACGAGGACGCCTTCGAGGAACGCAACCTCGAGAAGGCCGGCTACAAGGCCAACCCGCTCGACGACGACACCCTTGCGCACTACCGCGTACTGCGGGTGCCGATGACCACGCTCACCAAGGAGATCTGCGCGCCACTCGGCGTCAAGCCGCGCGACGCCGAGCGTTCGAAGAACTTCTTCGCACTCGGCCTGGTGTCGTTCATGTACACCCGTCCGGTCGACCCCACGCTCGACTGGATCACCGAGAAGTTCGGCGGCAACGAGCTGGTCGAGGCCGCGAACAGGGCGTCGTTCCTCGCGGGATTCAACTTCGGTGAGACGACGGAGGCGGTCGGCGACCGTTACGAGGTCAAGCCTGCCAAGCTGCCTGCCGGCGAGTACACCAGCATCACCGGCAACACCGCCCTCGCCTGGGGCATCGTCGCCGCCGGCCAGCTCGCGAAGCTTCCGATCACGCTCGGTTCGTACCCGATCACGCCCGCCTCCGACATCCTCCACGAGCTGTCGAAGCACAAGCACTTCGGCATCCGAACCGTGCAGGCCGAGGACGAGATCGCAGCGATCGGCATGGCGCTCGGCGCAGCGTTCGCCGGGCATCTCGGCGTGACCACCACCAGCGGCCCGGGCGTCGCCCTCAAGAGCGAGACGACGTCGCTCGCCGTGTCGATCGAGCTGCCGCTCCTCCTGGTCGACATCCAGCGAGGCGGGCCGTCGACGGGCCTGCCGACCAAGACCGAGGCCTCCGACCTCAACATCGCGCTCTACGGACGCCACGGCGAGGCACCGCTCCCCATCGTCGCTGCCTACACCCCGGCGCAGTGCTTCCATGCCGCCATCGAGGCGGTCCGCATCGCCCTGAAGTACCGCACCCCGGTGATCCTGCTCTCCGACGGCTACCTGGCAAACGGTTCCGAGCCGTGGAACCTCCCATCGGTCGATTCCCTGCCCGACATCTCCGTGCCGTTCACGACCGAGCCGAACCATCTCGACGACGAGGGCAACGAGGTGTTCTGGCCCTATCTGCGTGACGAGACCACGCTCGCTCGACCCTGGGCCATCCCGGGCACACCGGGTCTGATGCACCGCGTCGG
>DATKXG010000285.1:0-3582 GCA_035529175.1 Ilumatobacteraceae bacterium
CGCTTCAACACCGTCGTGCTCCCGCTGCCTGCCACGATCGACGAGGAGATCGCCATCGTCAGCCGGCGCGTCGGCGAACTCGGCGTGGCGCTGGCGCTGCCCGCCGTGCCCGCCGCCGCCGACGAGATCCGCCGGGTCGTCACCGTGTTCCGCGAGCTCCGATCCGGCCTCACCGAGGACGAGCGCAACAGCGTCAAGATCCCTACGGGCACCCTGTCGACCGCCGAGGCGATCTCGGTCGTCACCAACGGCCTCGCCCTCGCTGCGCACTTCGGCGACGGTGAACTCCGATCGACCGATGTCGCCGCCGGGATCATCGGCGCGGTGGTGAGCGATCCGGTTCACGACGCGATCGCCTGGCGCGAATATCTCGAAGCCGTCGTGCGTGACCGTCCCGGCTGGGACGACTTCTACGACGCCTGCCGCTCGCTCGACACGTGAGCGTCCACCTGCTCGGCATCCGTCATCACGGACCGGGGTCGGCGCGGTCGGTGCTGCGGGCGCTGGAGGACATCCGGCCCGACGTGGTGCTCGTCGAAGCACCCGCCGACGTCGACGCAGCGCTGCGGTGGGTGGGCGAGCCCGGCCTGGTTCCGCCGGTCGCCCTTCTGACCTACGTCCCCGCCGAGCCGGGCCGGGCGGCGTTCGCTCCGTTCGCCACGTTCAGTCCCGAATGGCAGGCGATCGCCTGGGCCAACACCCGCGACGTCGAGGTCCACGCCATCGACCTGCCGCTGGCAGCCACGCTTGCAGCCACGGCCGACGACGACGCATCGCTCGTCGCCGAAGCGGCGCCCCCGGACCCGCTGCGCGAACTCGCTGCGGCCGCCGGCGACCCCGACCCGGAACGATGGTGGGAGGACGTGATCGAGCACCGCGGCGACGGCGCCCCTGCCTTCGATGCCGTGGCCGACGCGATGGCGGCCGCTCGCGACGGCTTCGTGCCGACCCGGCGGGAACTGCAACGCGAGGCGCACATGCGCCGCGCGATCCGCGCCGCGCGACGCGCCGGCCACGAACAGATCGTCGTCGTGTGCGGTGCGTGGCACGTCCCGGCTCTCGACATCGATGCCCCGGGCGCGCCGACCATCTCCACCGACACGGCCACCCTGCGGGGCCTGCCGAAGGTCAAGACCGCGGTGGCGTGGGTGCCGTGGACGCACCGGCGTCTCGCCGCAGGTTCCGGTTACGCCGCCGGTGTCGACAGCCCCGGCTGGTACCGCCACGTGTTCGACCACCCGGGGACCGATGGTGTCGCACGGTTCTTCGTCGATGCGGCACGCCTCGTACGCGATCGTGGCGGATCGGCCTCGCCGGATCACCTGATCGCCGGAACCCGTCTGGCTGAGTCGCTCGCTGCGATGCGCGGACGCCCTCGGGTCGGACTGTCCGAGGTGCTCGATGCTGCCGACGCCGTGATGGGTGGTCTCGACCTCGTCCGACGTGAGCTGGTGGTCGGCGACGAGCTCGGCACGGTCCCCGAAGCGGCACCCCAGGTGCCGCTCGCCCGCGACGTCGCCAAGGCCCAGAAGTCTGCTCGCCTCGCCCCTCGTGCCGAGACCACACTCGTCGAAGTCGACCTGCGCACACCGACCGGGCTGCGCAAGTCGCACCTCCTGCACCGGCTCGTGGCACTCGGTGTGCCGTGGGGTGCCGTGGTCGAGGGTCGCGGATCGTCGGGGACCTTCCGCGAGACGTGGGAGCTGCGTTGGGATCCCGAGCTGTCGGTCCGGCTCATCGAACGCGCCGGCTACGGCACCACCCTCGAGACGGCGGCGACGGCACGGCTGCTGGAGCGGGCCGAGGCCTCGTCGGGCATCGCCGAACTGGTCGGCATCATCACCTCGGCGTTGTTCGCCGATCTCCCCGAGGCGATCGAGCCCACGGTGCAGCGCCTCGCCGCCCGGGCTGCGAACGACCCCGACGTCGGCCGGCTCCTCGACGCGTTGCCGCCGCTCGCCCAAGCGTTGCGCTACGGCGACGTCCGCTCGACGGACGCCGGCACGCTGCGCGAGGTCGTCGACGGTCTGGTCGTGCGGATTCTCGCGGGCGTCGTCGCGTCCGCGCACGCGCTCGACGACGACGGCGCCGCGGTGCTGGTCGAACGCCTGGCGGGCCTGCAGGGTGCCCTCGCGGTGCTCGACCATCCAGCCCGCCGTCACGGTCTGCCGATCGTGCTCGTCGAGCTCGCCACCGGCGCCGGTCACGGGCTCGTGCAGGGGCGCGCCACCCGGCTGCTCCACGACGCAGGCGTGTGGTCCGTCGCGGCGGTGCAGCGTCGCCTGTCGCAGGCGCTGTCCGCCGGCACACCACCGGTGACCGGCGCCGCGTTCGTCGAAGGGTTCCTCGCTGGGTCCGGATCGGTGTTGCTCCACGACGCCGACCTCCTCGCCGTCCTCGACGGCTGGGTGGCATCGCTGCGACCCGAGGCGTTCGACGCGGTGATTGCGCTGTTGCGCCGAACGTTCGGCGCCTTCGAGGCTGCCGAGCGCCGCCAGCTGATGAGGCTGCTGATCGGCGCCGGCATCGAGCGCTCCGACGGGTTCGGTCCCGACGTCGACGAGCAACGCGCCGCCGCTGCGTTGACCACGGTGCGCCATCTGCTCGGGTTGGGTGTCTCGTGATCCCGACCGTGTCGGAATCGGAGCGTCGCCGACGGTGGCGTCTCATGCTCGGAGCTGCGGTCGACGACGTGTGGACCGAGGCCGACGCCATGACGGCGCTGGGCGAGCAGGCCGCACCGGGTGCCGGCGACGGTTCCGGTCCTGGCGATGGTTCGGGTGACGGTTCGGGTGATGGTCCTGGTGACGACGTCCGCGGGCGCAGCGGGCAGCCCGGTCGCGCTGGGCTGCACGGCGACGATCGGCGGATTGACGCCGCGCTCGGTGCGCTGTACGACCGGGGCGAGCAGGGAGCCAGGGGAACGAACCGCGCCGGCGGGTTGAGCAGGTCGAAACCGTCGGTGATGCGCTGGCTCGGTGACATCCGTAGGTACTTCCCGACACCGGTCGTCCAGATCCTCCAGCGTGATGCCGTCGAGCGGCTCGATCTCCGCCAACTGCTGCTGGAACCGGAACTGCTCCAGAGCGTCGAACCCGACATCCACCTGGTCACGCTGCTCGTCGAACTCAACCGTCACCTCCCCGACGAGACCCGGGCCACGGCCCGCCAAGTGATCGCGCAGGTCCTCGCCGACCTCGAACGACGCCTCGCCGACCACACCCGCCAAGCCGTTCGGGGCGCGCTGTCGCGTTCGGCGCGCACCCGTCGGCCCCGGCCGGGCGACATCGACTGGCCGACCACCATCGCCGCCAACCTGCGCCACTGGATCCCCGAACACCGCACCGTGGTCCCCGAACGGCTCGTCGGGCACGGTCGCCGCCAGCGCAGCCTCGCTCGTGACGTGATCATCGCCGTCGACCAGTCTGGCTCGATGGCCGACAGCGTCGTGTACGCATCGCTGTTCGGTGGCGTGCTCGCGCAGCTGCCGGCGTTGCGCACGTCGTTCGTCGCCTTCGACACGGCGATCACCGACCTCACCGCGTACCTCCACGACCCCGTCGAGGTGCTGTTCGGTGTGCA
>DATKXG010000286.1:0-7363 GCA_035529175.1 Ilumatobacteraceae bacterium
TCGGCATCCCGTTCGACGAGATCCAGCAGGCGTGCCTGACCCCGCTCGCCTACACGGTCGGCACCGACTTCAAGCGGGCGCTGCGCCCCGACCCCGACACGATCATCCACTGGGACACCTGGTGACGCCCGAGCGTCGGGACCTGGCGCTCGCGACCAAGGGGTTCATGCCCGCCAACGAGGGCGACGCGCTGTGGGATGCAGCGGTCGCCGCAGGTCACGCCGTTCCCGGCGCGCCGATGCTCGAGGTCGGTTCGTACTGCGGGCGCTCCACGATCTGGCTCGGCGATGCAGCCGAATCGGTCGGTGTCGTGCTGTTCGCCGTCGATCACCACCGCGGGTCCGAGGAGAACCAGGCAGGCTGGGATCACCACGACACCGAGGTGGTCGACGCCCGGATCGGCAAGATGGACACGCTCCCGTTCTTCCGCGCGGCGATCCACGACGCACAGCTGGAGGACTCCGTGATCGCCGTGGTCGGCAGGTCACCGCTCGTGGCAGCGACCTGGACCACGCCACTCTCGTTCCTCTTCATCGACGGTGGCCACGGAGAGGAGCCGGCACGTCTCGACTACGAGGGCTGGACGCCGCACGTCGCGGTCGGCGGCACGCTGGCGATCCACGACGTGTTCCCCGATCCGGTCGACGGCGGACGTCCGCCGTACGAGCAGATCTTCAAGCCGGCGCTCGAGTCGGGTCGGTTCCGGATGGTGTCGGCGACCGGGTCGCTACGCGTGCTGCACCGGGTCGACTGACGCCCTCGCCTGCGACCAGGCGCCGTACTGTCGCACCACGACGAAGCGTTGCCGGTCGACGTAGAGCAGCAGGAACGAGCCCAACAACATCACGGCGGCGGCGGCGAATCCGAGCGTGACCTCCGACCCGGCGGCGATGAGGGCGCCGCCCATGATCGGCCCGAAGACGCGTCCGAGTGCCATCACTGCCTGCGCGTCGCCGGCGCGTTCCTCGGGGAAACTGGACCGCTCGGCGAGGAGGGTGAACGCTGCGGGGATCCCCATGAAGAACACGAATCCCCAACCGACGAGGGCGGCGCCGAACACGAGACCGCTTCGAGATCCGGCGATCGCGAGCGCACACACGGCGGTCGCGAGGAACCAGACACCGGCGGGACCGCGACGTCCGGTCCAGCGGGCCGACGGGATCGCTGCGAGCGCGTTCGCGCTGAACAGCAACGACACGGTGAGCGGCGACAGCCCGTCGAGGTCCTTGCCGATCGCCGCGGCGTAGACGAACACCGACGAGCCCCCCAGGGTGATGGCGCCGAGGGCGATCAGGATCGCGCGAGCCGCCCTCGTCGGAGTGTGGCGGGTTCGATGCGGACGGAGCCGGTCGGTGGTCGGCACCTGGCGCCGCCAGATCAGGGGCGTCGCAGTGATCACGGCGAGCAGGACGAACAGCCAGGTCAAGCCGACCGACTCCAAGATGAGGGCGATCAGCGGCGACATGACCACGCCGACGAGCGGGCCGACGACGGCGACGTCGCCGGTCTTCTCGGTGTCGCCGAACGCGGCTTGCCATGCGATCCAGGCGGCGAAGCCGAGCGAGATCCCGCTGCCGAAGCGCATGATGGCGAGCAGCTCGAACGTCGGTGCGGCCGCCGAGCCGAGATTGGCCACGACGCCGATCACCGCGCCGATCACGAAGATCGAGCGGACCGGTCGTAGGAACCGGCCACCGATCCACGACGCGAGCACGAATCCTGCGAGCTGGGCGGTCGACATCCACCCTGCCGTGCTGAGTGCGACGTCGTATTCCTCGGAGACCGCCGACAGCAGGAACGGGGTGGCGGTGAAGACGGCGGTACTCGACGCGATCGCGACGAGCAAGGCCGCGGGAACTGACGGGCGCGCTGCGGCGAGGACGCGGACGGGTACCTGGAACGCCATGCCGAAGCCGTTCCGGCGATCAGTCGCCGAACTCGCGACGCAGGTCGTCGCGAGCGGCGATGATCAGATCGCGCACCTTGGTTCGCAGGGCGGGCATGTCGTCCATCGTGAGTCCCTCGGTGCTGACGGGTTCGAGCACGCGCACTTCGGCTTCCGCGTAGCCGAGACGCCAGTCGTGCTTGCGCAGTGCATCCCGGGTGCCGTACACGGCGAGCGGCAGGATCGGGGCCTGGTGCTCGATCGCGAGGCGGAACGCGCCCGACTTGAACTCTCGAAGCTCTCCGGTCTTCGAGCGGGTGCCTTCGGGGAAGATCATCACCGAGACCTTCGAGTCCAGCCGCTCGCTCGACGCTGCCAGCGCCTTGGCGGCCGACTCGGCATCACCGCGTTCGAGCGGGATGTCGCGGGCGAGGCGCATCATCCAACCGACGAGCGGGATGCGCAGGATCTCGATCTTCGACATCCACTTCATCTCGGTCGGCAGGTGCGAGATCAGCAGGATGTCCACGAAACTCTCGTGGTTCGACACGACGACGTAGGGGCGACGCATGTCGTCGGGGAGTGTGCCGGAGGTGCGGAACTTCCACAGCGGCGTGAGGCGTTCGTGGACGACGGTGAGCTTGCGGAACAGGTAGCCGGCCGCGTACGCGCCCCTGTCGAACGGCATCGTGGCGAGGCGCACGATCGCCACCATCGGTGTCCACAGGATCACGACGACACCGAGCACGAACCAGCTCCAGATCGAGAACACCGTGCGAGCCAACGTCGACTTCATCGACAGAGCAACGTAACAGTTGAGCGTGCACTCACTCCCCCAGCGGCCCCGAGCGATGAGTCTTCGCGCGGACAGGTCGCGCGGAAACTCATCGCTTGCGGTTGGACAGCCCGAGCGATGAGTCTTCGCGCGGACAGGTCGCGCGGAAACTCATCGCATGCCGCCAGGGCCCCCGCCCCGATCAGAACGGCACGAAGACGTCGCTGGCCGGCGTGGCGCGGGTGATCGCGTCGACGGCCAGCACCACGGCGGCGGCGGTGTACGAGGTGTGTTCGTCGAACGGGAACAGCACCGGCTCGGGGTAGACGATGCCGGTCCAGTAGGAGCCGTCGTCGCGTCGGTGCGTGCGGGTCCACGTGAGCAGATCGGTGGCGGTCGACATGTCGCCGATCGACGCGTAGGCGAGGGCACACTCGGCGGTCTCCGAGGCGGTGATCCACGGTTCGTCGCTCACGCAACGGATCCCAAGGCCTTCCATGGCGAAGGTCTCCCATCCGTCGGCGAGGCGAGCCTTGGCGGCTTCGCCGGTGAGCACGCCGGTGAGCACGGGGTAGTACCAGTCCATCGCCCAGCGGGTCTTCGGTTCGAACAGCTCCGGTCGAGTGCGCACCGCCTCGGCCATCTCGTCGGCGGCCGCGATCCATTCGGGGCGAGGTTCGCCGACCCGTTCGCCGAGTCGGGCACCGCAGCGCAGTGAGTGCTGGATGCTCGATGTCCCGGTCAGCAGGGCGTAGTCCCAGGGGCGAGCATCGGCCTCGACTGCCCACAGCGGGAGTCCGTCGGCTCGTCGGTGCCCCAGCACGAACTCGAGAGCGCGTTCGACGGTCGGCCACATCTGTTCGGCGAAGGCGCGATCCCACGTGAGGCGAAGGTGGTGACTGACGCCGGTGGCGACATAGGCGCAGACGTTCGTGTCGAGCTTGGCGTCCTCGACCCCTCCGTCGTCGTGGTAGTAGGCGTGCCAGGACCCGTCGGGTCGTTGGGTGTCGACGAGCCAGTTGTATGCGCGTTCGGCCTCGTCGTGGAATCCGGCGACGTCGAGCGCCATGGCCGACTCGACGTGGTTCCACGGATCGCAGTGCCCGCCCGGGAACCACGGGATCATCCCGGTGTCGAGCTGCAGCGACACGAGGTGTTCGCCGGTGGCCTGCAGCTCGTCGGCGGTGAGGACGCCGGGGAGGTGCGCAACGTGCTTCACCGCAGCCCCTGTACCTCGGGCGGGCGAACGGGGTGCTTCTGCTTGACGCCGTAGAAGACGATGCTCTTGCCGAGCACCGGCGACAGGACGCGGTCGGCCACTCGGGTGACCGCCGGCTGCTCCGTGATGTCCCACTCGAGGAACTCGCGGTATCGCTTCACGGCCGGGTTGTCGTCGTTGCGGGGACCGACTGCGCACTTGAGCCACCAGTACGGCGAGTGCAGCGCGTGCGCGCGATGGTGCCCCTGCAGGTCGAGACCGGCGGTGCGCAGTTTCGCCGACAGCTCGGTGGCGCTGTAGATGCGAACGTGTCCACCCTCGCTCTTCGGGGCGTGGTACTCGTCCGACAGCATCCAGTTGATCTTCTCGGGGAACCATGCCGGCACGGTGGCGGCGAAGTGGCCACCGGGCTTGAGCACCCGGACCATCTCGGCGATCGCGGCGACGTCGTCCTGGATGTGCTCGAGCACCTCGGACGTGATGACGACGTCGAAGGAGCTGTCGGCGAACGGCAGCTTGGTGGCGTCGCCGCGCAGCACGCCCTTGAAGCGGTCGAGGTCGATCTCGCCGGCGTCGACCATCCCGCCGAGCGTGGCGCGGGTCTGGACGACCTCGTCCTCGGCGTAGTCGAGTGCGACCACGTCGGCGCCGCGTCGCGCGCACTCGAACACGTGGCGGCCGAAGCCGGCGCCGACGTCGAGCACACGGTCGCCGGGTGCGAGTCCGAGCTGGTCGAACTTGATCGTCAACATCTCAGATCCGTCCGTTGGCGCGCAGCTTCGCGATGTTCTGGGGCATGGCCAGCACCTCGCGGTACTGCTCGACGGTCTCCTCGGCGCACTTCTTCCACGTCCACCGTTCGAGCACGCGTTGGCGGCCGGCGGCGCCGACCCGGGCGCGGAGTTCGGCATCGTCGAGGCCACGGGCGATCGTGGCGGCGAGCGCATCCTTGTCGCCCGCGGGGCACTGGAGCACGGTCTCGCCGTCGCTGCCGGTCACCTCGGGAAGCGCGCCGCCGTCGGTGGCGACCAGTGGTGTCCCTGTGCACATCGCCTCGATGGCGGGGAGGCTGAAACCCTCATAGAGGCTCGGGACGACGGCCATCTCGGCTTCGGCGTAGAGCTCGACGATGCGCTCGTCGCTGACGCCGGAGACGAACTCGATGTGGGGAGCGAGGCCGTAGGAGTCGATCAGGTCCATCGAATGACCGGGCCGCGGCTTGCCGATGATCGTGAGGGTCACGTCGCGCTCGGTGCGCAGCTTCGCCATCGCCTCGAGCAGATATGACAGCCCCTTCAGGGCGACGTCGGCCGACGCCGTGGTGATCAGACGTCCCGGCCGGCGGGTGACGTGATCGAGCGGCTTGAAGAGCTCGGGATCGACGCCGACGGGCACGAGGCGCATTCGGTCGATGCTGACGCCCATGTCGGTGTGGATGTCGTCGATCGAGTTCTGGCTCACGACGACGATGCGCGGCATCTTCGACGCGACCTTGCCCTGCATCTTCACGAAGGAATACCACCGGCCGACGGACAGGCGCCGGGGGAGTGTCTTGGCGTGGCTCATCTCGAGCTCGCGGTCCTTGGTGATCGGGTGGTGCAGCGTGACGATCGTGGGGATCTTCGCCTCGATCTTCAAGATGCCGTAGCCGAGGCACTGGTTGTCGTGAACGAGGTCGAACTCGCCGGCACGGGGCTTGAGTTCGCGGGCGGCGCGGGCGCTGAATGCGAGCGGCTCCGGGAACACGCCGGTCATGAATCAGGCCATCTCGAGGAGGTCTTCGCGGGTCTTCAGTTCCCAGAATCCGGGGAAGCGACCCGGGAAGTAGTCGTTGAAGGTGTCGAGGCTCGGGAGCTTGGTCAGCGTGATGCGCTCGTCGAGGATCGGGTACGGCTGACCACCGAAGACTTCGACGGTGTGACCCAGGTCGGCGAGGGCCTTCGTGAGGTGGCGGGTGTACACGCCTTGGCCGCCGACATGGGGTTTGCCGCGGTAGGTGAGGTACGCGATCTTGAGCGGTGCGTCAGGATCGAGACCGGCGTGCGACATCCGAGCGAGGCTATCGGCGCTTGATTACCACTCGGTAACGCAACGATGCCGGTGTCTCACCAGGAGATGGTCATCGTGCGGGAGAGGGGAGACGTTGGCGTGACCACATGCGGCTCGAGGTTGAAGGCGTCGGGTGGGCCCGACTGGGGCTCGACACAGGTGGCGTCGGTCGGCTGGTCGTAGACGACCCAGTGATCGCAGTCGGAGTCGACTCGCACGACCGGCGCGCTGGCCCGTTCGTAGTGCAGTTCGACGGATCCGTCGGCCAGGAAGCAGTCGTCCCAGGGGCCATCGGCGGGGTCGACGAGCGTCCCGGTCGGGAGTCCGAATTCGTCGCGCTCGTACATCGAGGTCGGCGAGAACTCGAGCCGGTCGGGCTTGCGGAACCACGGGTGCCAGCCGACCTCGGCCGGGAATGAGTCGCCGGACGATTCGACCGCCAGTGTCAGCTCGACGCGGTCGTCGAACAGCTCGATCGCTTGCGTGACGCTGCCGCCGAAACCCCACTCGAGGCTCCTGGTCGCGGTCCACGAGGTGTCCGACACCTCGTCGACATCGGGCCAGTTGCGGTCGTAGACGAGCCCGTGGATTGCGTGGGATCGTTCCGGCCCGTCTGCGTCGTGGTGGTTGATCGGAAGGAGATGCTCGGTTCCTTCGAAGGTGAATCGGCCGCGGCGGATCCGCCCGGCCCAGGGTGCCATCGGGTAGCAGCCCCACATCAGCGGATTCGGGCCGTCGAGCGGTGGGACGTCGACGAGGAGCGGTTGGCCGCCAACGGTGAGCTGGCCGAGTCGTGCGCCGAACTCGGCGAAGACGGTCAGGGTGACGTCGCCGACGTGCAGGGTCGCTGGCTGTTCGCTCATCGGGCGATACTGGCGCGATGCGAGCGCTCGTGCAACGTGTGATCCGCGCCGAGGTGACGAGTCGACCGTCGGCCGACGTCGACTGGGAGGTCGCCGGCTCGATCGGCCCCGGCTTGTGCGTACTGATCGGGGCCACTCATTCCGACACGGTCGTCGAGGCCGACAAGCTCGCTGACAAGCTGTGGGGACTCCGCATCTTCGATGACGACGACGGCGTGATGAACCGCTCCGTTGCCGACGTCGGCGGGTCGCTCCTCGTCGTGAGTCAGTTCACCCTCTACGGCGACACCGCCAAGGGACGTCGGCCGAGCTGGATTGCCGCGGCCCGCCCGGAGGTGGCCGAGCCGCTCGTCGAGCGTGTCGTCGAACGACTCCGGTCGCTCGACGCCACCGTCGAGACCGGGCGGTTCCGCACCGACATGCGCGTCGAGCTCGTCAACGACGGCCCGGTCACGCTGCTGCTCGACGTCGACTGACGAGCACGAGACCTGGTGTCTGACACCAGATGTGCGTGCTACGCGGTGGGGCGGGAGCGGCGGGCGAACCAGAGCGACAGGCCCAGGAGTGCGAGC
>DATKXG010000287.1:0-3138 GCA_035529175.1 Ilumatobacteraceae bacterium
CTTGGCGAGCAGTCCGACGAGCGCCAACGGTGCCGCTACCTCGAGACCCAGTGCGTCCGGCGCGTTCGCGCCGATCACGACCGTGGCCGCCTGCGCCGTCACGAACGCGCCCGCCAACCAGACCGCCGCGCCGACGTAGTACGACGTCCGACCCCGCAGATCGAGATCGCCGCGCTCGAAGCGCGGCGTGCACGTGAAGTGGAGTTGATCGACCACGGGGACCGCCAGGGCGAGCCGGCTCCATCGCGCATGGCCGGTGAACCACGGAGCGAGCGAGGCGCCGTAGATCAGCAGGCGGGCGTTGATCATCAGCGCCGAGAAGATCACCACCAGCGGAGCGGTGCCTGCGTCGAGCATCTCGATGGACGTCAGTTGCGCCGAGCCGGCGAGGATCGCCGGTCCGCTGAGGAGGCCGTCGGCCCGAGCGAGGTTCGACGCCCCGATCGCGGCGCCGATCGCCACGGCGAAGGGGAGCACACCGACCACCATCGGTGTCATGTCGCGCGCCCCCTCGAGCATCAGCGATCGAGTCGTCGGCGACGGCCGGGCCTCGACCGTGTCGAGCGTCCACACCGTCATCGCACACCCGCCAGTTGAGGTGTGCGCGGCGAATCGGCGCCGTCGCACACCGTTGCGCGTCGGAACGTCTCGTCGACCCACCACTCGCGGTAGGTCTCCTCGCCGACGACGTCGGCCAGACCGACCGTCTGGCTTGCATGACGAGCGAGGGCGCGACGCTTGCGGTCGAGCTCCGCTGGTGTGAGCCGACAACCGAGGTTCACGTCGGATGTCACGATCGCCGCCGGCTTGCGGCCGTACTCCTCGAACACGCCCAAGCGATCGTGGAGCTCGGCGTGGCGAGCGAGAAAGTCTTGGGTCATCGCGGCGTACAGGAGTTCAGCGGTTCGGTCCGTTCGGTTCCAGGCCTGCGTGGTCCACCCCGACACCGTTCGATGATCGGGATGGCCGGTGATGCCGTCGGGGCCGAATGTGACGATCGCGTCGGGGCGGACGTCGTCGATCACATCGAGCACGGCGCTGATCTGTGCCTCATCGTCGGCGACGTCGCATTCGCCGTCGCGCAGGCCGAGGAAGCGGACATCGGTCACCCCGAGTTCGGCGACGCTGGCGATCAGCTCGGCGCGACGGAACGCGGCGAACTCGGCGCTGTCGTACAGAGCGGAATCGTCGGTGCCCTTCTCGCCAGCGGTGGCGGTGAGCATCGTGACCGATCCGCCTGCGTCGATGACACGCGCCATGAGTCCCGCCGAGAGGTATGCCTCGTCGTCGGGGTGCGCCCAGACTCCCAATAGGCGACCGGGGAGCGCTCGCTGCCACGGCATCGGACGGTCACCCACCGAGGCGTACGTGGTGGCGAAGCGGGGTGTCGAGAGGCCGGAGATGTGTCGCGTCGTTTCCATGGAGTCGACCGTACGGATCCGGGATCGACAGGTCTTGGAGGCGGCTTGGAGATTGCGAAGAGACCATCTCCACAACCTCTTCACCTTCCCTCCAAGCACCACGACGAGCGGTCATCGAAGGTGGAACCCATGACAACTCGAAACGACATCTCCCTTCCGACATCCGCCATCGCCCCTCGATACGACGTGGTCGTCGTCGGGGCACGGGCCGCCGGCGCATCCACGGCGATGCTCCTCGCTCGCCGTGGCCTGTCCGTCCTCGCCGTCGATCGCAGTGCGTATGGCAGCGACACGACCTCGACGCACTCACTGGCCCGCGCCGGCGTGTTGCAGCTGAGCCGCTGGGGCCTGCTCGGCCGGCTCCGAGCGGCCGGTACACCCGTCACCCGCACGGTCGTGTTCCGCTACGACGACCATCCGGCAGTGATCGACGTCAGCGTGGACGGTGACGTCGACGGGTTGTACTCGCCGCGGCGCACCGTGCTCGACCGCATCCTGGTCGACGCTGCGATCGAGGCCGGCGCCGACGTCGTCCACGGGGTGTCCGTCACCGGGCTCCGCAGCTCCGATGGCCGCGTGACGGGCATCGACCTCGACATCGGTGGCGAGCGTCGTCGTGTGGACGCTGCGTGGGTCATTGGCGCCGACGGAGTCCGGTCGCGCGTCGCCGCTCAGGTCGGTGCTCCGGTGATCCATCAGGATCAGGTGACCTCCTCCAACATCTACGCCTACTGGACCGGGCTCGCGGACGACGTGATGGAGAACCACTACGACACGATCGGTCAGGCGGTCGGCGTGATCCCCACCAACGACGGCGAGACGTGCGTCTGGGTCGCCATTCCTCCGGAGCGGTTCCGCGCCGAAGCCCGGGGCGACCTGAGTGGTGCCTACCACCGCATCATCGCCGAGTCGCCACACCTGACCGAACTGCTGGGTGGATCGACCTGCAACGGCGGGTACCGCGGCTTCCCAGGTACCCCAGGCTTCCTCCGGAAAGCCTTCGGAGCCGGATGGGCGCTCGTGGGCGACGCTGGCTACTTCAAGGACCCGGTGAGCGCCCACGGGATCACCGATGCGTTCATCAGTTCGGAGCTGCTCAGCGATGCTCTGGCCGCAATCCTCATCGACGGCGACGACGCCAGTGAGGCGCTCGGCGCCTACCAGCGTCAGCGTGACGACCTCGCCGCACTGCTGACACCGCCCATCGCGGCGCTGGCTCGACTCGATCTCGATCCCGTCGGCGCCAAGGCCGCCTTCCGAGCTCTCAGCCCCGCACTGCGAGCGGAGTACGAGCTGATGGCGGCACGCCCAGTGAGAACTCTCGTTTCGGTCTGACGTCTCGATTGTGTTGACCGCAGGGATGCGTGCCGTCAGCGCATCGATGCTCCCGCCTCCGAGTTGGCGCGGGTAGCGGTCCACGAGCGGTAGGTCGTTGGGCTCTTGACCGGGTCGATCTCGGGGGCGAAGGCTTGAATCGAGAAGGAGGTAGCCATGAGAAGCTCTGGCTTTGTGCTCGCAGCCGTTGGGCTGCTGATCGCAGGGGCGGCCTGCGGCAGTGACGAGGAGTCATCGGCGACGACGGCTCCCGAGTTCACGACAGAATTCCACCCAATACCTGCTGACTCGCTGGTGGTCACGGGTACGGCGACATGTGTCTTCTCCCAGGAGGGAACTGATCCGACAGGAGGGGACAACAACGACCTGGCGACGTGCGAGC
>DATKXG010000288.1:0-16699 GCA_035529175.1 Ilumatobacteraceae bacterium
CAGCGAGTCGGAGATCGACAAGGCGGCGACGACCAGGGCGATCGCGGCGCCTGCCCAGATGCCGGCGCACATCCACGCGTAGTGACGCCAGAAGTCCGGCCAGGTCGCCATCGGATTGCGCGTCGCCCGGCGCGCTGCGAGGAACCCGACGAGCATCCACATCACGCCTGACGCCGCCACGGCAAATGGGTACATACTGCGATCGCCGAACGGAGCGCCGGCTGCCAGCAGCGCAGGCGCGGCGAACACGCCTCCGATCAGCCCGACCGCTCCGCTCCACGCCGTGTCGAAGAAATGCAACGAGCCGTAGGCGATCGCCCCGACGATCGCCGGAACGATCAGCGCCGCGAACGGCCCCCACGTCCGCAGGCGCGACCGGTACCACCGGGGCCCCTCGACGAGCGGAGGGCTCGGCGGGGGCTCGTACGGCGCTGGTCGGGCACCGGGCGGAATGGGGGTGAACGAGGTCACGAACCGCCAAGGTTATGGCACCGAGGTGGGCTCGTGGTGGCGATCGGACTCCTCGGTGACCACGGTCACGGACGGTGCGGTCGTGGCGGTGGCCGTCGTGGCCGTCGTGTCGGTGCGCACCGGCTCGCCGATCGTGGCGCTCGCGCTCGCGCTGCTGGTGGCGCCGCCGGCCGTGTTCCGTTCGGCCCGGTCACCGCTGTTGCTGGTGGGGTTCGTGGTGCTTCTCGCCGTCGGGGCCGCGATGCGCTCGCAACACGAATGGGCCGGGCTCGTTCCCGACTCGCTCGGGGAATACGAAGGTTGGGTGAGGCTGATCGACGATCCCCAGCCGTACCCCTCCAGCACCCGTGTGATCGTCGAGGTCGACGGTGAGCGGTTCGAGATGTGGTCGCGTGGCCGGGCCCAACAGCAGCGCATCCGGTCGTGGCGCGGTGGCGAATGGGTCGAGGTCAGCGGCGAGCGTGTCGCACTCGACGCCGAGCGAGCGCGGCGCGTTGCGTGGCAACACGTCGTCGGCGAGTTCGACCTCGTCTGGGCAAGCGATGTCGACGCCGGCGGTCCGGTCGCGCGGGCATCCAACCGGGTTCGCGCCACGATCGAACGCGCTGCCGAATTCTTGCCCGCACCCGACGGCGCGTTGTACCGGGGCCTGGTGATCGGCGACGACCGAGATCAGCCGCGTGACATGGTCGAGCGCTTCCGAGCGAGCGGGTTGTCGCATTTGACCGCCGTGTCGGGTCAGAACGTCGCGTTCGTGCTCGCAGCGTGTGGGCCGTTGCTCGTGCGGATGCGGCCGGTGCCCCGGTGGGTGTTGACGGTGGCGGTGATCGCATGGTTCGTGGTGCTCACCCGCGTCGAGCCGTCGATCCTGCGCGCCGGCGTGATGGCGGGGTTGTCGGCGACGGCGTACGCAACGGGGCGAGAACGGAGCCCGATACGCATCCTCGCACTGGCGGTGATCGTGCTCGTCCTTGTCGATCCTCTGCTGGCGTGGTCGATCGGATTCTGGCTGTCGGTCGGGGCGACAGCGGGTGTCTGCACGGTCGGGCCATGGCTTGCGCATCGGCTCACGGTGTTCGGTCCGCTCGCGCTTCCCCTCGGGATCACGCTCGGGGCGCAGCTCGGGGTGGTCGTCCCCAGCGTGTGGGTGTTCGGGCGCCTGCCGCTGGTCAGCGTCGTCGCCAACCTCCTCGCGGTGCCGGTTGCCGGGTTCGTCATGCTCTACGGGCTGCCAGCGGGGCTCGTGGCGGGATCGATACCGGCGGTGGCGCCCACCGTGATGCTCCCGGCGCGGGTTGGGACCCGGTGGGTCGACACGGTGGCGGGCATCGGCGCCCGCCTCGAACCGTCGCCGCCCTGGGTGTGGGTCGGCTGGGGCGTGGTCGTGGCCCTGGTCGTGGTGGTGGTCTCGCGGTCGGTTTGTCGCCGTCGTAGCGGGACGCGATAAGAATCGAGGTCTCCATGGCGACCCATCTCCTCAGCGGCAACGACGAGTCCGTGCTGCGCTCAGCGGTGCACGAGCTCGTCGACGAGCTCGTCGGCGACGGCGACCGGGCGATGATGGTCGACGAGTTCGACGACGACGAGTACGAACTTCGCCTGGTCGTCGACGCTGCGCAGACCCCGTCGTTCCTCACCGACAAGCGCGTCGTCGTCGCCCGAGGTGTCGATCGGTTCACGGCCGACGAGTTGGCGCCGCTGCTCGGCTATCTCGCCGATCCGCTCGACACGTCGGATCTCGTGATCGTGATCAACAGCGGCAGCGTCCCGAAGAAGCTCGGCGACGCGGTCAAGGCGATCGGGACGGTCACCAACACCTCGCCGCCGTCACGGGCGAAGGACCGTCAGGAGTGGATCGCCGATCACATCAAGGACGCAGGGCTGCGGATCAGGCCCGATGCCGCGGCCCAGCTGGGTGGGTGGCTCGGCGAGGACGCCGGGCGCCTCGATGGCATCCTCGCCACCCTCACCAGTACCTACGGCGCCGATCAGGTGCTCAGCTTCGCCGAGATCGAGCCCTTTCTCGGTGACGCCGGCGGCGTGCCCCCGTGGGACTTCACCGATGCCATCGATGCCGGCGACACCACCAAGGCGCTCACGCTGCTCGGCCGCATGATGCACGCCGGGGGCCGTCACCCGCTCCAGATCATGGCGATCATGCACGGTCACTACTCGTCGATCGCCAAGCTCGACGGCGCGGACGCCCGTTCCGAGCAGGATGCGATGGCAGCAACGGGCATCAAGTCGCCGTATCCGGCGAAGAAGGCGCTGGCGAACTACCGGCGCCTCGGACCCGCCTCGGTCCGGCGAGCGATCGAGCTGCTGGCCCAGGCCGACCTCGACCTGCGCGGCGCGAAGGACCTCGAACCGGAGCTGGTGATGGAAGTGCTCGTGGCGCGCCTGTCGAAACTCCGCCGCTGAGCGCGGTTCCCGGCGCCCGGGTCCCCGGGAACCGCGATGACTAACGCGACGTTCGGTCGACCGGGATGCCGGAGCGCCACACGCCGGTCACCCGAGTGGTTGCATCGGGGTCGTCGCGGGGGTCACCCATGACCGCGACGACGTCGGCATCCGCGCCGGCACGCAGCCGGCCCTTGTTCGGCAGACCCAGCGCGTCGGCTCCGCGGCTGGTCAGCGAGGCCAGGGCGTCGGTGAGATCCATGCCGATGTCCAAGAGGTCGTGGATGGCTCGCGGTGCGATGTCATGGGGTTTCGCAGTGTTGATGCCGGCGTCGGAGCCGACGACGACCACACCGCCGAGCTCGAGTACCCGTCGCATCGCGTTGCGCACCAGCGGTGTCGCTCTGAGGAGGACGTCGGGCGGCGGCGGCGCGTCGGCGCAGCGGCCGAACGTCGCGGACAGGGCGATGCCGGAGTTCGCGAGGTCGACGAGGAGCCGGTGGTCGGGATCCGGAGCGAATGGCTCGTTCATGAACGTGCAGTGCTCGATCGTGTCGACGCCGGCGTCGACGGCGTGGCGGATGCCCTCCTCGCCATGGCAGTGTGCGGCGACCGGAAGGCCGGCCGCATGCGCCAGCTTCGTCACCATCGCAACGTCGTCGGCATCGAACTGAGACTTCCAAGCCGGCATCGCGGGTGTGCCGAATCCGCCGGTGACCATGATCTTGACGACATCGCATCCGTGTTCGACGCGCGCCTGTACCGCGGCAGCAAGACCGACGGCATCGGAGACCTCTCCGCCGAGGAACCAACAGTGACCGCCGACCGGCGTGATCGGCGGTCCTGCACACAACAGCGTCGGCAGGTCAGGGTCGCCTCGCAGCGGGAGCGTCACGAAGTTCCTGTCGCCGAGGTCGCGCACCGTGGTGATGCCGCCGATCAACGCCTGGCGGGCCAGCCGCCGTGCTCGTTCGGCGAGCTGGTCGTCTGTCAGACCGGCGACCTGCTCGTGCAGCGTGCCATTGCCGTCGAACACGAGGTGCTGATGACAGTCGACGATGCCGGGCATGAGCGTGACGTCACCGAGATCCGCGACCGGACCGTCGAGATGAACGTCGTTGCCAACGGCGACGATCGAACCGCCCTCGATCTGCAGCAACGGCGTGTCGACGAATCGCACACCATCGAACAACGCTGCCGCCCGGAGAGTTCTCGCGGCAGTGTGTGAGGTTCGGCCCTCTGACATTCGGACTGTGTAGCACGGCCCAGCGAAGTGCTCGGTCCGAACGCGACGGAACGCTGCACTTGCAGCGCAGCGTTCCGTTCGAAATGTTCGCTTGTCGACCGTCGAGCCGGCCGAACGGGTCAGCCGGCGGCGTTGACCTTCTTCATCATGCGGCTCTTCTTGCGAGCGGCGGCGTTCTTGTGGATGATGCCCTTGGAGGCGGCGGAGTCGATGCGCTTCGTGGCGGCACGCACCGCGTCGGCGTTGTCGTCGGTACCGAGGGTGGCCTCGACGCGCTTGGTGCGGGTCTTGAGTTCCGCCTTCACCGACTTGTTGCGCTCGTGGCGCTTCTCGTTGGTGATGTTGCGCTTCTTCTGGCTCTTGATGTTGGCCATGGCCGTGGAAACCTTGCTCTCTCGCGTGGGCTGCGTCGATTGGTCTGCGCAGCGGGGCCCGGTGCCCGCGCTGAACAGCCATGCGACTCTATCGGGCGGCCATCCTGAGCGGCAACGTGCCCAGATAGCGTTGGTTCGGACATGGATCTGGCCCGCATCCGCAATTTCTCGATCATCGCGCACATCGATCACGGCAAGTCCACGCTGTCCGATCGCATCCTCGAGATCACCGGAGCGGTCGATGCCCGCGACATGCGCTCGCAGTATCTCGACTCGATGGACCTCGAACGAGAGCGGGGCATCACGATCAAGGCGCAGAACGTCCGCGTCGACTGGAAGGGCCACGTTTTCCATCTGATCGACACCCCCGGTCACGTCGACTTCGGGTACGAGGTGAGCCGCAGCCTGGCCGCGTGCGAAGGCGTGGTCCTCGTCGTCGACGCGGCACAGGGCATCGAAGCCCAGACGCTGGCCAACTGCTACCTGGCGCTGGAACACGACCTGGAGATCGTCGCGGCGCTCAACAAGATCGACCTGCCTGCCGCCGAGCCCGACCGCTATGCCGCCGAGATCGAGAAGATCCTCGGGATCCCGGCCGACGAGATCATCCGCATGTCGGCCAAGACGGGTGAAGGCGTGCCCGACCTGCTCGACGCCGTGATCGAGCGGATTCCGGCACCGCAGGGCGATCCGAACGCACCGCTGCAGGGTCTGATCTTCGACTCGCAGTTCGACCAGTACCGGGGCGTCGTGTCGAGCATCCGCATCATGCAGGGCACGTTGACGTCGGGGTCGAAGCTCACCTTCATCCAGGCGGGCGCCAATCACGAAGCGATCGAGATCGGGACGCGTCGCCCGATCCCCACGCCGGTGCAGGAACTCGGTCCGGGCGAAGTCGGCTATCTGATCGCCGGCATCAAGGACGTGGGCGATGCCCGCTCCGGCGAAACGGTCACCACGGCATCGGGCGGCTCCTCCGATGCGCTGCCGGGCTACCGCGATCCCAAACCGATGGTGTTCTCCGGGCTCTTCCCGATCGACGGCGACGATTTCGAGAACCTGCGCGAGTCGTTGGAGAAGCTCAAGCTCAACGATGCGTCGATCACGTACACGCCCGAGTCGTCGGGAGCGCTCGGGTTCGGCTTTCGTTGCGGCTTCCTCGGCCTCCTGCACATGGAGATCGTCAAGGAACGCCTCGAGCGCGAGTTCGGCTTGGCCCTCATCGCCACCGCGCCGAGCGTGGAATACCGTCTGACGCTCACCGACGGCACCGTCGCGATGGTCGACAATCCCGCCGACATGCCGGAGGCGCAGCGCATCGCATCGATCGAGGAGCCCTTCTTCAGGATCTCGATCATCACGCCGACGGAGTACACCGGCACGCTGATGGATCTGTGCCAGACCCGGCGCGGCGAGATGAAGAAGATGGACTATCTCTCGCCCGAGCGGGTGGAACTGGTCTACGAGGTACCGCTCGCCGAAGTCGTCATCGACTTCTTCGACCAGATGAAGTCACGAACCAAGGGCTACGCCAGCCTCGACTACGAGCTGTCCGATTACCGGCCGTCGCAACTCGTCAAGGTCGACCTGTTGCTCAATGGCATCCCCGCCGATGCCTTTTCCACCATCGTGCACCGCGATTCGGCCTACCAGTACGGGGCGCGGATGTGCGAGAAGCTCAAGGAGCTGATCCCGCGCCAGATGTTCGACGTGCCGATCCAGGCAGCAATCGGCGGCAAGGTCATCGCCCGTGAGACGGTCAAGGCCAAGCGCAAGGACGTGCTCGCCAAGTGCTACGGCGGCGACATCACCCGCAAGCGCAAGCTGCTCGAGAAGCAGAAAGAGGGCAAGAAGAAGATGAAATCGATCGGGCGCGTCGAAGTGCCCGGCGACGTCTTCATCAACGCCCTCAAGCTCGACGACTGATCACGCCTGGGGTCTGACCCGCGGCGCGATCGCTCACTCCGTCGAGAAGAAGTCGTCGGGCAGGTCGGGGCAGTTCTCCAGAGCGAACTCCTCGACGGCGATGCTGGCCTCATCGAGGTCGCCGGCCATGGCGAGGAAGTCGGTCATCTCCTCCTCGCTCGACGCTTCGGGATCGAACGCCTGCAGCCGTTCGAAGCCGTCGACCAGCTCGTCCATCTCGTCGGCGATGTCGCCGGGCGCGACATCGGCGACCGCCTGCAGCGCCTCCAGGTCTTCGGCCTCGGTGGTGTCGCCCTCCGATTCGGCGAGGGCCTGGATCTCCTCGCAGAACGCCTCGGTGCTGCCGCCGCCACCCTCGCCGCCACCGTCGTCGCTGCCGCAAGCTGCGATGGCCAGCGCTGCGGTAGCGACGAGCCCGGTCGCGAGCCGGATCGGGCGTGTTGCTGTCTGGCGCATGTCGAGGTCCCTTCGTCGTGGTCCTTGCCCAGACTGCCACACCTGGCGTGATGGGCCGGACCGTCCGGTCGTGCGAACGAGTGGCGGCCGGGTAACGATGGTCGGCTGATGTCGTCGACGTTCCGCTCGCTGAGGTACTACAACGCGCGGCTGTTCTTCTCCGGACTCGCCGTGTCGAACGTCGGCACCTGGCTGCAGATGACGGCGATGTCGTTGCTCGTGTATCGCCTCACGGGGGAGGCGACGGCAGTCGGCGTCACCTTGGCGCTGCAGATGCTGCCGATGCTGCTGCTCGGTGCGTGGGCCGGTGTGATCGCCGACGGGCGGGATCGGCGCACGATGGCGATCGTCACGCAGAGCGCGCTGGCCGCGCAGGCGCTGATGCTGGGCACGATCGACCTGGCCGGATGGGCGAACCTCCCGGTGGTCTACGCGTTGTCGCTGCTGCTCGGAGTCGTCAATGCATTCGACAACCCGGCGCGACGCGGTCTGGTGACCGAGCTGGTCCCCACGGTCGACATCCCGAACGCAACCTCGCTGAACACGGCGGTGATGACGGGCTCGCGCATCTTCGGCCCGGCCCTCGCCGGCGTCCTCGTCACCACGATCGGCACGGCGTGGTGTTTCATCCTGAACGGGGTCACGTTCTTCGCGATCATCTTCTCGCTCGTGGCGATCCGTCGAGCCGAGATGTTCCCGGTCGAGCGGCGTGAAAAGGGCGGCAAGCCGATCCGGGAGGCCCTGGGGTTCGTCGTCGGTCGCCGCGACATGCTGATCATCTACTCGCTGTTGCTCATCGTGTCGACCGTGGCGTTCAACCAGGGCACAGTGCTCCCGAAGCTCGCCGACGTCCGCTGGGGAGGCGACGAGTACTACGGCTTCTTGCTCGCGGTCATGTCGGTCGGGTCGCTGACCGGGTCGTTGCTCACCGCGCGGCAGCACGTCGTCACGATGCGCTGGTTCTTCGGCGGGATCGTCGTCATGGCGCTGGCCGGATTCGGGTTGGCGTGGGCTCCGAACCTGATCGCCGCCTACATCTGGACGGTGCCGTTCGGAATCGGTGGTGCCGCCTTCGTCGCCGGGGCCAATGCGATCACGCAGCAGGAATGCCCTCCGGCGATGCGCAGCCGTTTGCTGGCGTTGCAGGCGGTCGCATTCCTCGGCTCGACGCCGATCGGCGGGCCGCTGACGGGTCTGATCGCCGACAACATCTCGGCGGAATGGGCGCTCGCGTACAGCAGCGTGATCAGCCTCGTGTGCGTCGGCATCGCGAGCATGTACTGGCGAGCCGGGGTGTCGCCGGTCGCCCGGGACGCGAAGCTGGAGGAATGGGTCGGCGAGCGAGGATCCTGATCACTGCTGGGGTCGTCGGCGCGCTCGTCGCTCCCGTGGTGCTGGACCGCGACGGCTTCCCGTTGTCGACCTACCCGATGTACTCGCGAGCCCGTGGCGACGCGGTCACCCTCGCCACCGCCCAGGCCGTCGACGCGTCCGGGACGGTCGCGACGCTCACGCTCGCCGTCATCGGCGACAGTGACGATCCGCTCATCGTCGCCGGAGAACTCCGCAATGCGATCCGCGACGGCCGGGCGCAGGAACGGTGCGTGGAGATCGCAGTGCGGGCCGCCGAGTGGGACGGCCTGGCGCCGGGCACCTCGACGATCGACGTCGTCACCGAACGTCACGACGTGGTCGCCCAGGTCGAGGGAGCGTCGAGCCTCCTCGACCGGACGGTGCACGCCTCGTGTCCGGTGGCGCCGTGATGGCGACCGCGCCCGCAGCTTCGGCGTTTCGACGGCTTCCGGTCGTCGATGCCGTCGCGCCTCCCGAACGGTTGGCGATGCTGCGGGTCCTCACCGGCGTGTTCGCCGTGGCCTACCTGCTCGCTCGCCTACCCGTGTTCCTGCAACTCGGTGATCGTCGCTCGGGTTTCGACGGCGTCGGTCTCGTGATGTTGCTCGATCGGCCGGTCGAGGGGAGTGTGGTCGACGCGGTCGTCGTCGCGACGCTCCTCTCCGGCGTGGGATTCGTACTCGGCTGGCGATTCCGCGTGACGGGCCCGTTGTTCGCAGTGGGAATGCTCGCGCTCGGTTCGTATCGAGGGTCGTGGGGACAGCTCCTGCACTTCGAGAACCTGATGGTGCTGTACCTGCTGATCATCGCGCTGGCGCCCTCGGGCGATACGTGGTCGTTCGACGCGCGGCGCCGGGAGGACCGTCCCCATGATCCGGGCGAATCGGTGAGCTACGGGTTCCCGATCGCGCTGGCCGGGCTCGTGCTCGTGACCACGTACGTGATCGCCGGTTTCGCCAAGCTGCGCTACGGCGGGCTCGACTGGGTGTTCGGTGACACGTTGCGCAACCACGTCGCCTACGCGGCGGCGCGCCTCGACCTGCTCGGCGGCACACCATCGCCGTTGGCTGGCTGGGCCGTACGGCTGGACGGAATCTGGCCGATCATCGCCGCGATCACGATCGTCATCGAACTCGGCGCGCCCGTCGCACTGCTCGGCGGGCGCATCCGCACCGCCTGGGTGCTCGCCGTCTGGCTGATGCACCTCGGCGTGTTGGCGTTCATGCTGATCGGGTTCCCGTTCCCGCTCTTCCTCGTCGCGTTCGCACCGCTGTATCGCGTCGAACGTCTGTGGACCGACCGGCCTGTTCGGTTGCAGCGATCGTCGGGTCAGCGGGCCGTACGAGCTGCCTCGACGAGTCGCTGACCCCACGCGGTCGCGTGGTCGATCTCGCCGGGCTCGAGATGGTTCGACTTGTCGACGAAGAAGCTCTCGCCCTCGACGACGAGGTCGAACCCGTGCGAACGCAGGCGCTTCGCGATGCCCTTCGAGGCCTGACCCGTCAGCAACGTCGAACCGTGGACGCGGGTGTCGAACGCCGCGGCGAAACGTCCGGTGCCGACGTCGTCGGTCAGGTCGTCGAACCAATCGCGGAGACCCTCGCCGTAGGCGTCGGGGTCGAGCTCGAGATCGTCGTCCTTCGCCGCCATCTCCACCGCGCTGGCCCGGCTGGGTTTGCTCGTCATCCCGTGGACATGTGTCGGCCCACCGACGACGAGGAGATCAGGCGCCGCGAGCTGCTCGGCTGTCGCGTCGTGCACGGCGAGGACCGTCACCTCGGCGGATGCCTCGATTCCCTCGGCGATGTGCTGGGCGATCGCGTGCGTGTTGCCGAACATCGATTCGTACACGACCAGTGCGCGCATGGTGACCTCCTTCGACCTGGCCCATCCGGGCTCCGACTCGATCATGGCCACATCGCCACGCCGTTCGCACGGGCCGTTGGTCACCCCGCCGCGGACCTGTCGGTCACGGTTTGCGATGAGCGAAGTGGCGCTAATCGGGCGCTTGGCTCATCGCGGGCGGTCGGGAGCGGTGTGCGATGAGCGAAAGGCCGCGATCCGGTCGTTTCGCTCATCGCGGGTGGTGCGGACGGACATACTGGGACGATGTTTGCGACGACTGGTCAGCTCGACGCACGGATCGATCACGTTGCCGGGGCGCCGTCCGACATCGGGCGGGTCGAGCTGGTGGTCGCCCGTCCCGCCGTCGGTGAGCGGCTCGTGCTCGAATCGGCAGAGCTGCGACCTGGGATCGGCCTTGTCGGCGACAACTACCTCGAGCGGGGCAGCTCGAGACCGGTGGGCGGGCCCGCCGATCCGCTCGCCGAGCTCAACCTCATGTCGGCGCGAGCGCTCGACGCGGTCGCCGGCGATGATCGGGAACGGTGGACGCTCGCCGGTGATCAACTGATCGTCGACTTCGATCTGTCCGAGGCGAACTGTCCTGCGGGAACGCGCCTCGTGGTGGGAACCGCGGTCATCGAGGTGACCAGCAAGCCGCACAACGGGTGCGCGAAGTTCGCCGAGCGCTACGGCATCGACGCGGCCCGCTGGGTCAACTCTCGGCAGGATCTCCGTCTGCGGGGCATCTGTGCCGTGGTGGCCGCGGCCGGAACGGTCACTCCGGGCGACACGATTCGTCGACACTGACCTTCTGCCGGGTCGTGCACGAAGGCCGATCGCGGGGTACAACGCTGGAGTGAGCACTGCGCGCCGATCGATCATGTGGTTCCGGCGCGATCTGCGCCTCGCCGACAATCCGGCACTGCTCGCCGCGGGTTCGGACGGCACCGAGGTTTCGCCGGTCTTCATCGTGGACCCCACGTTCGCCGGCTCGGGCGCTCCCAGGCTGGCCTACCTCCACGACGCGTTGAGATCGCTGGATGCATCGATCCGCGAGCTCGGTGGGGGAGGCCTGCACATCCGTCACGGAGATCCGACGGCAGAGATCCCGAGGTTGGCAGCCGAGATGGACGCCGACACGGTGTTCGTCGCCCGCGACTACGCACCCTACGGACGTCGTCGCGACGCCGCGGTCAAGGAGGCACTCGATGGTGCGGACCGACGTCTCGTCGGCGTCGGGTCCCCGTATGCGGTCCCGCCGGGCAGCGTGACCAAGGACGACGGGACGCCCTACGCGGTGTTCACGCCGTTCTCGAAGGTGTGGCGCCGGGCCGGCTGGGACCTGCCCGCGGACGCGCCGGCGGACGACTTCCGATGGGCCGATCTGACCGGGGTGGAAACCGAATCGTTGGGTGAGCGTCCCGACCCGGGCATCGCGCTTCCCGACGCGGGCGAGGACGCCGCTCACGATCGCTGGCACGCGTTCGGGCTCGATGGCGTGGACGCCTACCCTGAACGACGAAACCTGCCTGCTGTGGCCGGCACGAGCCAGCTGTCGCCGGCGCTCAAGTGGGGCACGATCCATCCCCGCCAGTTGCTCGCCGACCTCGACGGATCGGGGGCCGGACCGAAGGGGCACACCGTGTTCTCCAGCGAGTTGGCGTGGCGCGAGTTCTACGCCGACGTCTTGTTCCAACAGCCGCGTACCGCGTGGGAGAACCTGAACCTGAAGATGGACGCCATGCCGATCGACACGGACAGAGCGGCGCGCCAACGGTTCGATCGGTGGACGTCCGGCGAGACCGGGTTCGGCATCGTCGACGCCGGCATGCGCCAGCTCGCGGCCACCGGCTGGATGCACAACCGGGTCCGGATGATCGTGGCGAGCTTCCTCGTCAAGG
This sequence comes from Ilumatobacteraceae bacterium, assembly GCA_035529175.1. GTDB lineage: Bacteria > Actinomycetota > Acidimicrobiia > Acidimicrobiales > Ilumatobacteraceae > Sva-07. Next base: position 11,973 of record DATKXG010000288.1, read on the forward strand.
ACTTGCACCTGCCATGGCAGTGGGGAGCCCGTTGGTTCATGCGGCACCTGATCGACGGCGACCTGGCCTCGAACAACCACGGTTGGCAGTGGGCGGCAGGCACCGGAACCGACGCCGCCCCCTACTTCAGGGTCTTCAACCCGCACCTGCAGCAGGAGCGTTACGACCCCGATGGCTCCTACGTCGGGCGGTGGGTGACCGATCCGGTCGAGCCGATGCTCGACCACCACGCCGAACGCGACGAAGCGCTCCGCCGTTTGAAGTCCCTCGGCTGACGGTCCTCCCCGGCCCCGTCCCCGGGAGGACCGTGCGGCACGGGGTGAGACTGGCAGTCGGTAGACTCGAGTGCCAGATGTTGGACGAACGCAAGACCGCCATCTTGAGCGCCGTGGTGCAGGAGTACATCGCCACGGCTCAACCCGTCGGCTCCGGCCACATCGCCGAGGCGCCGACGGTCAAGGTGTCGTCTGCGACGGTTCGCAACGAGATGGCCCAGCTCGAACACGAGGGCTACCTGGTGCAGCCCCACACGTCGGCCGGACGCATCCCGACCGACAAGGGCTACCGCTACTTCGTCGACCACCTCACGCAGCCCGGACATCTCGATCGGGCGACCACGCGCCAGGTGGGCGAGTTCTTCTCGGCCGCCCACGGTCGGCTCGAGGAGATGCTCCACCAGACCTCGAATCTGCTCGCCACGCTCACGAACAGCGCCGGCGTTGTGGTCGGCCCTCGCGCTGAGGCCGTCCCGGTGCGCCGGGTACAGTTGGTGTCGCTCTCCGCCACGGCAGCCACGGTCATCGTCGTGTTCGCCAACGGCTCGGTCGAGAACGTCACGATCGAACTCGTCGAGGGCGACGACGATCTCAAGCTCTCGGCTGCCGGTGTGCACCTGTCAGCGGCGCTGGACGGGCGGGTGCTCGGCTCGATCTCGACGTTGACCGACACCGGCGACGTGGTCGTCGATCGCCTGTGTCGCGACGCCCTCGACGCACTGCACGCCGCGGCGAGCCCCGAACAGGTCTTCACCGGGGGAGCGGCGGCGGTCGCCAACGCGTTCGACGCGGTCGAGATCGTCCGGTCGGTGCTCGCCACGCTCGAGCAGCAGTTCGTGGTGGTCACCCTGGTCAGTGACATCGTCAACCGCGGCATGTCCGTCGCGATCGGCGTCGAGCACGGCGTCGAACCCCTGTCGGCGTGTTCGGTCGTCGTCGCTCCGGTGGTCGTCGACGGCGAGCATCTCGGCTCGGTCGGCGTGCTCGGCCCGACCCGGATGAACTATCCGCAGGCGCTCGCCACGGTCGAAGTCGTGAGCGAGCAGCTCGGCCATCGCATCGAAGACGGCTGAGTCCGCGTGCTCAACTCACGACATGATGGGGCCTTGCATGGCTGACTACTACGAACTCCTCGGCGTCCCGCGCACCGCCACGGCCGACGAGATCAAGAAGGCGTATCGCCAGCGCGCACGCGAGTTCCACCCCGATGCGAACCCCGACGACAGCGCGTCCGCCGAGCAGTTCAAGAAGATCGCCCAGGCGTATCAGGTGCTCTCCGACGACCAGCAGCGCGCCCGCTACGACCGCTACGGCGAAGCCGGAGTGGGCGGTGCCGGTGCCGGACCGTCAGCCGAGGACCTCTTCGGTGGTGGCCTCGGCGACATCTTCGAGACGTTCTTCGGTGGCGGTGGTGGCAACCCCTTCGGTGGTGGGCGAACCCGTGGCCCCTCCGGACCACCGCGCGGTCAGGACATCGAGGTCATCGCCGACATCTCCTTCGAGCAGGCGGTGTTCGGTGACGAGATCGACGTCTCGTTGAAACTCCCGACCCGCTGCGGCGACTGCGATGGCTCAGGCGCCGGTGAGGGCACGAAGCCCGTCTCCTGCAGCGACTGCGGGGGCAGCGGCCAGATCCAACGCGTCCGCCAGAGCCTGCTCGGCCAGATGGTGACCGCCAGCCCGTGCAGTCGGTGCGGGGGCCTCGGCCAGATCATCACCACGCCGTGCGCAACGTGTCGAGGCGAGGGGCGGGTCACCTCTGACAAGAACTACCAGGTCGACGTGCCCGCGGGCGTCGATTCCGGGTCCACCCTGCGGCTCTCGGGGCGCGGCGCAGTGGGGCCACGTGGCGGTGGTGCCGGCGATCTCTACGTCCATCTCCGCGTCGCACCGCACCCGCAGTTCGTGCGCGAGGACCACGATCTCGTCACCGAGGTCCCGATCTCGATCGCCCAGGCGGCGCTCGGGACGCAGATCGAACTCGAGACCCTCGACGGCAACGAGCACCTCGTCGTGCCGCCTGGCACCCAGCCCGGCCGCGAGTTCGTGCTGCGCCAGCGCGGCGTTCCGCATCTGCGCGGCCGCGGTCGCGGCGATCTCCGCGCCAGGGTCCGCGTCGACGTTCCCGCCAAACTGAGTGACGATGAAGTCGATCTCCTGACACGCTACGCCCAAGGGCGCGGCGAGGTCGTGGGCAACGGCAAGGAAGGCCTGTTCTCCCGGATCAAGTCGGCGTTCTCCTGAGGCGCGGTCGCTGATGGGGAACCTCGACCGATCGGTGCTGCGCTCGACGAACGCCCACGTGCTCGTCGATTCCGACCGTCTCGATTCCGACCGTCTCGGCATCGGCGGTCAGGTGACGATCGACGACGACACCGAGCATCACTTGCGGCGTGTGCTGCGCCTGCGCGACGGTGACACCGTCAGCATCACCGATGGCCAGGGACGCTGGTGCCTCGCCATCGTGATCCTCGACGGGAACGCCCTCGCGCTGGAGACGTCGTGCCCGGTCGTCGTCGAGCCGCCGCCCATCCGGACGATCACGATCGCAGCGGCCATGCCGAAGGGCGATCGGCTCGATTGGATGGTGCAGAAGGTCACCGAACTCGGTGTCGACCGCCTGGTGCTGCTCCACGCCGAGCACTCGGTCGTCCGTTGGAAACCGGATCGGGTCGAGCACCAACTCGCTCGCCTGCAGCGCATCGCCGACGAGGCGCTGCGCCAGAGCCGACGGGTGCAGCGCATGACGGTCGCCGCGCCGGTCGACGCGACGGACGTCCTCGGGCACTTCGTGGTGGCCGAGCCCGGCGGGCGAACGCTGCGTGCCGGCGACACTGCGGTGGCCGTCGGTCCCGAAGGGGGCTGGAGCGCGACGGAGCTTGCGGTGTGTCGTGACCGCATCGATCTCGGCCCGACGATCCTGCGCACCGAGACCGCCGCGGTGGCGGTTTCCGCACTCTGCGTGGCATTCGAACGCTGACCGTCTATGCTCTCTGGGCTGCCGCCCGGTAGCGACCGGGTAATCGGCATGCGGGTGCCACCGGTGAATGGGACCACGAATAGAACAGCAAGGCGGGAACCGAGATGACCACGATCGACGACGACGCTCCTTCGGCATACAGCCAGCAGGTGGGTGAACGGCTCCGCGTGATCCGCAAGCAGAAGCGGTTGTCACTCCAGGAAGTCGAGGCGCAGTCGAACCAGGAGTTCAAGGCGTCCGTGCTGGGCGCGTACGAGCGTGGCGAGCGGGCGCTCTCGGTGCCGCGCCTCGATCGGCTCTCGCAGTTCTACGCAGTCCCGGTCGAGCAGTTGCTGCCCCGAGAGGTGACCGGCAGCCAGGCGGCCGCCGCCATCGCGTCGTCGGTCAACAAGAAGCTCGCGATCGACGTCGCGAAGCTCGTCCAGCTCAAGGGCGCTCCGTTCGAGATGCTCGCTCGGTACCTCAAGCTGATCCAGGTGCAGCGCCAGGACTTCAACGGCAGGGTCATCACCGTCCGTGGCGACGACACCCGCTCGATCGCCGCGATGCTCGACGTTCCGGTCGACCAGGTCGCCGAGCGCCTCGCCGCACTCGATCTGCTGTTCGTCCCTGCCGTCTGAGCCGAACTCGCCACGCTGGCGGTTGACTGGCGCAATGACTCGTTTCGGGGTGTACGTGCACATCCCGTTCTGCGCGTCGAAGTGCGACTACTGCGCCTTCGCGACGTGGACCGATCGTGGCCACCTCGTCGACGGCTACGTCTCGGCCCTGCGCACCGAGATCGCCCGTGCCGTTGCCGATGGGATGCCGGTGGCCGACACGGTCTTCGTCGGTGGCGGCACTCCGACGTTGATACGCGGCGGCGACCTGGCAGCGGTCATCCGTGGCATCCCGGTCGCCGACGACGCCGAGATCACCGTCGAATGCAATCCCGATGACGTCACCATCGAGCTCCTGCGCACGTATCGGGACGCCGGAGTCAACCGGGTGAGCCTGGGTGTGCAGTCCATGTCGACCCATGTGCTGTCGTCGCTCGGACGCACGCATGACCAGCGCAATGTCGATCTGGCGGTGTCGGCGATCCGTGCGGCAGGGATTCCAACCTTCAACCTCGACTTGATCTACGGGGCTGCCAGCGAGTCCATCGACGACTGGCGCCACACCGTGGTGACCGCGTTGGCGCTCGAACCACCCCATGTGTCCGCGTACGGCCTGACCGTCGAGTCGGGGACACCGCTCGCATCGCAGCCCGACCGACACCCCGACGACGACGACCAGGCCGACAAGTACGAGCTCGCCGACGATCTGTTGACCGCCGCCGGCCTCGACAACTACGAGGTGTCGAACTGGGCACGCCCGGGCCACGAGTCGCGTCACAACCGCCTCTACTGGAACCAGGACGACTACCGGGGATTCGGCTGCGCAGCACACTCCCACCGAGCGGGGCGGCGGTGGTGGAACCTGCGCACTCC
>DATKXG010000289.1:0-4071 GCA_035529175.1 Ilumatobacteraceae bacterium
ATCGCGCAGGCGAGCGAGGCGCTCGACGTGGGTGAGCGAGTGCAGCTGGCGGTACGACGGGCAGAACATGAACGGGTTGGCGGTGGCCTGCAGCCCGATCAGCACGCCGATGGGGCGGACGCCGACCTGGGCCTTGACGTCGGCGCCGGCAGCGTTCCAGCCGTCGATCGCGGACAGGAGTTGCCGGAAGCGGTCGGGCGCGTCGTCGTTCTGTTGGACCGTGAAGCTGAGTGGACGGCCGAGCTCGGTGGCGATGCGGCCGAGCAGTTCGATCTCGTGGGCGACCAGCTCGTCATCGGTCGACTGGTATGCGTCGGAGATCAGCTGGATCACGCCGGTGCCGGCCCGTCGCAGGGCCGAGGCAATGCCGAGCACCTCCTCGGCGCTGGCGCGCAACGTGCCGATCTGCTGACCGCGCGAGGTGCGGTGGACGTAGGTGCGCGACGTGGTGAAGCCCAGCGCGCCCGCCCGGATCGCCTCCTCGCAGAGCTGCGACATCCGCTCGATCTCCTCGGCGCTGGCGGCCGCCTCGACGTCGGCGCCGCGGTCGCCCATCACGTAGGTGCGAAGTGCTGCGTGAGGAACCTGAGTGCCGACGTCGACGGTCCAGCGCAGCCGGTCGAGCAGGTCGAGGTATTCGGGGAACGACTCCCAACCCCAAGTCATCCCCTCGCTGAGAGCGGTGCCCGGGATGTCCTCGACGCCCTCGAGCAGCTCGATCAGGAACTGGTGGTGGTCGGGCCGCACCGGTGCGAACCCGACGCCACAATTGCCGAGCAGGATCGAGGTGACGCCGTTGACCGACGACGGAGCAACGTCGGGATCCCAGGTGACCTGGCCGTCGTAGTGCGTGTGGATGTCGACCCAGCCCGGCGTGACGGTGAGTCCATCAGCGTCGATCTCCCGTCGTCCATGCCCGACCGCGTCGTCGTCGGGTCCGCAGACGGCAACGATGTGCTCACCCTCGATTGCGACATCGGCTCGGAACGGGTCTGCGCCGGTCCCGTCGACCACCAGGCCACCTCGAATCACCAGATCGTGCATACGTGAACGGTAGCCGTGCCGCTGTCACATTCCGGGAGCCGACGTCGTCGTAGGTGTATGGAAGATGCACAGGTTCATGTCATCGGCGGCGGTCTCGGTGGGCTCGCCGCGGCGGCGTTCGTCGCTCGTTCGGGGTACGCGGTCGTCGTGCACGAACGTCGGGGGCGACTCGGCGGGAGGGCAACCACCGAAGAACGTCAGGGCTACCGGTTCAACCAGGGCCCCCACGCGCTCTACCTGGGAGGCGAAGCTGCTGCGGTCCTGCGCGACCTCGGGGTCCCGATGCCGGGGAGCACTCCACCCACGAACGGCACCCGGATGGTGCTCGGCGGCGACCTCCGTCTCGCTCCAGGTGGAGTGGGGTCACTGCTTCGAACGACGATCATCGGTGCGCGGGACAAGCTGGAGTTGGCATCGTTGATGGCGCGACTCCCGCGACTCGTGCCGAGCGATTTCGCGGATCGGACAGTCGACGGGTGGCTCGACGAGCTGACCGAGCGCGAGCGGGTTCGAGCGCTGCTGCACGCCATCGTGCGGCTCACCACCTACACGAATGCTCCCGATCAGCTCAGCGCCGAAGTGGCGATCCGGCAGGTCCAGCTCGGTCTCGGAGACGGAGTGCGCTACCTCGACGGCGGGTGGGAACGTCTCGTCGACGGATTGGCCGGAGTCGTGATCGGCAACGGCGGTGAGATCCGACGGGACCACGGCATGAACGACCTCCCCGATGCGCCGGCCGTGATCGTCGCTGTCGGCGGGCCGGCACAGACAGCAGCTGTCACCGGGCACCGATACCAGAACGGTGTCGCCGCCGAGGCCGCGGTGCTCGACCTCTCGCTCCGGCACGCGCCGACCCACCGCTTCGTGGTCGGGGTGGACGAGCCGATCTACCTCTCCGACCACGGGAGCACGGGGTCGATGTGCCCGCCGGGTCGTGGGAGCGTGTCGCTGGCTCAGTACCTGGCTCCGGGCGACGAGCCGGATCGCGAGCGGCTCCAGGCGTTCGCCCGGCACGCCAGGATCGCGTCGGATGACGTCGTCGACGAGCGCTACCTTCACCGGATGACCACGGTGTCCGCGATCGCCACGGCCACGACGGGAGGGCTCGCCAGCCGCCCGTCCGTAGCCGTCCCCGATCGTGCCGGGGTGTTCGTGGTCGGTGACTGGGTCGGGCCGACCGGCCACCTCGCCGACGCAGTGCTGGCCAGTGCCCGCGCCGCGGCCGATGCAGCGATCGCTCGCGTCTCGGCGCTGAGAGGGGTCCGATGAGCGTCGACGACCAGGCGCGGTTCGAGGCGGAGCGCCGTCGACTCACGGCGCTCGCGTACCGGATGACCGGAACTCCCGACGACGCCGACGACGTGGTGCAGGAGGTGTGGATCCGCTGGCAGCGGACCGATCGCGCAGCGATCGACAACGATGCGGCATGGCTGACGACCGTGACGACCCGGGTTGCCATCGACCGGCTGAGCTCGGCCCAGGCGCGCCGCGAGCTGTACGTCGGGCCGTGGGTACCCGAGCCGATGCCCGACTGGTCGGATGATGGCCCGGCTGCCGATCCGGCCGAGGTCGTTGCGTCGTCGGACTCGCTCACGCTGGGCTTCCTGCGGGTGCTCGAAACGCTCGATCCGACCGAGCGAGCGGTCTTCCTGCTCCATGACGTGTTCGCCGTGCCCTTCGCCGAGGTCGCGGTCGCGGTCGATCGCAACGAGGCCGCCACCCGCCAGATGGCGCGACGGGCGCGCGACAAGGTCCGCGACGGACGCCCCCGCCTGACGCCGCCACCGGCCGAGGTTCAGGAGTTGTCCGATGCATTCCTCGCGGCGATCCTCGAGGGGGATGTGGACAGGTTGCAGTCGATGCTCACCGACGACGTCGTCCACGTCTCCGACGGCGGCCCCGACCATCATGCGGCGCGCCGTCCGGTCCGCGGCCCCGACAAAGTGGCACGCCTGTTCGTCAACCTCGCGCGCCGGGAGTGGCTCCCCACCGACGAGTTCCACTGGGTCGAGGTCAACGGACAGCCGGGCGCCTACGTCGTGCGCGACGGTCAGCCGTACCTCCTGACGGTGCTCAACTGGCGTGATCGCCAGGTCGCCGAAGCGATAGCGATCGTCAACCCCGACAAGCTGCGCCACTTCCACGACTCGTGGAGCGCGACTCGGCAATCGAGCTGATGCCCGTTCGAGGGTTCAATTCGCCGGCGCGAAGTGGTCGCCACCGCGTTGCTCGGCCTCGCCGGATGCAGTTCTCGGCGAAGCCGGTCCCGGATCCCGGGACGCATGCCACCGAGAACCCGTAGTGGGTCCGCATAGCACATGGCCGGAGAAATCCGGCGGATCGGGCCATTGGATCTGTGAATTCGCGCCGCTAGCATGACACGCCGGTCTGTTCGCAGGCCGAGAATTCTGTCCCTGGTGCTCGCAGCTGTGTGCTGTCGTGCCCGCCACCGGCTCGCCGGAACAACGAACGAGTGAGGAGAAGCCCCTGCCAAAGCCAAAGGAAGATGCGATCGTGCTTGAAGGCAAGATCCTCGAATCGCTTCCGAACGCCATGTTCAAGGTCGCGCTCGACAACGGGCACGAAGTCTTGGCCCACATCTCCGGAAAGATGCGTATGCACTACATCCGCATCCTTCCCGGCGACAAGGTGCAGGTGGAACTCACCCCGTACGACCTCACCCGGGGTCGCATCACGTACAGATACAAGTAAGCACGAGTAGAGAGCAACCATGAAAGTACGACCAAGCGTCAAGCCGATGTGCGACAACTGCAAGGTGATTCGTCGCCATCGTCGCATCATGGTCATCTGCACCAACCCTCGCCACAAGCAGCGTCAGGGCTGACAGGAGAATCAACATGGCACGTATCGCCGGCGTCGACATTCCCCGCGAAAAGCGGTTGGAGATCTCGCTCACCTACATCTTCGGAATCGGTCTCCCCACGTCGCAGAAGATCTGCGCGGACCTGGAGCTCGATCCCGACACCAAGGTGTCCAATCTGACGGAGGACGAGATCAATCGGATCC
>DATKXG010000290.1:0-14491 GCA_035529175.1 Ilumatobacteraceae bacterium
TCGCCTCGTCGACGAGGACCGGGGCCGCCTCGGGCTGGCCGCCACTGCTCGGCGGGGTCGGCACCGACTTGGTGGCCGTGGTCGTGCTCGGGTTGATGCGTGTCGCCGGACGGCTGCGCAGGTAGTACGTGGTCTTGAGACCGGCCTTCCATGCGTGCAGGTACATCGAGGAGAGCTTGCCGATCGTCGGGGTCTCCATGAACAGGTTGAGCGACTGGCTCTGGTCGATGAACGCACCGCGCTCGGCAGCCATGTCGATGAGCGCTCGCTGCGGGATCTCCCACGCCGTGCGGAACACTTCTTTCAACTCGTCCGGAATCCGATCGACGTCTTGCACCGAGCCTTCGGCACGCTTGATGTCGTTGATCATCTGCTCGTCCCAGAGGTTGCGGGCCTGGAGCTCACGCACGAGGTAGCGGTTGATCTGCATGAACTCGCCCGACAGCGTCTCGCGCTTGAACAGGTTCGACACCTGCGGCTCGATGCACTCGTAACAGCCGACGATCGAGGCGATGGTCGCGGTCGGCGCAATGGCGATGAGCAAGCTGTTGCGCAACCCGTGAGCGGTGATGCGGGTGCGCAGCGCATCCCAGTCGAGTTCCGCCGGTGGGGTGACGCCGCCGTTGGCCGTGTCCCACAGGTCGAACTGCAGATCGCCCTTGGCGGCACGGGTGCCTTCGTAGGCCTCGTGCGGGCCGTTGACCTCAGCGAGCTCGGTGGACGCCCACAGTGCGTGGAAGTAGATGTGCGCGCTGATCGTGCGGCTGAGTTCCTTGGCATCGGCGGAGTCGAACGCGAGACCACGCTTGAAGAACACGTCCTGGAGCCCCATCAGGCCGAGGCCGACCGGACGCCACTTGTGGTTCGAGAACTCGGCCTCGGACGTCGGGTAGTAGTTGATGTCGATCACCCGGTCGAGCAGCGGCACGACCTGACGAACGACGGTGCCGAGCTTGGCGTAGTCGAACTCGCCCGCAGCATCGACGTAGGCGCCGAGGTTGAGCGAGCCGAGGTTGCACACCGCGGTGTTCTGCTGGTCGGTGACCTCGAGGATCTCGGTGCACAGGTTCGACAGGTGCACGACGCGAGGCGTGCCGTCCTCGTTGGTCTCACCCGTCTGGTTGCACTTCTCGTTCGAGGCATCCTTGAACGTGACCCAGCCGTTGCCGGTCTGAGCGAGCGTGCGCATCATCTTCGAGTACAGCTGCCGAGCCGGCACCTGCTTCTCGTACAGCCCGGCCTCTTCGGCCGCGACGTACGCTCGCTCGAAATCGTCGCCGAACAGGTCGGTGAGGTGCGGGACCTGCTTGGGGTCGAACAGGCTCCACTGCCAGTCCTTCTCGACGCGCTCCATGAACAGGTCGGGGATCCAGTTGGCGATGTTGAGGTTGTGCGTACGCCGGGCGTGATCGCCGGTGTTGTCGCGCAGCTCGAGGAAGTCCTCGATGTCCGCATGCCAGCTCTCGAGGTACACGCAGGCTGCACCCTTGCGGCGGCCACCCTGGTTGACCGCGGCCACGGAGGAGTCGAGCGTGCGCAGCCACGGCACGATGCCGTTCGACAGCCCGTTGGTGCCCTGGATCAGGCTCCCCTTCGCACGCACCCGGTGCCAGGCGACGCCGATGCCGCCGGCGAACTTCGACAGCTTGGCGATGTCGGTGTAACGCTTGTAGATGCCCTCGAGGCTGTCCTCGGGCGAGTCGAGCAGGTAGCAGCTCGACATCTGGCTGTGGGCCGTGCCCGAGTTGAACAGCGTCGGGCTCGACGGCAGGTAGGCGAGCGACGACATCAGGTCGTAGAAGCGGACCGCCTCGTCGACGTCGGTGCACAGCCCGCACGCCACGCGCAGGAAGAAGTACTGCGGCGTCTCGATGACCTCACGGCGCGAGGGGTGGCGCAGCAGGTACCGGTCGTACACGGTGCGCAGGCCGAAGAACTCGAAGCTGCGATCACGGTCGGAGTCGATCGCGGCGTTGAGCGCCGGGGCGTTGGCGTTGACGAACGCGAGCACCTCGTCGGACACCAGGCCCTCAGCGTGGCCGACCGCGATCGACTCGGAGAACCACGGGATGTTCTGGTTGCGGACCTCTTTGTCGATGACCGTCGCGAGCAGACGTGAGGCGAGCCTGGAGTAGTTCGGCTCCTCGACGATCAGGCCGGCCGCCGTGCGGATCGACAGGTCGTCGAGTTCGCGTGTCGTCGCGCCATCGGCGAGCGCCGAGATCGTGCGTGTCGCCACGCGCATCGGATCGACGCCGAGCAGCCCCTCCGAGGCACGGGCGATCGCGTTCACGATCTTGTTGACGTCGACGGGCTCGAGCGCACCGCTGCGCTTCTTGACCCGCATGCCGCCGGCGGTCGGCTGCGCCCCGGACGCAGCGGCTGGGGCCTTCGCCGTGTCGGTCAGCGTCGGTGCGGCGCCAGCCTGTTCTGCTGATTCAGCTGCGGTCTCGGCGGTTGCGGCATTGTCGTCGATCACTGTCACCGTGGATTCTCCTGCTCACTCATTGCGTCGTCGTCGGGTCGTCGGAATTGTCTGGAATCGGTCGAGAAACTGCTGTCGACCACCAGATGTCGTGGTCATCCCCCGCCGTTGGCACCACATATCGTGGCAACGGGTCCGTAATTACAGCAGTGAAACTACGGGTGTGTCAACCGTCTCGTCGAGAAATGGTCAACTTGCCTGCACAGCGGCCTGATCGAAAGACTCCGCACGCCGTCGCACGTCCGCGAGTTCGGCCCGGCGGCGCAGTTTCGCCCACACCTCGTCGACCGAGTCGGCCGTTGCATGGACGAAGTCGACGCCGTCAGGACTGCGGACTGCGCGCGATCCTGCGTCACGCTCCGCCTCGGCGTGCCAGATCTCCTCGACCTGCAACAGCCGCCCGTCGCGCCCACGGATGTTGTTCTCCCGGAACTCGAGTGTCGTTCGCCACCCCGCCCGTTCGAGTTCACGTCGGTCGGCCTGCTGCAAGATGGCGCCGTGCTGGCGCTGGCGCAGCAGACGCTGGCGAGGCGTGGGAAGGGCTCGAGCGACCATGGGGTCATCTTGAACGACGAGCCCTGTGGAGCGTCAGTCCCGATTGCTTGTGAATTTCATGGCCGACGTTGGGGACAACGACCGAAATCTGTGTGCCGCCTGTGGGCGACCGTCGACCGGACCCTCGTGGGCGTCCATGAGCGCCCCGAAGCCTCACCCACGCCGGGTGGTAACGTCGACGCGTCCGACCGCGATGATGGCACCGTGACGAGCGAACAGAGCCCGACGCGCCGGCGACAGCGCTCCTGAAGGGACGACGACGATGACCGACGAGCACACCGCGCCGAGCGAGGACACCACGAAGGGTCCGCGCTGGCTTCCCGCGCTGCTGATCGGTCTGGCCACCGTGTTGGCAGTCGTGACCACACTGACGACATGGGCGCGCACCCAAGCGCTCGACACCGACCAGTGGGTCGAGCTCAGCGGCGATCTGCTGACCGAGCCAGAAGTCCAAGAGGCGCTGGCGCTGTACCTGTCCGATCAGTTGTTCACCACCGTCGACGTCGCCGGTGAGCTCGAATCGCGTCTCCCCGAGGATCTGGCGGGTCTGGCCGGTCCGCTCGCAGGCGCACTGCGCGGACCAGCGACGGACGGCATCGAACGGATCATCGCGTCCAGCAGGTTCCAGTCGATCTGGCAGACGGCGAACCGGGTCGCACACGAGGCCGCCGTCGCAATCCTACGCGACGAGACACGCGACAGCGTCTCGACGGCCGATGGCACGATCGTTCTCGACCTCGGTGTCGCCGTGCGCAACCTCGGCGAGCAGATCGGCGTGCCCGAGGCAGCGCTCGACCGACTCCCCGACGACGTCGGACAGATCACGGTGATCGAGTCCAGCGAACTCGCCGACGTGCAGAACGCCGTCAAGGTGCTCGACTTCACGTCGTGGTTCCTCTACATCGTCATCGTGGCGATGTACATCATGGCTGTGTACCTGGCCGTCGGCAGGCGCCGCCAGATGCTCCGATCGGTCGGCATCGCGTTGATCCTCGGCGGTCTCACGCTGCTGCTGATTCGCGCCGTCGGCATCCGCACCTCCGTCGAGGCCTTCGTCGAGGACGCGACCAACAAGCCACTTGCGATCCTGGTCGCCTCGGTGATGACCGAGCTGCTGCGACAGATGGCCTGGACCGGCATCGTCTACGGCGTGTTGATCATCGGCTTCGCGACGCTTCTGGGTCCACACCGTTGGGCCGTGTCCGTCCGTGGCTGGGTCGCCGATGTCGCCGATTCCACCGCGTCGATCGTGGGCATCAGTCTCGGCGCCGTCCTCGTGCTGCTCTGGTGGAGCCCGGGCCGTGCGTTCGACCGTTGGGTCACCGCGCTCGTGCTCGTCGGCATGGTGCTCGGCGCGATCGCCGCGCTCGTGATCATCGGTCGCCGCGAGTTGGAAGCCGATCAGGCCTCGTCCGATTCGGAACCCACCCCGGTGACCGAAGCGGTGTCGTGAACCGATCGTGATCGATCGCGGTCAGTCGTGCGCCAGCGCGTCGACGGCCACGGTGACAGCCAGGATCAACACGACGTCTGCATCGGCTTGCACCTCGACGCCGTAGGTGTCGCGGGCCCGGAACCACTTCTTCGACACCGTCGCCACCCGATCACCGTCGGATTCGATCTCGTACTCGTGGTCGACGATGTTGCCGTGGACCTTGAGGTCGTGGCCGTCGATCTCGATCGCGTCACGCACCGACAGTTTCCGTTCACGAATCCTCGCCACCGTGGCGCCGTGCATGTCCTCGAGCGCCCACGTGTCGCGAATCCGGGCGACCTTGCAGTTCACCTTGAACCGCCGGTCACCGTTCTGGTCCTCGATCCAGTAGTCGTCGCCGACGGACACCAGTCGCTCGCGCATCATGAACTTCGTCGCGTCGTCGTGTCGACGTCTGCCGAGTGCCATGGGAGCATCGTGCACCGGCTCGACGACCGGCCACGTCACCCGATGTGGGCGATTTCGCCTGCCTCGCTGCCGAGCTAGGTTGGGTGCAGCGGTCGGCACGGCACCTGGCTGCGCACTCCTGCAAGCCGCTCCCCACGAAGGACGTACTCCACAATGGTCCACCGACACATCGCCAACGACGAAGCGCTCGACCCGGCGTACGCCGGACGATTTGCGGGCGCTCCCATTCCCAAGAACCGGATGCCCGACGTCGAGTCACTCCCGGGCGCCGTGTACCGGATGATCCACGACGAGTTGTTGCTCGACGGCAGTTCGCGTCTCAACATGGCGACGTTCGTCACGACGTGGATGGAACCCGAGGCCGAGAAGCTGATGGCCGAGACGTTCGACAAGAACATGATCGACAAGGACGAGTACCCGCAGACTGCCGAGATCGAGCGGCGCTGCGTGAACATCGTCGCCGACATGTTCCACGCCCCGAGCGACGGCGACGCCATCGGCGTGTCGACGATCGGGTCGAGCGAAGCCGTGATGCTCGGTGGCCTGGCGATGAAGTGGAAGTGGCGTCAGCGGCGCGAAGCTGCCGGACTCCCCACCGACAAGCCGAACATGGTCATGGGGTCGAACGTCCAGGTCGTGTGGGAGAAGTTCTGCCGTTACTGGGACGTCGAGCCGCGCTATGTGCCACTCACGCACGATCGGTTCACCGTCGTGCCCGAGACGGTCATGGAGTACGTCGACGAGAACACGATCGGCGTGATCCCGATCCTCGGCACCACCTACACCGGTGAGTTCGAGCCGATCGAGGAGATCCACGACCTCGTCGTGGCCTACAACGCCGAGCACGACACCGACATCCCGATCCACGTCGACGCGGCCAGCGGCGGCTTCGTCGCGCCGTTCCTCCACCCCGAACTGGCCTGGGACTTCCGGTTGCCGCAGGTCAAGTCGATCAACGTGTCGGGCCACAAGTACGGCCTGACCTACCCGGGGATCGGCTTCGTCGTGTGGCGCTCGGCCGACGAACTGCCCGAGGACCTCGTGTTCCACGTCAACTACCTCGGCGGCGACATGCCGACGTTCACCCTCAACTTCTCACGGCCCGGCAACCAGATCGTCGGGCAGTACTACAACTTCGTGCGCCTCGGCCGCGACGGTTACCGCCGGATCATGGAGTCGCTGCGCGACACCGCAGTCCACATCTCCTCGACGATCGCCGAGATGGGCCCCTTCGAGGTCGTCAGCGACGGCTCGGCCATTCCGGTGCTCGCGTTCAAGGTGAAGGACCCGTCGAAGTACACCGTCTTCCACGTGTCGGAACAACTGCGTACCGGTGGCTGGCAGGTTCCCGCGTACACGATGCCGGCCGATGCCGAGGACGTCGCGGTCCTGCGCATCGTCGTGCGTGAGGGGTTCGGTATGGACCTCGCCGACATGCTGCTCGAATCGATCGGCAAGGCGGTTGCGCACCTCGAAGCGTTCCCGCCGCCACATCCGCCCGCGGAAGCCGGATTCAGCCACACGTGATCACCAGTCTGCGGACGACCGCGTGATGCAGTGGCGCCGACACGTGGGCTGGAGGCCGACCGACCGGAGCTGGCGGATTGCCACGCTGTTCATGGTCGGCTCCTCACTGTTCGCCGTCGGTTCGTTTCCCCTCTACGCCCAACTCGTCGACGGCCGTGCGGTCGGCATCACGTTCGTCATCGGCTCACTGTTCTTCACGGCGGCGGGCTACAGCACCGTCGTCGACGTCATCAACGACGGTCGCGAGGGCGCGAACTCGACCCTCCACTGGTCGTGGTCACCCCGGGGGCTGCTGTGGTGGGCGGTGGTCGTGCAGTTCGTCGGCACGCTGCTGTTCAACGTCAACACGATCGATGCCATGGTCACCACGTTCACCGCCGAGGAGACGAACCGCCTCGTGTGGGCGCCGGACTTCTTCGGCTCGATCGCGTTCCTGGTCGCCAGCCATCTCGCCTGGGTGCACCTCGGCGGCGGCCGATTCTGGTTCAGCGACATCGACGACCCCGACTGGTGGTCGTCGATGCTGAACTACGTTGGATCGGTGTTCTTCATGGCGTCCGCGATCGCGTCATTCACCCTGACCACCACCGGCGAGACGCTCAACATCGCCATCGTCAACTCCGGCACGTTCCTCGGCGCGCTCTGCTTCCTGGTTGGTGCCTACCTCCTGTTGCCAGCCACATCTGCAAACGCTCGCCACTGACGTGCGAGGCACCACCGAACGAGATGGGCGCCCGCTCGAGGTGAGCATGCGCGAACGACTCCGATACCGGTTCGACCGCGTCGTTCACCCGATCGGGACGGCGCGAGCGTGTAGGTTCGGCTGATCGACATCGACGCCGGAGTGACAGCGGGTGAGGAGATCACCCACGGCGGAGTTCACGTGTCCGATCTCCGGTCGGGCCACCTCGGTGCACGGGCGTTCGCTGTGCCGTCGACGTCGAAGCGGTTCCGACGCCCGACCGACGCAGTCCTGCTGACACTGTCGCTCGTCCTCATCGTCGTGGCAGCCGATCAGGCGGGCGATCCTGGCAGTTTCGAGACCGCATTCGCCGACTGGTTGTCAACGCTGCCGGGCCTGTTCGACTTCTTCTGGGAGGTCGCCTACGACCTGGTCCAGGTCTGGATCGTCGCCATCGCGGTGTTCGCCGCGTTCCGCAGACGCTGGAGGCTGCTGCGCGACTGGGCAGTGAGCCTCGCGGTCACCACGGCGGGCGTCGCACTCGTGGACTGGATCGTCGACGACTCCGTCTCGAATCTGTTCGACGGGATCGGGCGCGTCGATGGTGCGGTCGCCTTCCCGCCGCTCGCACTCGCGGCCGGCGCCGCCGCGGTCACCGTGGCCAATCCCTACCTCGTCGACCCGCTGCGCAAGTTCGGCCGGTGGTTGATCGGCCTCGCCTGGCTGTCCACGGTGATACTCACCGGGGCGACGCCGATCGAGGCGCTCGGAACGTTGGCGATCGGCTGGGCCGCCGGCGCGCTGGTGCATCTCGCGTTCGGGTCGCCGGATGCGACCCCGTCGCTCGACGACCTCACCACGTCGTTGCGCTCGATCGGCGTCGAGGCCACGCCGACCACCGTGACGGTCCGCAACGGCGCCACAACGGCACGAGCACACACCCCCGACGGTCGCGAGGTCGACGTCCAGGTCCACGGGCGGGACTCGTGGGACAGCCAGTTCTTCGTCAAGCTCTGGCGACTGGTCTTCTACCGCTCGGGCGGGCGCAACGTCACCGTGAACCGCCAGCGCCAGGTCGAACACCAGGCGTACCTCACCCTGCTCGCCGAGCGAGAGGGTGCGTCGGTGGTCCCCCTGGTCGCCGCAGCCGGCGACGAACGCGGCAACGCGCTGTTCGTGGCCGAACGCGTCGGGCCTGGCTTCGATCACACCGACGATTCGATCACCGACGAACTGATCGCCGGCGCGTGGCTGTCGCTCGCTCGCCTGCACGACGTCGGAATCCGCCACGGCGACATCACCCCTGACGACCTCCAGGTGGCCGACGGTCAGGTCCACTTCGGTGGCTTCGACCGGGCGATGATCGACTGGGCGGACACATCACGTCGGCTCGACGAGGCGCAGCTCCTGGCGTCAACCGCTGTGGCCGTCGGCCCCGACCGGGCGATCGAGGCAGCATCCGCAGCGCTGGGCGTCGAGCAACTCACCGAGATGACGACATTCCTGCAGCAGGCGGCAATGCCGCCCGCGCTCCGCAGGGCACTGGACGACGCCGATCTGGACATCGACGACCTGCGCACCGCTGCAGTCGCTCACGTCGGCGCCGAAGAGCAGGAGCTCCAGACGATCCGGCGCTTCTCCGTCGGCAATGTCGTCATGTGGGTCCTGCTCGCGGTCGTCGCCTACGGGATCGTCGGGGCGATCCAAAGTGTCGGCCTGCAGTCGATCGTCGACGCGATCACCGAAGCGAGCCCCGCAATCTTGCTCCTCGCATTCATCGTCGGCCAGACGCCGCGATTCGCGGGCGCCTTCGCGGTGTCGAAAGCGTCGCCGATTCCGGTCCCGCTCGGGCGCTTGACCTTGCTCGAGTTCGCGATCACGTTCGTCAACCTGGCCGTACCGTCGACCGCCGCACGGGTGGCAGTCAACATCCGCTTCTTCCAGCGCAACGGTCTCGACCGAACCACCGCGATCGCGGTCGGAGGGCTCGACAGCGTCGCCGGGTTCGTCGCCCAGATCAGTCTCATCCTGACGATCGTCGGATTCGGACTCGGCAGTCTGAACCTCGACATCAGCGCGAACGCGCCGGACTTCACCGGTCGCCTGCTGCTGATCGCCGTCGTCGCCATCGCGATCGGCATCGCCGTGGTCGCCCTCGTTCCCAGGTTCCGCGATCCGGTGGTGTCGGTGGCGAGGACGACGTGGACACGTGTCGGCCCGCTGCTGTCCTCCCCCCGACGGCTGATCTCGGTCGTCCTCGCCAACCTGCTCGTGCAGTTGCTCTTCTCGCTCACGATCTACACGGTGCTGCGGGCATACGGCCAGGACGTCGGGTTCGCCGACGCCGTACTGGTCAACGTGACCGTCGCGCTGTTCGCCGGCCTCATGCCCGTGCCAGGCGGCGTCGGCGTCACCGAAGCGGCACTGACCGCCGGCTTCGTCGCCATCGGCGTCGACAGCGCCACGGCGATGGCAGCTGCGCTCACCTATCGACTGGTGACCTTCTACGCGCCGCCGCTGCTCGGCTACTTCGCCATGCGCTCGTTGCGCGAGCAGCGACTGCTCTGACGCCCTGCCGCGTCAGAAGCCCGGGATGAGGTCCTGACAGGCCAGCGCTGCCTGCGCTAACGCCGGGTCGGTCGGATCGAGCAGGTCGAGCAGCTCCTCGCCGTTCGGATCGGCGAGCAGATCGCCCACCGTGACATCGGGCAGGTCGACGCCGTTGTCGCGCAAGCAGTCGAAGAACGCGATCACCTGATCGAGCTCGCCCTCACCAGGCGGCGCGAACACGTCGTCGGATGGCTCGGCGGCGCACCCCGAGTTCTCGCCGGGGAGCTCGAGGTCGACGAGATAGTCGATCACGACGTCGTCGACACAGGGCACCGACAGGAACGCCGTGTGCCCGTCGGCCTCGACGGTGTACAGCACGCCCGACGACAGGACCTCGGCCATCTCGACGGACCACAGATACGGCGTTGCCGGGTCACCGGTGGTCCCGATGACCAGGATCGGGGCGGCGCCGTCTGCAGGGCCGATGGCGATCGGATCGATGGCGTCGACGGTACCGATGCAGCCCGTGCTGGCCCGCAAGAAGTCGGCGAAATACACCGACGCCTGCGCGCCGAGTTCGGCCTGGATCCGCACCTCGTCGCTGGGAGGGCGGCGCGGGTCGTCGGCGCAGTTGATCACCAGTCCGGAGATCTGGCTGTTGTCGTACGTGCCGTCGGGCTGGCGGCCGAGATAGGTGTCGGCGAGCACCTGGAGCAGCGAGCCGTCCCGCTGGGTCTCGGCGAGGAACAGCGCGTCGGCGAGGACCGGCCACAGCTGCGTGCTGTAGAGCGCTGCAGCGACGCCGAGCGTCAGCTCGCCCGGCGTGAGGACGCGATCGTCCTCATCGGTCGGGAAGTCGCCGACCGCGGAGATCTCCTCGACCAGACCGGTGTAGACCTCGAGCGTCGGGCCGACGTCGGTGAGCGAACAGTCGGCGTCGGCGTCGCAGGCTGCGGCGAAACTCTCGAGTGCAGCGTCGAAGCCCGGACCCTGTTCGAGGCCGATCAATGCGTCGTCGTCGGTCGGTTTGACGGCACCGTCCAGGACGAGCGCACGCACACGGTCCGGGAACAACTCGGCATAGGTGGCTCCGAGCCTGGTGCCGTAGGAGAAGCCGACGTAGCTGAGCTGGTCGTCACCGAGCGCTTCACGGAGGACGTCGAGGTCGCGCGCCGCGTTGTTGGTGCCGACGTAGGGCTCGAGCGCGAGGGACTCGGCGGTGCACGTGTCAGCCCGGCTCTCGGCGTCGACGACCAACGCCTCCCACCCCGCTTCGTCGCCGGGCGCGAGCAGCGACACGTCGTCGTCGAAGTCGACCTCGCAGTCGATCGGCGTGCTCGCTCCGACGCCTCGCGGGTCGAACGAGACCAGGTCGAACCGCTCGGTCAGCTCCTGGGGTATCACCGCGGCCACGTTCGTGAGGAACTCGATGCCCGACCCGCCGGGCCCGCCGGGGTTGAACACGAGCGAGCCGATGCGCAGATCGTCGTCGGCGGTGGCCGCTCGGGCGACGGCGATGTCGATCGTCTCGCCGTCGGGCGCGGAGTAGTCGAGCGGGACGACGAGCGTGGCGCACTCGAGTCCGGCCAGCTCGGCGACGACTCCGGAGCACGAGGACCAGTCCAAGTTGCCGGTGTCGGGGTTCGGCGTAGCAGGTGCGGTGCCCGGCACGCTGGCCCGGGGTCCCGCACCGAGCGGGTCGGCGCCGATGGTGACGACGTCGGGCGACGTCGAACAGGCCGAGACGGCAAGCAACGCCATCAGGGCGAGGACACGTCGCACGAGGCGACGCTATCGCCCGCCCGACGCTCGGCTCGGTCACGACGCCCACCTCGTGCACGCCGTCGGATGTACGTCACGAACCGCTTCAGTGCGGTGGGCTGGATGCCGATGCACGATCATGCCGTCGCGCCGATTCGCCGCCATCGCCCTGATCGCCGTCGCGTCGCTCGCCGGATGCGGATCGTCGAACGACCCCGACACCGCCGCGTCGGCGAGCGTCGACGGTGCCGTGGTGGGCGTGGGAGCCGCGCCGGCACCGGCGCCACCTGCACCGAGCGACGGAGCGGGTGGCATCGCCGGCGCGGTCGAGGTCGCGGCCGGCGCGCTCGGCGACGCCGACGTGGCGGCGTGCTCGGTCGACCACGAGACCATCCAGACGGCCGTCGAGGCCTACGAGCTGCTCAACGGCGCACTGCCGGCGAGCCAGCAGGCGCTGGTCGACGCCCAGTTGATCCGGGAACCGTCGGTGCGCTTCGAGATCAGCCCCGAAGGCGCCGTCGTCGCGTCGCCCGGCAGTCCGTGCAGCTGATACGACGCGGCTGACCGAGTCCGGCCGTCACCCGAGCCACTTCGGCGCGTACGCGTCCGGCGCTGCGATCGCCTGCTCGACGGCGTCGACGACGCTGGAGGCACGGCGGGCGAGCGCGGCGTTCGCCGGGCTGACGAGGCCCGCCGACACCGATGCGTCGATGAAATCGAACAGCGGTGCGAAGTAGCCGGCGACGTCGAGGAACACCACGGGCACGGCGACGAGGCCGAGCTGGTTCCAGGTGATCATCTCGAAGGTCTCGTCGAGGGTGCCGAAGCCACCGGGCAGCACGATCACGCCGTCGGAGAGTTCCGCCATCCGCGCCTTGCGGAGGTGCATGGTCGAGACGACCTCCAGGTCGGTCAGACCCAAGTGCGCGACCTCAGCCGACACGAGTTGCTCGGTCATCACCCCGGTGACCGCTCCCCCGGCGCCGAGCGCTGCATCGGCGACCACTCCCATCAGGCCGACATGGCCGCCTCCGTAGACCAGCCGGTGCCCGCGAGCGGCGATCGTCGCACCGAGCGAACGGGCGGCGTCGGAGAACTCCGGGTCGGATCCCGAACTCGAACCGCAGAACACGCAGATGGCCGACATCACCCCATCATGCGTCACCCGGAGCCGGGCCGGATGTGACGGTGGGCGCGCCTCCTCCCCTCCCAGGCTCAAATGGCCGTGTCGATTACCGACCAGTAACGTCTGCGACATGACTGCGATCGCCGCTCCCGACCTGCCTGCTGCCGCCGACGCCATCGACCTCGCCGATCGTGTGGTCGGCAAGGCGGTCCGCCAGCTCGCCGCCGCAGGCGGACCCGACGATCACCAGGTGCTCGCCTACGACATCGCCCACGCCGCATCCGGCGTCGCCACCGCGCGGTCGCTGCTCGACTACGGCGCGAAGGGCGAGGTCGAAGCAAAGATCACGTGCGCGTTCGCCGCCGACATGCTCCACGACCTGGCCGGCAAGATCCTCGGACGCGAGGAGGCCTGGGGCGTCGAGCGTGATGCGCTCACCAACGTCCATGCATTCGTGGCGCAGTTCCGAGCGCCGGAGTTCCTCGCGTCGCTCGCCGACCAACCCGGACCGCGACATCTCGACGACGACATGGAGATGGTGGCCGACACGTTCGCCTCGTTCGCCGCCAACGTGATCGCACCGCACGCGGAACACGTGCATCGCACGAACGGCGACGTGCCCGAGGAGATCGTCACCGGCCTCGCCGAGATCGGCGCGTTCGGCCTCAGCGTGCCCGCGGAGTACGGGGGCTACAGCGAGGGCGGCGACTCGGAATACATCGCCATGGTCGCCGCCACGGAAGAGCTGTCGAAGGCGAGCCTCGGCATCGGCGGCTCGCTGATCACGCGGCCCGAGATCCTCACGCGGGCACTCGTGAAGGGCGGCACCGAGGAGCAGAAACTCGAGTGGCTCCCCAAGCTCGCCACCGCCGAGGTCATGCCCGCCGTGGCCGTCACCGAGCCCGACTATGGCAGCGACGTGGCCGGCATCAAGGTCACCGCGACGCCGGCGCCAGGCCCGAACGGCCAGGCCGGCTGGGTGATCAACGGCGTCAAGACGTGGTGCACGTTCGGCGCGCGGGCCGACGCCCTCACGCTGCTCGCGCGCACCGACCCCGACCGCTCGAAGACCCACCGCGGCCTCACCTTGTTCATCGTGCCCAAGCCGCGCGGCGACAGCCACGGCTTCGAACTCACCCAGGATCCGATCGACGTCGGCGGCACGCAGCGCGTCGGCAAGATGGAGGGCCGCCCGATCGACACGATCGGCTACCGGGGCATGCACTCCTACGAGATCGCCCTCGAGGACTGGTGGGTGCCCGCCGAGAACCAGGTCGGCATGGAGGACGGGCTCGGCAAGGGCTTCTACTACCAGATGGCCGGCTTCGAGAACGGCCGGTTGCAGACCGCTGCTCGCGCCGTCGGCGTGATGCAGGCGGCGTACGAGGCCGCGCTCGACTACGCCGAGAACCGCAAGGTGTTCGGCGAAGCGATCATCGACTACCAACTCACCAGGGCCAAGCTCGGCCGGATGGCGGTGCTCACCCAGGCCGGCCGCCAGTTCTCGTACGCCGTCGCCACCTTGATGGCCAAGGGCGAAGGCGCGATGGAGGCCTCGATGGTGAAGGCCTACGTGTGCAAGGCCGCCGAGTGGGTCAGCCGCGAGGCGATGCAGATCCACGGTGGCATGGGCTACGCCGAGGAGTTCCCGGTGAGTCGCCTGTTCGTCGACGCTCGCGTCCTGTCGATCTTCGAAGGTGCCGACGAGACGCTCTGCCTCAAGGTGATCGCCCGCCAGCTGATCTCCGCCTCCACCTGAGTCATCTCAGTTCGTTTGCGTGCGGATCCGGATGGACCGTCCCATCCGGATTGCAGCGCAAACGGGGTTCATCGGGCGAGGTCGGCGAGGAGTTCGGCGACGGCGGTGATCCGCTCGAAGTCGGCGCCGGCGTGGTCGTCGTA
>DATKXG010000291.1:0-16105 GCA_035529175.1 Ilumatobacteraceae bacterium
GCCGAGCGAGTCTCGCATGGTCTCGATGGCCTCCGCGATGTCGTCGTCGGTCGTGAGATCGAGTGCGACGCCGGCGCGCGCCGACCGACCGGGTCGGCGGCGGACTGCCTTGATCGCGACCGGAAAGCCGATCTCATGGGCCTGACCGAGGGCATGCTCGGGATCGGTCTCGATGGCTGCTGCCATCTCGATGCCGTACGTGGCAAGCAACCGACGCTGGGTTGCGTGGTCGATCCGTACCTCGTCGGCGACACCAGAGACCGACTGGCTGATGATCGTGTGGGCAGTGGCCGGATTCACCGGACGCCCGAGCTCGGGCGGAGCTTCGGCTTCGTCGCGCCGCCAGCGCGCGTAGCCGTACGAGCGACCGAGCGCGGCAGCAGCCTGTTCGGGAAACGTGAAGGCCGGGACGCGCGACCCGGGCGACACCGGGCCGTCCGCGCCACCGAGCATCACCGCGATGACGGGTTTCGTCGCGTCGGTCGCTGCAGCGTCGATGTCGCGAGCGGCAGCGTCGACGTCCTCGACGACCGCTGGGGCGTAGATCACCATGATGCCGTCGACCTCGGCGTCGGCCAGGGCCGCCTCGATCGCTCCGGGATAGTCGGACGCCGTCGCGCTCCAGTCGAGTGTCACCGGCCCGTCGACGGGGATGAGCCCAGCCGACTCGAGCGCGGCGCGCGCCAACGTCCCGGGGCTGCGGGAGTTGGTGATCACGGCCACACGGGGGCCTTCCAGCACTGGTTGGGTCGCCATCACCCGGATGGTCTCGAGGAGCGCGGGCACCGTGGGCACCTCGATCAGGCCGGCCTGCTGATACAACGCTCCACCCATCTCGCCGGTCGCTGCGGCGCCCGTCCTGACCGCGACCACCGGTTTGGTTCGCGACACCCGTCGTGCGATCCGGGCGAACTTGCGCGGGTTGCCGAACGACTCGGTGTACATGGCGATCACGGTCGTGTTGTCGTCCTGCTCCCAGAACTGCAGCAGGTCGTTGCCGGAGATGTCGCTCTTGTCGCCCAGCGAGACGAACCACGACACCCCGAGGGCCACGTCGCTGGCCTTGCGGAGGAACGATCCTCCGAGTGAACCCGACTGCATGGAGATGGCCACGCCGCCCGGCGGCAACGTGACGTCGACGAGCGCGGCCTGGAGCCGGGTTTCGGGGCGGGGGGACGCGATACCCATGCTCGACGGCCCGATGATGCGCAGTCCGTTGCGACGAGCGCGGGTGACGAGCGCGGGCACGTCGACGTCGGTGCCGTCGACCGACGTGACGATCACCGCACCACGCATGCGTTTGGTGATGCAGGCGTCGACCGTTGCGTCGAGATCGCTGGCAGGGACCGAGATGATCGCGAGGGAGACCTCGTCGGGTAGCTGATCGATCGTTCGACAGCACAGATGGCCGTGGATTCGATCGTGACGAGGATTGACTGCGTACATCGGGACATCGACGCTGTTCGCCAGGTTGCGCCACACCGCGTCGCCGACCGAGCCGGGTCGTTCCGACGCGCCGATGACGGCGATCGCACGAGGCAGCAGGATCCGTGCCACCGCCCGGGAGTCGGCGCGTTGTTCGCGTCGTTCGACGCTGTCGAGGAACTCGTCGGTGTCGGCGAGTTCCCAGTCGAGGTCGACGACCCCGGAATCGAAACGGCGCTGCAGTGGCCAGCCCGCCTTGGCGAACACGGCGAGCATCGCCCGGTTGTCGCCCAGGACCTCGGCGGTGAACCGCTCGATGCCGTTGCTGCGTGCGATCGCGGCCAGATGCTCCAGCAGCAGGGTGGCGATGCCGGCACCCTGCTGGGCGTCGTCGACCATGAAGGCGGCCTCGGCTTCGTTGCGCCCGGGCCAGCGTTCGTAGCTCGCCCACGCGATGAACTCGTCGTGCGACTCGACCGCCAGCGCCGCTCGGTCGACCATGTCGACGTCGGTGAAGTGCAGGAGTTCCTTGTCGTTCAACTCGGGCTTCGGCGAGAAGAACCGGCGGTAGATGCTCTCGGGCGACTGTCGTTTGTGGAACTCCGCGAGGGCCGGACGGTCGTCGGGCGTGAGCGGGCGGATGAACACCGTGTCGCCGTTGCCGAGCACGACGGTCGATGCCCAGGGTGACTCGTCTGACGGCGAAGCGCTCACCCCGTCAGCATGGCACCTGGAAGTCCGCAGGGGTACCGGTGTGACGTCTGTTGTAGCGGGGCGATGAATGCCTAGGGTGGGTTCGTGGCAGCGCCCATCACCGTCTTCGCCAGCGCCGAACTCGACCAGCACACGACCCCGGACTGGCACCCCGAGCGGCCCGGCCGTCTGGATGCGTCGCTCGCCGGGATCTCCCGCGCGGGGTTGGCCGATGCCGTCGAGTTCCGCGAGCCTCGCCTGGCGACGGTGGCAGATCTCGAACGGGTCCATGCACCGAGCTACATCGCGCAGCTCGAACGCTTCTGTGAGCGCGGTGGTGGCGACCTCGATCCCGACACGTTCGCCGCCCCCGGGTCGTGGGCGACAGCGTTGCGCGCCGCAGGTGCCGTGCTCGACGCCGTCGACGCGCTCGAAGCCGGGTCGTGCGACGTTGCGTTCGCGGCGGGCCGACCGCCAGGGCATCACGCGGTACCGGACCGGGCGATGGGCTTCTGTCTCGTCAACAACGTCGCGGTCGGGGCGGCCCAGCTCGCGGCTGCCGGCCAGCGGGTGGCGATCGTCGACTGGGACGTGCACCACGGCAACGGCACCCAGGACATCTTCTACGACGACCCGAACGTGCTGTACGTGTCGACACACGAGTACCCGCTGTATCCGGGTAGCGGTCGAGCGGACGAGACCGGGGGACCGGGCGCTCCGATGTCCAACCTGAACCTGCCGTTTCCGGCGGGCACACGGGGCGACGTCTATCGGCGCGCCGTCGACGAGGTGATCGCCCCAGTTGTCGAGCGCTTCGCTCCGGACTGGCTGTTCATTTCCGCCGGGTTCGACGCGCACCGCAACGACCCCCTCGCCGGGCTCGAGCTGACGGCGTCCGACTACGCCGATCTGGCGATCCGGCTGCAGCAACTGGTGCCGGCCCGTCGGACGGTGGTGGTGCTCGAGGGCGGCTACGACTTCGAGGCGTTGTCGATGTCGACCGGCTCGACGTTGGCCGCGATGATCGGCGAGTCGTACCGCCCCGAGGCCGTCTCGACCGGCGAGATCGGTCTCCCGACCGTCACCGCTGCCCGCCAACGCTGGAACCTCGACTGATTACATCACGGGTCAGACCCGTGATGTAATCCTGCCCGCGGTCGATCGTCACGGTGGGGAGCGGTCGGGGGAGCCCTGGGCCAAGCCGAGGTCGCCGGCGACGGCGGGCACCACCAGGTCGCAGACCCCACCGCCGGTCGACGGTGAACGCCCGGACACCGTGGCGGCCACGACGGTGCGCCCGCCTTCGAGCACCCACGCGCACGCCAGTGCGCCGTCGACAGTCCCGGTGTGACCCCAGCCGTACTGGTCGACCATTACGCCCGGCCAGGTGAGAACCGACAGATCGGACGTCGTCACCGCGGCCAGCGCCGCGGCCAGGTCGTCCGTCGACACGATGTAGGTGCCGGCGCCGCCGAGGCGTGACAGACGATCGACGCCGAGGCGGTACTCGACGTCCGTGGGGAGTTGACCGTCTGTCGTGAGGTGGGCACCGGTCGACTCGACCGCATCGAACAGCAACGCCTGGGCCGCGCCGTCGAGGGGGAGACCGGTGGCCTGTTCGACGAGGAGGCCGAGGGCGCAGTAGTTGCCGTTCGAGTAGGTCCAGTCTCCACGTGCGGCCGAGGGCGGACGGTCGAGCAGCGATGGCAAGAAACCGGCACACTCGACACCGCCGTTGAACCAGGCGCTCCGCTCGACGGGCATTCCCGATGTGTGGGCGAGCAGCTCACGGAGCGTCACGTCGGCCCATCCGGGATGTGTCGGCACGCCGATGTCGGTCCACGGCATCGGCGCATCGACGTCGATTGCGCCGGCCTCATCGAGCCGGGCGATCATCAACGCCGTCAGGAGCTTGCCGACGCTCGCGACGACCATCGGCGAATCGGATGTGGCGGGCGCACCGTCGATCGTCGTTCCCCAGGCTCGCTGCACAGCCGCTCGGCCGTCGCGCACCACCGTCATGGTCGCTGCTCCGCCTCGTGCGAGTCGGTCGAAGGCCTGGTTGGCGGCGGGCATCGACGGGTTCGGAAGGGGCGGCGGCGGGCTGGTCGTGCTGCTGCTGGTGGTGCTGGTGGTGCTGGTCGTGCTGCTGCTGGTGGTGCTGGTGGTGGACGTCGTCGAGATCGTGGTCGAGGTTGAGATCGTGGTCGAGGTCGTGGCCGCCGCCGGTGGTGGTGGCGGTGGCGACTCGGTGTCGGCCGCCGAGCGGCCCGCACAGCCGGTGGCGATCACGAGCCCGCACGTGATCAGGACGACCGACCGGGTGCTCACCCCTGTGACGATAGGCAGCGCGTCGGGCCGGTCACCGGCACTAGCGTCGACGGCGATGAGCTGGGAGCTGAGCGACGACCATGAACTGCTGCGGGTGACCGTACGCGAGTTCGCCGAGCAGCAGATCGCTCCGTACGCGGCCGAGTGGGATCGGAACTGTCACTTCCCGGTCGACGTGGTGCAGGCGATGGGCGACCTCGGCCTCTTCGGCATCGTGTTCCCCGATCGGTGGGGTGGCGGAGGCGGGGATTTCGCCTCGCTGTGTGTCGCGATCGAGGAACTGGGTCGCGTCGATCAGTCGATGGGCATCACCCTCTCGGCTGGTGTCGGGCTCGGCGCGAACCCGATCTTCCGCTTCGGCACCGACGATCAACGCGACCAATGGCTCCCGGATCTCGTCGCCGGTCGGGCTCTCGGCGCGTTCGGGCTGACCGAACCCGACGGTGGATCCGATGCCGGGGCGACGCGGACGCGCGCGGTGCTCGATGGCGACGATTGGGTGTTGAACGGCTCGAAGGCGTTCATCACCAACTGCGGCACCGACATCACCTCGATCGTGACCGTGACCGCGCGCACCGATGACGGCATTTCGGCCTTCGTCGTCCCGGCCGGGACGCCCGGGATGATCATCGAGCCCGCCTACGACAAGCTCGGCTGGCACGCGAGCGACACCCACGGCATCACGTTCGTCGACTGCCGGATCCCCGCGGAGAACCTGCTCGGCGCGCCTGGCAAGGGCTTCCGGAACTTCCTGTCGATCCTGGATGACGGTCGGATCGCGATCTCCGCACTGGCGCTGGGTTCGGCCCGGGCGTGTCTGGAGGCTTCGGTCGAGTACGCGACGCAACGTCATGCGTTCGGCGGCCCGATCGGCCGGTTCCAGGGGCTCGCGTTCCAGCTGTCCGACCTCGCCGTGCAGGTCGAGAACGCGCACAACCTGACCTACAAGGCCGCATGGTTGAAGGACCAGAATCGCCCGATCGGGCAGGCGGCGGCGATGGCCAAGCTCTACTCGACCGAGGCGGCGATGGACGCTGCCCGGTTGGCGACCCAGGTGTTCGGCGGCATGGGGTTCATGGAGGAGACGCCGATCGTGCGCTTCTACCGCGACGCCAAGATCCTCGAGGTGGGCGAAGGAACGAGCGAGATCCAGCGCCTCGTGATCGCCCGCAACCTGGGCCTCCCCGTCGAGTGACGATGACATCGCGGACGATGACATCACGGGTCAGACCCCTGATGTAATCGTCGGTGTGCCGACCAGAACCGGATGAGGGCATGGGCGACGTTGTCGACGGCGCTGACCATCCACCAGTAGCCGCTGCCGCTGCGCTCGGTCATGGGTCCAGACCGTCGTGCCGGGCGCTCGCCACGTACGGTGGCGGGCAATGGAGATCTCGACGAACTCCCGTCTCGCTCGCCGCCTCGGCTCGGTGCTCGAACCGGTCGTCGGGCAGGTGTACTTCTCGCCCGAGTGCCACCGGAACTACGTGGCGCTCGGCTTCGACGCCAGCCCGGGCGATGCCAACGGCGTCGCGCTGCCCGACGGCCCTGCCTACGTCGCCAGCCGGGGGAGCCTGCTCGGCCAGGTGCCCGGCGAGGTGATCGCCGCCGCCTTCGGCGTGTTCAGTGCCGCGGTGGTCGTGCCGTGGGTGCGACTGGCATGGACCCGCACCGATGCCGCCACGATTCGCGCCGCCCGCGCCGAGGGCGCGCTGGCACAGCTACGTCGCCTGCTCGGCGAGCGGCCCGAGGGTGTCGGGCGAGCACGTGAGCTGCTGCACCGAGCTGCTGCTCCGCTCCCGGTCAACGGCCGTGCGCTCGCTGCGGGCGTCGCTGCGCTCGACGTGCCCGCCGACGACCTCGCCGCGGTGTGGCACCTCGGTGACTTCCTGCGCGAGTACCGCGGCGACTGCCACAACGCGGCGTGGGTCGCAGCAGGATTGACGGCGACCGACATCGGCATCCTCACCGAGTTGTCGTGGGGGATGCCCGTGCGCAGCTACAGCCGCACGCGTGGCTGGACCGATGACGAGTTCGACCGATCGGACCACCGTCTCCGAGACCTCGGCCATCTCGACGGGGCCGGCGCCGACACCCACCTGTCGCAGTCGGGCCGACATGCCCGCGAGCAGATCGAGGTCGCCACCGACGACCAGCTGCGACCCGCGCTCGACGCGCTCGGCGGCGAGATCGACGAGCTGTTCGACATCCTCACCCCGTGGGGTGACACGATCCGGGCCGGGTGCGGGTACCTCGGCGCCGGACCGCACGACCTGGGCTGAATCATGAGGCTGACGTCAATTGTCCGGTGCACCGATCTCGACGAGATGACGGCGTTCTTCGTGGAGAACTGTCGAGGACTCGTCGAGAGCATCACGCCGGCAGACTCACCGCGAGAGGTGATGATCCGAATCGGGGAGGCGCAACTCTGCCTGCAGCTCGCCGACAGCGACGAACCGGTGTCGCTGATCGTCACCGAACCCGGCAGGGACGTCGTCGAGACGATGACCGCCGCAAACGGGACAACTATCGAGTTCCGGCCGGACCGACGAACGCTGGACCTGCCGCAATCGGTGCCGTCGCTCTCGATCGTTCGGGCCGACGACGACTTCGGCGTCGGTCGGGCAGGGATGCATTACCGCGACCTGCTCCCGGATCGATGGGGAGGGAGGTTCATCGCGTCGCACATCGTGATTCCCGAAGGCGGCCCGGTCCCGGACTACGTGCACTTTCATCGGGTCAGATTCCAGTTGATCTTCTGCGCTCGCGGCTGGGTCGACGTCGTGTACGAGGACCAGGGCGAACCGTTTCGACTCGAGGCCGGCGACTGCGTGCTCCAGCCGCCCGAGATCCGCCACCGCGTGCTGGCGAGTTCGTCCGGCATGGAGGTCATCGAGATCGGCTGCCCGGCCGAGCACGACACGTTCGTCGAACACGACATCACGCTGCCGACGGCATCGACGCGACCCGACCGAACGTTCGGCCAACAGCGATTCGTCCGGCACGTCGCGGCCGACGCGCCGCGCCGGCCGTGGCTGATCGATGGCCTTCACGCCCGCGACACGGGCATCGGCGGAGCGACCGCCGGCCTCGGCGGCGCCATCGTCGTGGAGGCCACCGGCACGTCACCTTCCGGCGAGAACCGGTCGGATGTCGACACGCTGACGCATCATGGTGAGTTCGTCGTCTCGGTCGTGCTCGCTGGATCGGCGGCGCTGATCGTGGGCGACGACGCTCCGATGCACGCGGGGGTCGCTGACGCGGTGGCGTTTCCGCCGGGAACTCGATGGGCATGGCGCGACTGGTCCGGCGACTTCGAGATGCTGCAGGTTGCCCTCCCCGACGCGGCGGTCGTCCGCGAACCCCGAGTGGTTGGGTCGATCACGTCGTGATCGGATTGAATGGAGTCAGAGAGACGGGCGACCCGTCCACCCCGACAAAGGGAGCACTGATGACCAACCAGCATCCGGCCACGGTGGCCGACAGTCTCACCGTGCACGGCGATCTGTACCAGGCCGACATCGACAAGCTCGTCGATCACTGGTCGAAGCTCGACTCACGACTGCGGTCGTTCGATGCCGGGACCGTGTCGATGCAGCTCTTCCTGAAGGATCGTGATGCCAAGAGCCAGCGCGTCACACTCGACCTGAAGGTCGACGGACACGAGCCGCTCGTCGCGACGTCGTCGAACGCCGATCTCGATCGGGCGCTCAACGAGGTGCGTGACGAGATGATCCGTCAGCTCACGGACATGAAGACCAAGTCGGAGCCGCGCAACAACAAGCACCTGCGCGACACCGTGCGCGACTGAGCGCCGGCCACGGCCGACCTGTCAGCCGGCCAGCTCGATCTCGACGCGCGGGCAGTGCTCGAGGACCTCCGACATCGCGTCGGTCACCGCCGACAGGTCGATGTCGGCCATGAACGTGTTGAGCGTGAGGTGCGCCAGCACCCAGCCCGGGTCCGACGCCCACGGCGGCACGAACTGCGCCCGCTTGACCAGGCCCTGGCTGCGCAGCTCGCCGAGCGCGGGGATCGAGAAGAGGTCGAGCTTGCCCGAGAACAGCAGGCCGAGGGTGTCGGCGCGACCGGCACGGAACGCCGCGCGGATGAACGTGGCCACCGACAGGTATCCGGAGAGGTAGGCACAGTCCTTGGTGAACGGGGCGCCACCGGTGATCGGGGCACCGCGGAAGATGCGCCGAGCCGACTCGAATGCCTGCTCCGGGTTGGGGCTCCGCTCGAGGAACCAGCGGTACAGCTCGATGAAGTCGGCGCCGTCGATCACCAATTGGGTGGCGACGATCCGGTCGGCGAGTCGCCTGAGCCGGTCCATCCCCAGCGTGCCCGACACGTACTCGGAGTACACGGCGAGCCCCTCCTGGGTGCGGGTGGTGCCGGGGTGGCCGATCGCCAAGATCGGGATGTCGGTCTGGGCCCGACCGTTGAGCCCGGTCGCCACATGGATGAACGCCTCGTGGTTGAGGAGCTGGGCCGAGTCCTTCGGGGTGAACTTGGCGTCACGGCGGATCTTGATCTTGCTGGTCGACGCCACGGCGTTGGCCGACAGTTCGTCGACCAGCAACACCTCGGGCGCAGCGTCGCCGAAGTGCTCGGCGACCGCCGCCTCGATGAACTCGGCGACCTCCTCGCCGGTCCGACTGCGGATGACGGGCGGGACCAGCGCCGCTGCCTGGAGGTCGGCGAGCGACTCGTGGACCTTCTGGGCGAGTTCGAGTGGGGTTGCGGGGTCGTAGCGCAGCGGTTGGTGGGGGACGCCGTAGAGCTTGCGGCTGTAGGCGTGGAACGCAGGGGTACCGACCGTCGAGAGCATCAGCGCGGTCGACTCGATCGACGTCGCCTCGCGATCGAGCCAGTCGTCGACGACGTTGCCCGGCCGCAGGAGCCGGCGCACGGCGGCGATCCCGTCGAGGACCGTCGTTGGATCGACCGCCGCGTACGTGGGTTCCGGGAGCTTGTCGGCCCCGCCGGAGAGGAACTCCTGTCGGAGTTCCGCGGGCCACGCGAGCGCCGACAGCACCCGCATCGGCTTGGCGACATCATGGAGGATCTGCGCTGCTTGGCGGTACCGATCGTGCGCCTGGTCGTTGGTCATCGGCGCATCATGACACGGTGCCTGCTTCGCGGATTCACTCACCTCACAGGATGTCTCGAGTCGGGTGCCATCGGCTCGGCGCAGCGTGAATCGACCGAGGCTTCCCGTCGTCAGCCGTCGCCAGCGCGGTGGGCGCGGCGGAGCCCGATGCCCCACGCGATCAGTGCGCCGATGGCCATGAACACGAGCAGCATCGCCCAGAGCGGCCAGCGGAAGTCGAACCACAGGAAGTCGAACCGGACGCTCTCGGTGTTCTGGAGCACGAACAG
The DNA here is from genome assembly GCA_035529175.1 of Ilumatobacteraceae bacterium. Taxonomy (GTDB): domain Bacteria; phylum Actinomycetota; class Acidimicrobiia; order Acidimicrobiales; family Ilumatobacteraceae; genus Sva-07. The sequence goes on from DATKXG010000291.1 coordinate 9,835, forward strand.
CAACGCGACCACGGCGATGATCGCGGCAGGGCCGAAACGCCGGAGGTTGTCGCTCGTGCTCGGTTGATCGGGCAGCAACGGAAGATCGTCGGGCACGTCCGAATTCTACGACTGGTGAAGCCGCCACGGGGTGCCTGGTGAGCCTCAATCGAACGGTGGGTCGACCGAGAACGATGCACTCGTGAGATCGACCTCGATGCTGACGGTCGACGCCGGGCTCGACCACCGCACGGCGACGACGTGGTCGGCCGACTCGAGCGGTTCGAACGTCCCGTCGAAGGCAGGCTCGGAAGCACGCCGATTGACGTCGCGGCCCAGCGCTCGACAGCCAGTCGAGGAACGGCTCGGACGTCGACGACACGCGGTTGACGATCAGGTCGGCCATCACGCGGAATCGGCCCGCCAGCGCGGTGATGTTGTCCCACGAACCGATCCGGAGATCGACGTCGGTGTGGTCGACCGGATCGAAGCCTGCGTCCGCGCCGTCGATCGGCACGAAGAACGGGAGCAGGTGCACACCGCCGAAGGCTCCAGCCAACGGACCGGCGAGCAGCGAGGCGACGCCGTCGATGTCTCCGGCGAGCCGGTCGGCGTAGGTGATCAGCGCCGGGGCGGAAGAGTTCAGTGCAGGGGTCATCGAGATGCGGCCGACAGTACGCGCGTGCGCACGAGGCGATCAGTTCGTCGATGTACGCGGCGCGCCGCGTTCGTGGCAACGTGGGTGCTGGAGGTACGCCATTGACTTCGAGGTCTCGGAACAGATGACCACCATCCTCGAGATGGTCAGCGACTTCATGGACCGCGAGGTGATCCCGCTCGAGGGCGAGATGCTCCACGGCGACCCGGCCGTGCTCGAGGAACGGGTCCGGGCAGCCCAGGACAAGGTGCGCCAGATGGGCGTGTGGGCGCCGAACCACCCCGTTGAGTTCGGTGGGCTCGGGTTGAGCATGGTCGACCATGGCCTGCTCAGCGAGGCGCTCGGTCGCAGCCCGTTGGGCCACGTGGTGTTCGGGACGCAGGCGCCCGATGCGGGCAACATCGAGATCCTCCACTCGCACGCGACCGAGGAACAGCGCGAGCGGTACCTGCGTCCGCTCGTCGCAGGTGAGATCCGCAGTTGCTTCTCGATGACCGAACCCGAGACGGCGGGATCGAACCCACTGCTGCTGGAGACCGCGGCCGTGGAGGACGGCGACGAGTGGGTGATCAACGGCCAGAAGTGGTTCACGAGCTCCGCGGACGGTGCCGACTTCGCGATCGTGATGGCGGTCACGGATCCCGATGCTCCTCCCTATGCGCGCACCAGCATGATCCTCGTGCCGACCGCGACGCCGGGGTTCAACCTGGTGCGCAACGTGAGCGTGATGGGCCACGCCGGCAGCGGCCACGCCAGCCACGGCGAGGTGATCTACCAGGGCTGTCGGGTGCCGATGGACAACCTGCTCGGGCCGCGCGGAGGCGGTTTCGCCATAGCGCAGGAGCGATTGGGGCCCGGTCGCATCCACCACTGCATGCGATGGCTCGGCATCGCCGGCAGGTCCTTCGATCTGATGTGTGCCCGCGCCAACGAGCGGGTGATCGACCCGAACGGCGACACGTTGGCGGACCGCCAGGTGATCCAGCACTGGGCCGCCGAACTCGACGCAGAGATTCGTGGTGCTCGCCTGCAGACGTTGCACGCAGCCTGGACGATCGACCAACACGGCGCCAAGGCCGCCCGTGACGAGATCGCGGCGATCAAGTTCTCGGTCGCCAACACGATGTTGAAGGCGGTCGACACGGCAATCCAGGTGCACGGTGCCCTCGGTGTCACCGACGACACCGTGCTCGCCTACTGGTACCGCCACGAGCGCGCCGCTCGCATCTACGACGGTGCCGACGAGGTCCACAAGACCTCCCTCGGTCGCCGGATCCTGCGCCGGTACGCGGTCGCATCGAGCTGATGGAGCCCGGCGCGCCGTCATGACCGACGCGGCTGACGAGCCACTCACCGAATCCGGTGTGCTCGCTCGGATCCGTCCGGGCAGGGCGATCACGGGGATGTCGGCGGTGCTGCTGCCGTTCACGCCCGACGGGGCGATCGACTGGGAAGCGACCGAGGCGCACATCCACCGCACCGTCGTCGCCGGCCTCACGCCGGCGGTCAACATGGACACCGGCTACGTGCAGCTGCTGACCGACGCCCAGAAGTCGGAGGTGCTCGACCACACCAGCTCGGTCGCCGGCAGCGGGTTCGTCGCCGGGGCCTACGTCGCTGACCGGCCGGGCGATGCGTTCGACCTCGACGGCTACCTCGCCGCCTGTGAGGCCATCGCTGTGCGCGGCGGGACGTCGGTGATCTTCCCCTCGTACGGACTCAACTCGCTCGACGATCACGGTTGGGTCGACGCACTCGCGGCGATCGGTGAGCGTGTCGATCGGTTCATCGGCTTCGAACTCGGTGCGATGTTCGTTCCCTACGGCCGGATCCCGTCGCTCGCCGCATACGAGGCGATGATGGGTATCGAGTCGTGCATCGGAGCGAAGCACTCGTCGCTGAGCCGTCGACTCGAATGGGACCGCCTCGCCGCCCGCGATCGGGTACGGCCCGAGTTCCGTGTGTTCACGGGCAACGACCTTGCGATCGACATGGTGATGTACGGGTCCGACTACCTGCTCGGGCTGTCGACGTTCGCCCCCGAAGCGTTCGCGCTGCGCGACCGGATGTGGGCGAACGAGGACCCGCGGTTCCACGAGCTCAACGATCTGTTGCAGTACCTCGGGCACTTCACGTTCCGGGCGCCCGTGCCCGGCTACCGCCACGACGCCGCGATGTGCTTCGAGTTGCGGGGCTGGGCGGCGTCGAGCAACACGCCCCGCGAGGTGCCTCAGCGACCCGGCTCGGATCGTGCCGTGCTCGCCGACATCGTCGAACGGATCGATGCGTGGACATCGCCGGCGCGGGCAGGAGGAGCGACATGAGTGTGCGCTGGACACAGGTGAAGAAGCTCGACACGGTCGATGCGTTCCGCGACCACTGCGCGTCGCTGAGCGTCGAGATCCCGATCGACGACGCCGTCGATCCGGCCGGCGTGCTCGCTGCGCCGGTGCAGATCAGCGATGGAGCAGCCGGCACGGCGACGGCGCCGAACCGGTTCGCCGTGTTGCCGATGGAGGGTTGGGACGGCACCACCGACGGCCGGCCGACCGACCTCGTGCGGCGTCGGTGGCGGCGCATCGGTGCCAGCGGCTGTGGTCTCGTGTGGGGCGAGGCGACCGCCGTTCGAGCCGATGGGCGCGCCAACCCGAATCAGTTGATCCTCGACTCCCGCACCGTCGACGAAGTCGCCGAGCTGCGCACCCTGCTCGATCCGGCCCAGGTCACGGGTCTGCAGCTCACACACTCCGGTCGGTGGTCTCGTCCGGAGGGAGCGCCGGTGCCGAGGACGGCCTACGAGCATCCGTGGCTCGATCGTCGGGTCGGCGTCGACGCGGCTGCCGTGTTCGATGACGACGAACTCGACGCGCTCGCCGAGGACTACATCGCTGCGGCCGTGCTGGCCGACGAGGCCGGTTTCGACTTCGTCGACGTCAAACACTGTCACGGGTACCTGCTCCACGAGCTGCTCACCGGCTACGGCCGCGCCGGCCGCTACGGCGGCGACCTCGAGGGCCGGACGCAGTTCCTCCGCACGGTGGTCGCTGGCATCCGGGAACGCGCGCCCGGCCTGGCGATCGCCGTTCGGCTGTCGGCGTTCGACATGGCTCCGTTCATCCCCGGCGCGGGGGGAGTTGGCGAGCCGGAGACGCACGGCTCGTACGGCTTCGCGTTCGGCGGAGACGGCACCGGGCTCGGTGTCGATCTCGCAGAGACGCACGCGCTGCTCGACCGGTTCACCGAGATGGGTATCGGGCTGGTCAGCACGACCGCGGGCAGCCCGTACTACAACCCGCACGTCCAACGCCCGGCCTACTTCCCGCCATCGGATGGCTACCAACCGCCGGAGGACCCCTTGGTGGGCGTGGCTCGCCAGTTGGCCGTCACCGCTGAACTGACGGCGGCGCATCCCGAACTCACGATCATCGGCTCGGGGTACTCGTACCTGCAGGATTGGTTGGCGCACGTCGGCCAGGCGGCGGTCGCCGGCGGCGGCGCGACGATGATCGGTCTCGGTCGGATGGTCCTGTCGTATCCCGAGTTGGCCGCTGACGTGCTGGCGGGCCGCCCGCTCGATCACGGTCGGATCTGCCGAACGTTCAGCGACTGCACCACCGCGCCGCGCAACGGTCTCGTATCGGGCTGCTACCCGCTCGACCCCTTCTACAAGGGGCATCCGCAGCGCGTCGAACTCACCAGCGCGAAGCGCGAGGCGAAGGCGCGATTGCGGTGAACCTGATTGCAGCAGGGGTCGCCGCCGGGATTACATCGCGGGTCTGACCCGTGATGTAATCAGGCGGGGTAGGGGTGCCAGGTGCCGGTCTCGAAGTCGTGAAGCTTGCAGGCCTTCGTCGAGGTCAGGTAGTCGCGCAGCCGGATCGGACGCTCGTCGACCTGGTCGGGGAACGCCTCGGCGATCGCGCGGGCCGCTTCGGGGAGCCGGTAGCACGGGATGCGCATGTCGACGTGGTGGGGGAGGTGCACCATGATCCAGTGGACGAAGAAGTCCCAGCCCGGTGGCCCCCACAGGATCGTGGTGCCCTCGACCTGGCCGCGGAAGCGGTTCCACTCCCGGCGCGGCCACCAACGGATGCTCGGTGAGATGTGGTGGACGTGGACGACCCAGCCGATCGCCTGGCAGAACAGCAGGAACGGGATGACGACGACCTTGGCCCAGAGCCAGATCCCGCCGACACCGCTGACTGCGACGAGGGCCACGAGGGCACTGATCGCGTACAGCGCGACGATCGCCTGGTCGCGACGCATCTGGCGGGCCCAACGAGCCGGCGGCGTGAACCGCACCATCTTGTTCCACCACACTTCGCGCAGGTAGTAGGCGCCGGCGCCGAACGGGCCCCACTCGAGCTTGTGGCGCAGCTTCGCCAGGCGGCCGAGTTCCTCGTACTGCTCGACGGTCAGCGGATGCCACACGAAGTCGAGGCCCTGCTTGAGCGTGTGGCCGTGATGGACCCGGTTGTGGCCGAACACCCAGATCTCGACGGCGTGTAGCGAGGGCAGCATCGAGAGCCGGGCGACCACGGCGTTGAGACGCTTCGAGTCGAACAGCGCTTCGTGGGCCGCGTCGTGGCCGATCACGAACAGCCCGGCCGTCGAGATCCCGGCGAGCGCCCACAGCGGAATCAGCAGCAGGGGGTTGTTCGTGGACAGCAGGCCCCACACGGCGAGGCCGAAGATCACGACGTCTCGTGCGAAGAGCAAGAGGCCGCGAGCGGTCGAGCGTTCGTAGCAGTGCTCGGGGATGACGTCGAGCACCGGCTTGAGACCGGTGGGCGTGTCGATCACCGGTTCGGCGTTCCGTGTGCTGCTGGTGCGGACGGTGGCGGTTGCGGACATGACCCTCCTCGTGGCGGTGGGACCCAGCCTACCGACCAGTAGGTAGATGAGGTGGCATCGAGCTGCTTTGAACGCCGTCACGGACCATTGCGCCCGAGGTGACGGACACCGGGCTGGCAGACTGGTCGTGACGAAAGGACATGGCATGTCGTCAGCGATCCGGATCGAGCAGCTCGTCAAGACCTTCGGTTCCACCCGGGCCCTCGACGGGCTCGACCTCGAGGTTCGTCCCGGTGAGGTCCACGGGTTCCTCGGACCGAACGGCTCGGGCAAGACGGTCACGATCCGGATCCTGCTCGGGCTGCTCCGAGCCGACAGCGGCACCGTGAGCTTGCTCGGCGGCGACCCCTGGCGCGACGCCGTCGAACTCCACCGGCACATCGCCTACGTTCCCGGCGACGTCAACCTCTGGCCGAACCTGTCCGGTGGCGAGACAATCGATCTGCTGGCGCGGCTACGCGGAGGGGGCGGCCGCTCTGGCCGACAGAACGTCGACGTGGCCAAACGCGACGAGCTGATCGAGCGTCTCGCACTCGACCCGACGAAGAAGAGCCGCACCTATTCCAAGGGCAACCGTCAGAAGGTGGCCCTGATCGCGGGGTTGGCATCCGATGCCGAGCTGATGCTGCTCGACGAGCCAACCGCTGGCCTCGATCCGTTGATGGAATCGGTGTTCCAGGAGTGCGTGCTCGAAGCCACGGCCGACGGCCGCACCGTACTGCTGTCGAGCCACATCCTCGCCGAGGTCGAGAAGCTGTGCGATCGCGTCACGATCATCCG
>DATKXG010000292.1:0-5696 GCA_035529175.1 Ilumatobacteraceae bacterium
TGTACTTCCGCGTCTGAACCTCGCCCTGGCCGGCAACGTCGGCACTCGCGTTGCCATCGACCACCATGTACGGCATGTAGACGCCGACGATGTTGGACGGCTTGAAGTCGTGCAGGAACCCTCGGTCAGCGAAGATGCGCCGCTTGCCTGCAAACGCGTCGATCCGTGCGACCGCGTCGTCGTGGGTGATCTTGAAGGGCAACACCGCGTCGGGCACGGCGCCGTTGGGGATCTGCTCGTTGACGGTGAGTACGTGGCGACACCAGTGGCAGCGGGCGCCCATCTGCTCTTCGGTGTTGACGACGACTTCGGCACCGCAGCCGGCGCACTTCATGGTGATCAGCGTGTCGGCGCCGGTGTCGATGTTCGAGGCGCCCGAGCCGAGCGTGGTGCCGCGCAGTTCGGTGAGGTCGCCGTTGGCGATCGTCTCGTCGAGGCGAGCCTCCGACCACTCGTGCCGGCAGAACAGGCAGACGAGCATGCCCGCGGACGGGCGTAGCTGGATCTCGGTCGCGCCGCACTGGGGGCAGCGGTTGACGCCGTCGTCGAGGCGCTCGTTCCGCGTGGCGATGGTCGGATCGGCGACCGGATCGACGAGCGAATCGAGTGGCGTGTCGATCGCTGGTGACTGGTCGCCATCGCCCGGAGGCGGCAGGCTGGTCATGTCAGTGTCCGTCCGCTCGACTCAGAGTCCGAGCACCTTGTTCTTGGCGGCGTCGTAGTCCTCTTGCGTGATCAGACCGTTGTCGAGCATCTCCTTGAACTTCGAGAGCTGGGCCATGGGGTCCTCCGCAGCGGGTGCCGCAGCCGCGGGTGCTGCAGCTGCAGGTGCAGCGGGCGCCGGCGGCGGTGGAGGGGGTGCCGCAGCGGCGGGTGCGGCAGGCGGTGTGCTCTGTCCACCGATGCCCGGCACCGGCTGCTGCAGCCCGCCGAGTCCGGTGGCGCTCGACGCGATGCCCAAGCCGACCAGGCCGGCCGCGCCCGTGTTCTGACCCGCAGCCTCGAAGCCCGACGCAACAGACGCCTGCAGGTTCGAGTTACCGCGGGCGCCGGAGAGCGCGTCGGCGCGCTGCACGTTGCGCAGCAGTTCGCGGGTCATCTCGTCGTACTCGATCGAGATGATCGCCGTGGCCACGATCTGCAAGCCGCGCCCGGTTGCCCACTGGTAGTTCTGCTCGACCGCCGCCGAGAGGCTCTGGGCGAAGCCGACCGAGTCCTGCTGGATCTTGGTGATGCGGTTGCCCTTCGACGGATCGTTCGTGTACATCGAGAACGCCGGAGCAAGCGAGCCCACGACCTCGTTGAACAGCTGTGACGCGGCGTCGTTGTCGAGATCGGTGAAGTCGAAGACCTTGCCCGGCTCGAGATACGTCGCCGGCACCCATGCCTTCACGAACAGGATCGGGTCGGTGATCTTGAGCGTGTAGGTGCCGCGGGTGACCGCACCGACCTGGGCGTTCATGTAGGCGTCGTCCCAGTAGATCTCCGACTGGGTGCCGAAGCGGTTGTTCGGCAGCTCCTTCAGCGTCACGAAGTAGGCGCGCTGCTGAGCTCCGGGTTGGCCCCCGAACTTGAAGCGTTCCCACGACTGTTTGATCAGCGGGCTCACGATGCCGTCCCCGGCGAAGATGGACTGCGAGTTCGGATCGTCGCTGCGCCACTCGTATGCGCCCGCCTCGGCGACGAAGCCGGTGATCGCTCCCTGTTCCAGCAACACGAGGCCGTAGCCCTCGGGCACGACGATGCGGCTGCCGTTCGTGATGATGTTGTCGGAGCCCTTCGTGTTCGAGCCCCGACCCGCGTTCTGCTCCTGCTTCACTGCCGCGAACAGCGCTGCCGTCGGCGCCAGGCCGTCCGGCACCGTGAAGAAGTCCTTCCACTGATCGGCCAACGTGCCGCCGATCGCCCCAACTGCCGCCTGAATGAGCCCCATCGGTCAGATCCCCTTGTTCCTCGCTCGGTGGTGAAGCCGCCAGTGTAGTGAACCGGTGGGGTCGCCTCGCCAAGGTGCCAAACGTTGCGATGAGCGAAGTGTCGGTATCAGGTCGCTTGGCTCATCGCGGGGAGTGTGCCGTGCGTTGCGATGAGCGAAGTGTCGGTATCAGGTCGCTTGGCTCATCGCGGGGAGTGTGCCGTCGGAGTTCAGTTCCAGTCGCGGCGCGTGGCGGGGAGGTCGGTGGGCCGTCGGACGGACCTGACGCCGAGCGTCTGGTACAGCTGCAGCCCGTTGTCGTCGAATCCGTTGATCGAGCCCGACATGTACAGCCGCCACACCCTGGCGCGCCGGGTGCCGACGAGTTCCACCGCCTCGTCCCAGTGCTCGTCGAGGTTGGCGACCCAGCGACGCAACGTCTCGGCGTAGTGCTCGCGGAGGTTCTCGACGTCGCGCACCTCGAACCCGACGCGCTCCATGTCCCTGATCGTGTCCGCGAGGTCGAGGAGTTCGCCGTCGGGGAAGACGTAGCGCCCGACGAACGATCGCGACGAGAGACGCGATCCGCCCACGGACGCAATGGCGTGGTTGAGCACCCTGCCGCCGTCGCGCACCAGTCCGTAGAGCTGCGAGAAGTACCGGGCCATGTTCTTGGTGCCGACGTGCTCGGCCATCCCGATCGACGAGATCGCGTCGAACGGCCCGTCGTCGACCTCCCGGTAGTCCTGCAGACGGATCTCGATGCGATCGCCGAGACCGGCATCAGCGGCGCGCTTTCGGGCCAGGTCCGCCTGCTCGGCGCTGATGGTGACTCCGACGACGTCGACGTCGTGGTGGGCGGCGGCGTGCAGCGCCATCGACCCCCAGCCGCATCCCACGTCGAGCAGCCGGGGGCGACCGTGCCGGCACGCGTTGCGGAACGATTCGTCGGCGAGACCCAGCTTGCGGCAGATCAGTTCGTGCTTGGCGGCTTGCGCGTCGGCGAGGCTGGCCTCGGGGGTGACGAATCGGGCGCACGAGTAGGTCATCGCCGGCCCCAGCACGAGCTGGTAGAAGTCGTTGCCGACGTCGTAGTGGTGACTGACGGCTTGCCGGTCGCGCCGGATCGAGTGTCTGATGCCGCGCGGCGTCACTTCCTCGGGCGGGGGCGACGGTCGTGGGGTGAGCGCACCCAACGATCGCGCCGTCGACACCACCGTCGGCAGGGCGGACGCGGCCACGACGATGTCGTCGGGCATCGACGCCTGGAACATGCGCATGGTCTCGGCGAGGTCGCCGGAGGTGTCGATGTCGCCGCACACGTAGGCGCGCGCGAAGCCGAGTTCGCCGGGCGCCCACGCGATGTGTCGCAAGGCGTCGGGCGAGGCGACGCGCACGGTGTGACGCACCGCGCCTGCCTCGTCGTGGCCGTTGCCGCACAGCGTGCTGCCGTCCCAGAACTCGAAGTCGACGGGAAGCGATTCGCCGAGCAGCTTTGCCAGAACCGGCTTCATCGTGCCGGCGACGGATGTCTCGTTGTCCATTCTCATCGGAACACCTCCGGTGCGGTCATCTTGCCGTCTCGCCGGGCTCGAGGTCAACGGGTCGTCGACACCGTCACCTTCCCGAAGCGAGGGTCATCGGGATACTTCGACTCGCTGCGAGTCGGCCTCGGGGACTGATGTCTCCGGGGGTGGCAGCGGGGTTCCGGGTTGTGGTTTGTCGGGGCTGACGATGGCGTCCTCGCTGCCGGGGCGCCGCCGGGCACCCGCCGCTCCGTAGACGATCAGGACGACGGCTCCCGCAGTCAGGACGACGCCGAGCAGTGTCAGGAACACAGCGAGGGGAGCGATCAGGCCCGACTTCGCACCGATGGTCATCGATGCGGTGATGCCCGGTGTGCCGTCGGCGTTCATCACGACGGCGGCCCATCGGCCGCCGGTCGCGGACCAGTCAAGCTCCTGCGTCCCGGATCCCGCCGCGCGGGCGACCCAGAAGTCCTGCTCGGTCGGCTCGGCGATCGCAGCGACCTCGGTTCCCTGCTGTCGGTACACGGGGGTCGTTCCCACGATGCGGATCACCCGGTCGTGGGCGACGTCGGCCAGATAGCGGTCGAGGTCCCGCTGCCGGGCGATACCGATGAAGATCTCCTGCTCGGAATCCAGTGCAGTGGCGCGAAGCCGGACGTCGAGGTCGATCGCGTCGATCAACCAGTCCGGCGAGCCAGGATCTGCAGCAAACTTGACGTCCTCGCCGGTGATCGCTGCCGTCGGTGTCTGGAGCTGGTCGATGGTGACGTCGAAATAGCCGTCGTCGTTGCGTTGCGTGGCGTAGCCGACGGCCAGTGCCCCGCCGGCCAGCAACATGCCGATCGCCGGCAGGATCAACACGCAACCGACGACCAGGGCCACGATGCGTTTCGTGCTCATGGGCGACCTCCTGTTGCATTGGTCAGTTCTCCTTCCACCAGTACCGGCGCGGGTGCACGTTCACCAGAGCACAAGGTCCGGGCGCGCTCCGGATTCGGCGTGGCCGGCCGGTTGGGCAGTGTCGTTGGGCAGTGTCGGTTGGGCCTTGTGGCTCTGCTCGTCGATGGACACCGGCGCGCACGATGGATCGAGAACACGAAAGGAAGGTTCCGAATGGATGACACGACCCCGAAGACCTCGACCCTGACCGGCGAGGCAGCCGCGGCCGTTGCCCGGCAACTCGACCGCACCCGTGACCTGCTCACGGTCGGCAACGTCTTCAGCGAGCCGTACCAGCTCGATGACGTCACGATCATCGCCGTTGCCCGTATCAGCGGCGGAGCCGGCGGTGGCGGCGGTGAGGGAACCGACGACGAGCAGTCCGGCGGCGGATTCGGCACCGGGTTCGGCCTGCAGGCCAAGCCCGTCGGTGTCTATCGCATTCGCGACGGTGAGGTCGACTGGCGCCCGACCGTCGACGTCAACCAAGTGATCAGGGGTTCGCAGATCCTCGCCGGTGTGGCGCTGTTGTGTGCGACGCTGCTGATGCTGCGCCGCCGGTGACGACACCCGATCAGGTCGGCGAGAACGCGGCGCCGGTGATGCGATAGCGGAAGAAGATGCCGTCGGCTTCGTGCTCGGTGCCGAATCCCCACCCGGCGGTGCCGCTCCCGGCAATGGCGACGCCGTTCGACGCGGTGTAGGTCGAGTCGACCGACGCGCCGAACGGCTCGAGGCGCGGTGGGTCGGCCGAACCGTTCCATCGATCCAGACCGGCACGTCGGATCCGACCGTCGCTGTCGACGGCGACCCCGACGTCGATGTCGCTGCCCGCTGCGCCGAGCGTGACGATCGCGCGCTCGTCGTCCACCGGGGTCCACCGTGCACCCAGTTGCGGCGCGAGGGCGTGTGGCAGCCAGGCAACCGTCTCCGCTGCAAGTCGGCCCTGCGCACTGCGCCGAACGTCGGGTCCGGCTGCTCGCACCACCGGGATCAGGCCGTGCAGTCGGAACTCCATCCGGGCGTCGTCGGCGGTCAGCAGATCGGCGCCGACGAAACGGAAGAGCCGGCCGCCGACCACCGGCGACCACACGAATCCCTCGCCAACTCTCAGGATCTGCTCAGCGGTGAACGGAAACCAGCGGCCGCCGAGTTCGATCTCGCCCTCCATCGACAGTTCGACCGTGGTCGACAGGGCGACCCCGCCCGGCAGCGCGCGACCGAGGAGCCGTTGCGCCGGCGGTGGGAGGTCAGCCAATGTCGCTGGATCGAACGCGGTTGGCTCGACGGGCGACTTCTCGGACAGCGCCGTCCAG
>DATKXG010000293.1:0-19094 GCA_035529175.1 Ilumatobacteraceae bacterium
AAGGTGAGACCCTCGAGCCCGTGCGCATCAAGGTGCGCCCTCGCAGCTGCAACGAGTTCCTGACGCGTATCGCTCATGTAGACAGTGTATACACGTTCTGGTAGACAATGTCTACTCATGAGCCGAGTGTCACGAAATTACCTCCGCGATCTGCAAGACGATCGGCTGACGGGACCTTCCGGTGCGAGACCGAGGCGGCCCACGATCTCGAGCGGGCAGCCGCTTGCGTAGGTGCCGATCCCGGACGGGGTTTCGCCCGCCCGGGGAGGTGTGATTATGCGCTACGCGATGAGCGGTCGCACATCCCACAGTTCGCCGGTTATCTCTCGCCTGGGGGAGCGTTACAGCTCGCGATTACCGGGCACCCTCGAGCGGGAGCGCGGAACGACGATGCTCGGAAAGCAAGGAGATCGCTGGTGCTAGGCCAATTCGTGGTCGAGGAAGCGGACGACGTCGGCGGCGGTGCGGCGGGCTTCGCGCACGTAGGGCACGGTGATGGGCCAGACGTGGAACAGGCCCGCGTTCCGTTGTAGTTCTGCCCTGCCGCCTACGGCGCGGCAGCGGTCGACGAGGCGCAACGAGTCATCGAGCAGGGTTTCGGAGTTGTCCACCGTGATGAACAGGGGAGGGAGGCCCGACAGGTCACCGAACAGTGGCGAGATCCCGGGAGTGTTCAGATCGATGTGGCCGGCGTAGAACGCCGCCGCTGTGCGCAGCGCCACTGCCGAGAGCATGTCGTCGTTGTCGTCATTGGTGTCGACGCTGCCGCCGGAGCACGTGAGGTCGACCCACGGAGAGAACAAGACGGCGGCGCCCGGCATAGGGAGGCCCTCCGCTCTGGCTCGCTGGAGGAGGGCCAACGCCAAGCCTCCACCGGCGGAGTCGCCGGCAACGGCCACTTCAGTCGGGTCGACACCGGTGTCGAGGAGGCCCTGATAGGCATCGATCGCATCGTCGAGCGCAGCCGGGTATGGATGTTCCGGTGCCAGTCGGTAGTCGACGAGCAGCACCTCAGCCGAGATACCGGAGGCCAGGCGGGCGGCGAGGTTTCGGTAGGTGCTGGGACGCCCGGCGATGTAGTAGCCGCCGTGCAGATACAGGATGTGGCGACGTGCTGCGGGCACTCCAACCCACTCACCGGTTGCCCGCCCGTACTCGCCCACCGCGATCGGTCGATGCTCCACCTGCCGGCCGAGCATGCTGGGTGGGGGACGCCCGTCGGTTGCCTTGCGGATCTGCTCAACGAAGCGATCGCTGATCGACTTCGGTTTGATGCTGCGGCGAATGGCGACACGGATCAGGCGGGCGGTGAGAGACGGCATCGGCCGACAGATCATGACACGGGCGAGCAGTCGAGGCCCAGGGCGCCTCGATTCTCGGAGTGGCTCAGAGGGAACCCGTGAAGATCCCGACACAGCCAACGACCAGCACCACCTCGACGACGGAACTCCTGGCCTGTCCTGGTGGCTGTCGTTGCTGCGTTCCTCGCCGGCGCCGCACGCTCGAGCTGACCACCCGTAGTTGCCGGGCGAATCACGCCGATACCGCCCGGCATCGCCGGGTATGCGTTCCGGTCGAGGCGCAGTGATCTTGGCGGAGTGTGCGCCGGCTCGGGTAGCCCTGCTTCCGCAACCGAGATGCTCGTCGCCGGACACATGCACTCTGACCACCCTTGCGGCCGAACCGATGGTCATTCTCACCGAACCATCGACGTCGTCGCCGCTCGCGGACCAGCCGGCGTCTCGGTGAGCACCGCTGAGGCGGACCGGCACGCTCGGCGGGCCCGACGAGCTCGGCTCGTTTCGGGTCCGAGGGCCTCCCGGTTCTCAGCCGCCTGGTATCGGATCCGCGAGATCTCGACCGGCAGGTGTGCGCGGGGTCAGTAGACCGGCGAGAAGGAACAGTGGGGCTGCGATCATCGCTGGGGTGCCGATGAGGGCGAGGAGGGTGTCCGTGATGGTCCACGAGTCACCGACTGTGAACACGAAGGTGGCGTAGGACAGCGCGAAGATGCCGCCGAGGACAGCTGCGGTGCGAAGTCGCTTGCGGCGCAGCGACGTGTCCGGGACTCGTAACGAGGTGGCGAGTGCACTGCGTTGGGTCAGGCCGAGGGCGAGCCCGGCGATCAGCAAAACGATGCCGATCTGGTTGTTCATCGTCAGCGTGGCGACACCGCCGAGGGTGAGCAGCCCAACGGTGACGTGAAGAGCGGTGGTGCTCTGATGCTGGTTCATGATGTGCTCCAACTGGTAGCGGGGAACGGTGACGGTCAGGTCGAGGCCGGTGCGAGCCCACGCCGCCCCGACGCCTCGATCGGAGATGAGGTCGTCGAAGTGCTGCACGAGGTCCTGGCCATAGTGGCGGCGGAAATCCGGCGGATAGAGGTGGATCAGCGCCCGGTAGACGCGGTGCGGCGAGGCCATGTCAGGCCAGACCTGGCCGGAAGTTCGTGCGGGTGATGCGTACCAGGTGTGCGAGACGGTCGGCCTCGGCGGCGCACACCTGCTGGCCGAGGCCGGTGAGCCGGTAGTAGCGGCGGCGGGCGTCGTCGGTCGCGTTGGGATGGCGGGCGAGCTCTTCTGCGAAGCCGTGATCGACGAGTCGCTTAAGGGTGCCGTAGAGGGTGGCCGGACCCATGCGAACGACGCCGCCGGAGGACTCCTCGACGGTCTGCATGATCGCGTACCCGTGCCGCTCGCCGTCGGTGAGAGCTACGAGTACGTGGAACTGTGCCTGCGGCAACGGGAGGTAGGTAGTCGGGTCGATATGAACCACCGTCCCAATATAACACATTTCGCTATACTGTCAACCGATAGAGATCGCGTGCGACCGTGGCAGTAGCCCAGACGGTTTCGGGCGCTTGGCCTGGTCCCCGCTTGAGGAGGGCCAACCGAGCAGCCGTTCGTAGAACTCGGCGGGCGCGATCGGGTCACTCGAGTCGAGCGTCGGCCTGAGACCCGCATCGTTGGTCGCTCCAACCCTGTCATCGTTGCGCCCTTGTCGCCGCTGGGCCAGAACTGACAGAACTCGCGTTGAGAACCGCCCGATAGCAGCCGCACAGAACCCCGGAGTCCTGGTGGAAAGGGGCGCCCTACTTCGGCCCATACGAGCGCCCTCGGCCGGGCGTCACCAGAGGTCCAAGACTGCGCACTGGCCAGGCAGACGGATAGCGCCCAGGATCGCCGGCGGTGCGGCGCGATCGGGAGCGTTCCGGTCCGGGATTATCGCTCGGTCTGACGGGACAACCGGGCGATCGATACGTGCCGTTC
Source organism: Ilumatobacteraceae bacterium (assembly GCA_035529175.1). Classification (GTDB taxonomy): domain Bacteria; phylum Actinomycetota; class Acidimicrobiia; order Acidimicrobiales; family Ilumatobacteraceae; genus Sva-07. The sequence goes on from DATKXG010000293.1 coordinate 3,270, forward strand.
AGGAGCGGGTGCGACTGCCGTCAGACCGCGTGATTACGAGCTACCGAAACGGCTTCTCGACCCAACTGACTTCGCATCAAGTCAGTGACGCGGCGCATTGCTTCAGTCCGTGATTATCACCTCTCTCCGACGAGCCGATCGACCGATCCGAAATACCGATATGGCGATGGGGTCCAGCGAGCATGGTGTCGCGCGCGACCGGCGAGCCCATGCAGATCGATCCAGCCCGACGGATCCCTCCCAGACGCATGGATCGGCGACGATGGGCCGGGCTAGTCGCTGCCAGTCGATGACGCACGCCAGTGTCGGGCGATGACGGCGTGCCACTTGTTGGCAGGCAGTTCAGCGCTGGTCGCGGCGAGGCCGGTGCAGAACTTGCTGATCTTGGTGGGACGTCGGTGATGCTGCCAGAGCCACTTGTCGGCAGCACTGGGAGCCCGTGTCGACTTGGTCTCGACGACGATGGCATCGAGGACGGCCTCGTTGGAGGGCGCTCCGCCGACCAGGTTGGTGCACCGCAAATGCCGGTCGAACGTCAGACGGGTCTGGCTGCCCGGGTCGATCAGTGTGCTGCGTTCGTACGCCGTGGTCAGCACGGGCAGGAGCACCGAGGCGAGGCCCTGCCCGCCGGTGGACTCCTCGACGAAATCGTGCCCGCGGGCAGTGATCGCGCCATGATCGCTGCGGCAGTATTCGATTCTCGACTTGACGTTGACGCCGCGTCGACCTTTGGCCTTGACCTCGAGATAGCACGGTCCGGCCTCGCCGTAGGTTCGACTTCGAATCTTGTACCGGTGACGGCGACCCTGCACCGCGGCTCGGTAGAGCGTGAGGTCCTCGGTGTCGAAGTAGGTCGAGTGGTAGTCGCACGATCGGTGCCCGCGGATCTCGAGGACGTGCATGCTGGGGTCGAGCGCGGCGAGCAGTGCCTCCAGGGTCGCCTTGTCGACCAGGTACTTTCGATCGATCCGGGTCTGGAGTTCGGCGATCTGGTTGGCACCATCGAGTGAGATCGGGTCGAGCATGGCGAGGGCATGTTCTATCGAGATCATCGCCCCTGCACCGTTTCGGTGAACTCGGGGTGCCCGGCGGGCATCGTCGACAGCGTGGTGCTCGTCGGCAGCTTGAAGGAGACGTCGACGAGCGTGGTGTCGTGGACGAGGTCGAGCTTCTTGATGCGTAGCCGCGTGACGTCAGCGCCGAGCAGCGTTTCGAGATGGGCGATGGCGGCCGGCTCGCTCGGGTACGCCCGGTCGAGGGTGATGGTCTGGCTGCGATGGCTCGCGAACAGTCGGGGATGATCCGCGACGAACAAGGTGAGGAGGATCGCGCCCATCAGCGCCGGGGTGACCCATGCAGGCGACACGCTGATGCCGCCCAGCAGCCCGATCGCGAGAGCGGTGAAGTAGTAGGCGATGTCCTCTTGAGCAAGCTCCGATGAGCGGAGCCGAATGATCGACAGTACGCCGAAGAGCCCGAGGCCCAGGCCGGCGCTCACCTCCGCCGTGGAGAGCGCGGTGGCAACGGCCATCACCCCGACGTTGAGACCGAAGATCGCCACGACCATGTCGCGCCGGCGGTAGCGGGGAAAGTACAGACCGAGCACCAAGACGGTGATGGCGATGAGGTCGGCGGTGACGAGTGCTGCTGGTGACATGGAGGCCATCGAAACGATCGAGTCTGTGAGCCTCATGTGAACGCGCTTCGGATCCCGTGTGACCCTGAAATGCTCGGAGGGGTTGGACTCACAGAGAACTCACAACCGATTCGCACAACGTCCGCAGAACAGACGGTTTGGGTGGTGGTCATCACCGATCGACATGAACCCGACTGGAGCAACCGATGACCATCAGCCCCCACCCCTCTCGACCTTCCCGGCGATTCCGTTCAGCGCTCACGGCGGCGACCGCCGGTCTCGTGTTGCTCACCGGGTGCGCGGTCGCTTCGGAGGCAACCCCGCCTGATGCGGCCGCCGCCGACGGAGCTGGCGCAAACGCGGCGTCCGTCGCCGTGGCCGACGGCGATGGGTTCGGCGACGATGCCGTCAGCGTGGAGGTCGACTTGTTCGACAGCAGCGTCGTCCACACGATCAGCGTCGACTTCGACCAGAGCGATTACGACGCGATGATCGAGACCTTCACGACGACGGGCGACAAGGAATGGATCGCTGCGACCGTCACGATCGACGGAGTGACGTACGAGGACGTCGGTCTGCGCCTGAAGGGCAACTCGTCGCTCTTCGGTCTGACGTCGGCGACGTCCGGGAGTCCTGAAGATCTCCCGTGGCTGATCCGCCTCGACAAGTTCGTCGACGGCGAGGACCACCAGGGCTATGAGGACATCGTGATCCGGTCGAACTCGACCGAGACGGCGCTGAACGAAGCGGTTGCGCAAGAGCTGCTCGCGGTCACCGGACTCGCCTCGCAGTCGCCGATCGCGACCGCGTTCACGGTGAACGGCGGTGAGACCGAACTTCGTCTGGCTGTCGAGAACCCCGACGAAGAGTGGTACAAGGACAACTTCGACGACAAGGACGGGCTTCTCTACAAGGCCGACAGCGACGGCGACTACAGCTATCGCGGCGACGATGTCGAGGCCTACATCGACGTGTTCGATCAGGAGGTCGGCGACGACGACATGCAACCGCTCATCGACTTCCTCGACTTCATCAACAACGCCGACGACGCGACCTTCGCCGCCGAACTCGGAGACCGACTCGACGTCGACGCCTTCGCCACGTATCTGGCGTTCCAGGACCTCATCGGCAACGCCGACGACATCAACGGCCGCGGCAACAACTCGTACCTCCAGTACGACACGGCGACCGATCAGTTCACCGTCGTCTCCTGGGATCTCAACCTCGCCTTCGACACGGCGAACGTCGGAGGCGGAGGCGGTGTGACTGGAGGCGGCGTCCCTGGAGGAGGCCGCCCGGCCGGCGGTGGAGCCGGTCGCCCGGCCGGTCCGATCGATGGGGGTGCTGCGGGTGGCGTCGGGGGACCGGGTGACCAGGCCAACGTGTTGGTCGACCGGTTCATGGCCGACGAGGGCTTTGCGGCGTTGTACGCCGCGAAGACCGACGAACTCACCGCGGCGTTGTTCTCCAGCGGTACGGTCGACGAGGTGATCGCCAACTGGGTCGACGTGCTGATCAACGGTGCCTCCGATCTGGTCTCCGAGGCAACGGTCACCGCCGAAGCCGCTGCGCTCATCGACTACGTCGACGGGGTGCGATGAGCGATCGTGTCCCGAAGGTGCTCGTCGTCGACGACGAGGAGAACATCCGCTTCCTCGTCGAGTCGGCGCTGCAACTCGCCGGGATGGAGACCACCGGCGCCGCCGACGGCCGTGCCGGGCTACAACTCGCGTCCGAGTACCGGCCCGACCTCATCGTGGTCGACGTGATGATGCCGGAGCTCGACGGCTTCGAGGTGCTGCACCGCCTGCGAGACAGCGGATCCAGGACGCCGGTAATCTTCCTGACGGCTCGCGACTCGACCGACGACCGCGTCCGCGGGCTCACAGCCGGCGGTGACGACTACATGGTCAAGCCGTTCGCCGTCGCCGAGTTGGTTGCCAGGGTCCAGCTCCGCTTACAACAGGCCGGCCGATCCACCGCCCAGACCGTGCTGCGCTGCGCCGACCTCGAGCTCGACCTCGACGCGCACCGGGTCACCCGCGCCGACTCGGTCGTCGAGCTGTCGCCGACCGAGTACAAGCTGCTGCACTACCTCCTCGCCAACAGCGGCCGGGTGCTGACGCGAGCGCAGCTGCTCGACCACGTCTGGGAGTACGACTTCGGCGGTGACTCGTCGGTGGTCGACACCTACGTCAGCTACCTGCGACGCAAGCTCGACCAAGTCGAGCCGAAGTTGATCCACACGATTCGCGGCGTCGGGTTCTGCCTGCGAGACGACGGGTGAAGCTGCGCACGCGAGTCCTGCTCGGCTTCGCGATGATCTTCGTCGTCGTGATCGCCGCCGGCGTCTTCACGGTCAACGCGCAACGCACTCAGCTGTACGACCAGGTCGACGACCGTCTGCTCTCGACCCCGTTGCCGCAAGAGGCGCGCGCGAGACCGCCCGAGAGGATCCCCCCGACCGCCGGCGAGGCATCTGCCGATGTGCCCGACCGCGTCGCTCCGCCACCGCTCGACGACGAGAGCATCTCCGATCTGTACGTCGCCGTGGTCACTCCCGACGGCAGCCTGCGTCCGGTGATCGAGGGGCAACTCCTCGTCGACCGGCCCGATCTCGAGTCGTTCGACGAGCGGCCGCTGGAACCCACCCTGTTCACCACCGGGGGTGTCGATGGGACGTCGACGTTCCGTGTGTTGTTCCTCCCGGGCACCGACGCGTCGCTCGACACGTTCGTCGCGGTGCCTGTCGACGACGTCGACGACACGATCCGACAGTTGGCCTACACGTTCGTCGGCGTTGCCGGGGTCGTGCTGATCGCGCTGATCGTGATCGCCTCGTGGATCAACCGCTTCGGACTTCGGCCGATCAGCGAGATGACCGAGGTCGCCGAGGCGATCTCGTCGGGCGAACGCGACCGACGCGCGGGCGTCGACGACGACACGACCGAGGCAGGCCGGCTCGGTCACGCGTTCAACGTCATGCTCGACGAGCGCGACGCCGGTGAGGAGCGGTTGCGCCAGTTCGTGTCCAACGCATCGCACGAGTTGCGCACCCCGCTGACATCCATCCGCGGGTACCTCGATCTCTACGCAGCGGGGGGCTTCCGGCAGCCGGGCGAACTCGACGACGCCGTCCGCCGACTCCAGGTCGAGGCGGAGCGAATGAACCTGCTCGTCGAGGACCTCCTCCTGCTCGCCAAGTTCGACGAAGAACGACCGCTCGACATCTCGACGGTCCGAGTGGACGAGATGACGCGAGACGTCGTCGCTCTCGCCCGAGCCGGGCATCCGACCCGACGAATCGACGTCGAAGCACCGGATGGCATTGTCGTCCAGGCCGATCGGTTGCGGTTGCACCAGGCACTTGTCGCACTGGTCGACAACGCCGTCGCGCACACGCCCGACGATGCCACGATCGAGGTCTCCAGTGCCATCGTCGGCGGCAGCGTCGAGGTCTCGGTGTCCGACACCGGACCCGGCCTCACACCTGACGAGGCAGCAGTCGTGTTCGACCGCTTCAGCCGGGGTGACCGGTCACGGGCGCGCACGACCGGCGGTTCAGGGCTCGGACTCTCGATCGCGCAGGCGATCGTGCAGGCTCACGGCGGGGAAATCACCGTCAGTTCCGCCCCCGGCGACGGCGCCACGTTCACCATCGTGCTTCCGGTGTCGGCGAGCTGACATCTCGAACGAGTTCACAGACGACTCACAGCCGGCCGCCATCGAACCCACAAGGGCGGTTCCTACGGTGCGACCATGTTCAAACACATCGTCAGACCGACGATCCCGACCGCCCGATTCGTCGCACTCGCATGTGGCGCCCTGCTGGCCATCTCGGCGTGTGCGTCGAGTGATGCCGGCGGCACCGACGACGTCGACGTCGCGGGCACGAGCGAACCGGCCGGTACCGTGTCGGACAACACGGAGACAACGACCGTCGTCGACTCCACGAGCCCGGACACCACGGCGGACACTGCGGCGGACGCCGAAGCAGCGCTCAGCGACGGAGCCGGCGCGAGCTGCGACGACGTCGCTGCCCTGTTCGTCACTCGTGGTTCGGCCAACGCCGACCTCGACGATCCGGAAGTGAACGCAACATGCGACGGGAACGACATTGTCGTCACCAGCAACGGCATCCCCGACTACACCTACATCGAGACCTCTCCGGGACAACCTCGAGATCAAGACAACACCTTTACCATCCCGGCGACACCGACGATTGCCGACACCGTGACCGACATCCCGCTGCTGGGCACCGCTGCGGTGTCGCTCGGCGGTATCCAGATCTTCGGCCCCACCGAAGGCACCGGCGGTGACGTCGAGTCGCTCCCCGGAATCCTGTCGGACTGTGGAAGTCACAACGGGCCATCCGGTTTCCACATCCACCTGATCCTCACCTCGTCGGACACCGACTGCCTCTTCACGCCCGAAGAGGTCGCCGCTGAGCCGCAGTTGGTCGGCTACGCCTTCGACGGCTTCCCGATCTACACCGGTATCGACCAGTACACGTCGTCGTGGCAGTTGACCGACGAGTCGCTCTTCGCGACGGACACCTGGGCCGCACACAGCTACGTCGAAGGCTCCGGCGACCTCGACCAGTGCAACGGTCGCACCGACGCTGACGGGAACTACGCCTACTACACGACCGCCACGTTCCCGTACATCCTCGGTTGCTACACGGGCGTTGTCGACCTCGATGCTCCCGGCGGCGGAGGTGGCGGCGGTGATGGCGAGCGTCCCGAACGCCCCGAGGGTGATGACGCAGAAGGCGAGCGTCCCGAACGCCCCGAAGGTGACGACGCAGAAGGCGCTCGGCCCGAGCGTCCCGAACGCCCTGAGGGTGATGACGCAGAAGGCGCTCGGCCCGAACGCCCCGAGGGTGCACCGCCCGAAGGTGGCGCCGGTGGAGGCGGCGCCGACGAATGACGGCCCGTATCTCTCGTCGCGGTCTGCTGTTGGCCGTCGGTGCGGGAGCGGTGGGAGCGGCAGGTGGTGCCGTCGTCGCCTCGGCCCGGCTGTCGGCCGATGCGCCGAATGCAGCCGACATCGGGTTCTGCATCGACATGAGCACCCATCACGTGCAGGCGATGGCCATATGTCAGCGGGTGTTGGGTCGCGACACAGGAGACCCCGTGCAGGCCGCAGCGTCCGAGGTGCTGCAGACGCAGAGCATCGAGGTCGGCATGATGCGGGCGTGGTTGGCGGACTGGGGCGAGTCCACCGGTGCTCCCGACACGGTGATGGCATGGATGGGAATGAACTGGGGAGAAGGCATCCCGGTGGATGCGATGACCGGCTACGTCAGCGACGACGAAATGCGCGCCCTCTCCCTCGCGGAGGGAACCGAGAGCGGCCGGATGTGGCTCGAGCTGATGCGGGCGCATCACGTCGGCGGAGTCCACATGGCCACGGCGGCGGGGGACCTGGCCGATGTCGAGAAGGTCCGTCGGCTTGCACGAACCCAGGTCGATGTGCAGACGTATGAGATCGAGCAGTACGACCTGCTGCTCGCAACCGAGTACGCCTGATGATGCTCGCCGCCCGGAAGCACGCTGAGGCGGTGAAGAACGTGCCGGCGGATCGGGCCGTTGCGCGTCGAAGATCTCGTCGAACAACGCTCGGATCTCCGACAGCGAAAACATTGCGGAGGTGAGTGGGTCGACCATCAGAGCGTGGACCGGCGCCTCGCGATCGTCCTCCGACACCGAGGTCGCGACGCGGTCGTGGAAGCGCATGTGGGCCGCCTCCGGCGCGGAGGCGCATTCGTCGGCCCGTTCGGTTTCGATCGACTCGTCACTTGACAGAACGCGGCGGAGCCGGTCGTCGGCCTCGGCTCGCCATGTGGGCCAGTTGTTCGCGTAGAAGCCTCTCTCGCTGCGGTACCCCGACCGGTCGCGCGTAGCGCAGTGAGCACGGGTTGAACGACACGGTCCCGGCCCGAGGTGTGGCGTCGATCGTCCGACACCGTCGTCGACACACAGCGGCTTCACAGGTTGGGTCCGTACGTTGGGCCGTCATGCACACGACGCCCATTTCCTTTTCACGGCGGGCCCGACGTCGCGCCGTCTTCGGTGCGACAGCCGTTGCCCTGCTGCTGTCAGCCTGCGGTTCATCGTCCGACGACGGTGCTGAAACGACCGCCGAACCGGTGACCACCGACCCGACGACTAGCGCTACGACTGACGCAGGTGAACTCACGTCCGACACCACTGCCGCCACCGCGAGCGGCACCGACGGCGAATCGTCGTCGACGGCTGGTGTCGACATCGGACTGTTCTTCGACGGCGCTCTCGCCGAGGATGCGACCATCGAGGACTGCACGTTGAGCGGTGGCGTCGAGACGACGTGCTACCGCATCACCGTGGCCGGCTATCCGGTGAGCCACGAGGTCGGGCCGTTCTGTCCCGACACGATCACCGACAGCGCCGACGCCGGTGGCATCTGGTTCGACGGTAACGGTGTGTACGACCTCGACGGCCAGTTCTTCGTGGACCTGCCCACGCTCTACGGCGACGACAACTGGCAGATGTACGACGAAGACGGCAACATCCTGGTCACCGAGACCGCCGAGGAGTTCGAAGCGGCGGCACGACCCGACGTCGACCCGTCGTTGCAGAACCACTGCGTCGAAGGTGCCCTCGAGTGGTTGGAGAACGGTGAGCCGATCACCACCACGGTGTTGATCCCGGTCGAGCCGGTGCTCGCCGACGCCGCCAGTGCGCCGCAAGGCAATCAGGGCGTCACGCTCGACGGCGTCGTGATCGCCGAGTCCGCTCCGGTCGAGCTCATTCTCGGCGCGTACACCATTGCCGCGTTCGACGACTGCGGTGCCCACTTCAACCCGTTCGAGGGCTATCACATGCACGGAGCCGTCGGATGTTCCGAACTCGAGGCCGGCAAGCTGGCCGATGGCGAGACCCCGATGTTCGGCTACGCACTCGACGGCTACCCGATCCACAGCCCCCTCGACGACGAAGCGAGTGCGGATCTCGACGAGTGCAACGGTCATACGACCGACGCGCTCGGCTACCACTATCACGCCAACAACGCTGCCGAGAACCAGGTGGTCGAGTGCCTGATCGGCCAGACCGTCGCCGGTACCACCGACGCTGCAGCTGGTGGACCGCCAGCCGGTGGCCCGCCGCCCGGTGGCCCGCCGCCCGGTGATGGCTGAGCAACGACCCGAAGCATCCCGAAGCATCCCGAAGGAACCCCATGACCACCACCTCCCGACGAGTCGCGGCACTCCTCGTGCCGATCGCGCTCACCATCGGTGCCTGCGGATCGTCCGACGACACCGCAAACGAAACGTCCACCTCGAGCGAGGCGACCACGACCTCGATCGATCAGACCACTACCTCCGAGGTCGCGACGACGTCGGAACCGGCCGACGAATCGGTCGACAGCGACCTGACGTCGCTGTTTGTCGACGGAGCCCTCACAGCGGAGCCCTCCGTCGTGGACTGCACGCTGGAGAACGGCAGCGAGACGACCTGCTACCAGCTCGAGGTCGCAAGTCTTCCCGACACGGTCGACACCGACGGTCCGTACTGCCCGGAGACGGTCGACGACGTGGGCGGCATCTGGGTCTGGGACGGCGACGAACCCGGCCTGTACGCCCTTGACGCCGAGTTCTGGACAATGATGAACGCCCAGGGTTACGACTTCGTCGACCCCGATGGCAACATCTCGATCACGGATCCGGCGGCTGGACCGGCGAGTTCGTCGTCGACGGCGAACTCGTGTCTCGAGGCGACCGCTGACGGTTCTTACCACCTCCGGATCCTTCTGCCGACGACCCCCGAACTGCTCGACGCCCCGACGTCATTGTCGACGATCTCGCAGATCGGACTTGCCCTCGACGGGGTGACGATCTTCGGTGACGCGCCGTCGGTCGCCGACCGTGGCGGGCTCCCCGCGCTCGATGCATGTGGCGGTCACATCGATCCGTCCGGCTACTACCACTGGCACTTCGGCGCCGAGTCGATCCAGACGAACCTCGACGAAGCGGGAACCGGTCTGACCTGCGACGTCGACCAGGACGTCGAGGCGCTCATCGGCTTCTCGTTCGACGGGTACGCGATCTACGGACCCGAGGAGAACAGAGCGATCCCGTCCGACCTCGACGAGTGTTCTGGTCACGTGTCCGACACCGAGGAGTCCGGCGAGATCTACCACTACCACCTCACCTACGACTCCCCGAACCTCCCCGCCTGCCGCGTCGGCGCCTCGGCTGTCGGCACGCTGTCGAGCCCGGACAACGCCAGCGTCGCCCTGCCCAACGGCCAGGGCCCCGGCGGTGGCGGGCGTCCCGCTCCGTGACGCGACTGCGATTCGCTTGCCTGGTCGCTCCGGTGACCATCGTGCTGGCACTCCTCGCGGGCGCAGCACCGGCTGAGGCGCACGACTCGACCGACGGGAGCACCGTCGTGACCATCGACGATCGCCGGCTGATCGTGGGGGCATCGGTGGCGTTCGCTGAGCTCGGTTACGTCGACGTGTCGGGCGACGGGCTGATCGACGACGTCGAGCTTGCTGCTCAGGAAGCCGAAGTCGCCGTGGGACTCGTGTCCACCGTTCGCGAGCGAGTCGATCTGACGGTCGATGGTGAGCACGTCGAGATCATTGGTGCCGGCGTCGCGGCGCCGAGCGACGTGGACGCAGATGACGACGGTGCGTCGCCGTACGTAATGCTCGCCATCGCCTCGGGACCGCACGACGGCGACGTCACCGACGTCGAACTCGGCTGGGGTTTCGACGGACCCTCGACCTCCGTTGTGCTGTCACATCCCGACGGCACGGTCGCCGGCCGGCTCAGCGACGATGGGTCGGTCTCGTTCTCGCTCGACGGTTGGTCGAGCGCCATGTCGTTCTTCGGTCTCGGCATCGAGCACATCCGCTTCGGGCCGGACCACCTGCTGTTCCTGCTCGTGCTCACGCTGGCCGTCGCTGGAACGACGGTCTCTGCGGCGACCACGCGTCGGACGATCGAGCTGGTCACCGCGTTCACGATCGGCCACGCGATCAGCCTCGGCCTGGCCTACTTCGAGCTGATCTCGATTCCGGCGTGGGTGGTCGAACCTGCGATCTCGCTCTCGATCGTGGTCGCCGCCGCGCTGGCGATGCGCGGCCGAGCGAGTGATGCCCGCCCGTGGATCGCCGGTCTCGTCGGCCTCGTCCACGGATTGGGCTTCGCGTCGAGCCTCGGCGGCCTCGGCGTCGCTACCTCGCAACGGATCACTGCGCTCGCCGCGTTCAACCTCGGAATCGACATCGCTCAGACGGTGGTTGTCCTGCTCGTCATCGGCGTGCTCTGGTTGTGCAATCGGCTCTTCGCCAATCGCACGGTCTGGGTCAGATCATCGGTCGCCGGGGCAGCGGCCATGTTCGGCATCGCCTGGACGGTGGCACGGCTGGCCGCGATTCCGGTCTGAGCCGGCTCGTGCATGGCAGCAGCGCCCCGCGAGTTGAATGGTGAGTGTGATCCCGAGCGCGTCAGCGAGTCGCATCCTGGTCGTCGAGGACGAGGATGCGATCAGCGACGTGGTCGCAATCGCGCTTCGCCATCAGGGCCACGCGGTCACGATCGCCGACCATGGGCGTAGCGGTCTCGACCTCGCCCGCACCGGGGACCAAGATCTGATCGTGCTCGATGTCATGCTGCCGGGCATCGACGGTTTCGAGATCTGCCGCGAGCTGCGCGCGGCCGGCTCGACAACGCCCGTGTTGTTCCTGACCGCACGAGACGCCCCGGACGACCGGATCGAGGGGTTCGTCAACGGGGGCGACGACTACCTCACCAAGCCGTTCAGTATCGACGAGCTGGTCCTTCGAGTGTCGGCCATCCTTCGTCGGACTGGACGGGAGGCACCCGCAGATCGGATCGTCGTCGCTGATCTCGTGCTCGACCCTTCCGCCCACACGGTGCTTCGTGGCGGTGAGCCGATCGAGTTGTCGCCCACCGAGTTCCGCCTGCTGCACTACCTGGTGGTGAACGCCGGCACGGTGGTGTCGAAGGCGCAGATCCTCGTCAACGCATGGGATCACGACTTCGACGGGAGCGACAACGTCGTCGAGCTCTACGTCGGGTACCTCCGGCGCAAGATCGACGACGGTCGTCGACCGTTGATCCAGACCCGCCGCGGTGCCGGCTATGTCTTACGTGACGAGGTGACGAGGTGAGACGTCCGCCGCTGCGATGGCTGATGTTGATCCCCACGCTGGTGACGATCACGCTCGGTTTCGGGGCCTTCGCCGTGTACATCGACAGCGTCGAGCGAGCCAACCTGTTGGCCGACATCGATGACGAGCTCGTCCGTGCGGAACGTCGCTCCGAAACCCTCGCGCCCGGCGACGCCGACGGCGCCCCGGCCGAGGAAACCGCAACTGCTCGTGACGGAGACGACGTGTCGCCACCGGTGCAGATCCGCCTGTCGCCCGATGGTGAGGCCATCGGCCCGGGCAACGCCGGCACCTTCAGCGAGGAGACACTGCGCGAGCTGTCGTTTCGCAGCGGAACGGTCACGGTCGCCGACCCCCGCTACCGAGTCCTCGTCACACCGGCTGAGGACGGCACCGTCGCGGTGACCGCGCTGTCCCTCGACCGATTCGACGAATCGGTCGCCGACTTCCGCCAGACGCTTCTCGTCGGCGGCATCGTCATCCTGCTCCTCGTCGCCGGGGTGATCTGGCTCCTGACCACGCTTGCGGTGCGACCTGTCACCCGGATGGTGACGTCGGCGACCCGGATCGCCGACGGCGAGCTGGAGACCGACGTCGACCCACCGAGCGGGTCACGCGAGACCGCCGACCTCGCCGAAGCCCTCGACCTCATGCTCGACCGTCTCCGCACAACGATCAACGACAGCGAACGCGCGGCACGGTCCGCTGAAGAGGCGCGGGACGCCATGCGACGCTTCCTGGCCGACGTGTCACACGAACTCCGCACACCGCTCACTGCCCTGAAGGGCTACAGCGATCTGTACGCCGGCGGCATGCTCGACGAACCCGGCGCGCTCGATCGGGCGATGTCCCGCATCGGTGACGAGAGCGAACGGCTCAACACCCTGGTCACCGACATGCTTCAGCTTGCCCGTGAGACACCGCCGACCGAGCTGACGGAGCCATTCGACACCGCGCAAGTCGTCGAGGTCGTCGTCGCAGACCTGTGCGCCGCCCACCCGTCGGTCGATGTCGGCCTCGACGTCGCTCCAGGAACGCACACCACCGTCACGGGTCAGCAGGCGAGATTTCATCAGGCGATGCTGAACCTGGGAACGAACGCCTGCCGGCACACCGCGCCAGGCACGCCGGTGCGCTTCATGATCACGTCGACCGACACGGAGCTCACCATCCAAGTGATCGACCACGGGAGAGGCGTCGATCCAGGCGAGGCCGAGAAGATCTTCCTCCCCTTCTACCGGGCTGAGACCGCCCGCGAGCGGGACGGAGGTAGTGGGGCCGGGCTCGGGCTCGCGATCGCGAGCCAGATCGTCGAACGCCACGTCGGCGCGATCACGGTGCAGTCGACGCCTGGAGGCGGAGCGACATTCGCCGTCACCGTGCCCCTCGCCGATGCCTGAGGTTCCTTCGTGCCCTGGGACACCACGCGCAACCCGACCGCATGATCGTCGCGGTCGGCGCCGCGCCCACGAACGGCCACCTGACAACACTGCTGTGACGACGAAGGACTGCCCACTCCCAGCAAGCCACCCTTCGACCGACCACGACCCGTCTGCGTCGAACCGCCGCACCGCAGATTCGCATTCAGCCCGGTTGGCGGGCCGCGCCGCACCGCGAAGGCCTACTGCAGTGCTCGATATTCGCGCCGCCGCGGCGACCTCGAACCGTCCGGGATCCGGCATTCTGCTCATCGGGGTCAGCGCATAGTGCGCACTCGATAGTCCGGCCATCGGTTCTCCGACCGCGCCGCACTGCGGCCCCGATGCGGCGCCACGTACTCACCTCGCCAAGGCGCCCGCCGCTGGTGTCCGCGTTTGGGGCCGATGTCGAGGTCGTCCCGCAGGGTGGGATCTACGGTGATGAGCATGGAGTTCACGTTGCTCTACTTCGACAGCTGCCCGAACTGGCGTGTCGCTGACGAGTTGCTCGATCGGCTTGCGCACGCGCACCAGGACGTGACCGTGCATCGTCGGATTGTCGACACCCAGGAAGAAGCCGAGCGTGTCAGTTTCGTCGGATCGCCAACGATACTTATCGACGGAGTTGACCCATGGGCTCCCGCGGGTGCACCGGTCGGATTGTCGTGTCGCGTGTTCACGACACCTGACGGTCTCAGAGGTTCTCCCACCTGGGAGCAGCTGGAGGCAGAGGTGGCGTCGAGACGACAAGGAACTGCGGCGCGATCCGTGTGAACACCGATAGGGCGACGGCGGCACCTTCGCCGAGGCCGGAAGGCACTCGGTATCGGCGCTCGATAACCCGTCGTCAATTGCAAAGCACCCACTCGGGAACGGCCCAAGCCGAGCACCCGATAATCCCGTCGACCAGTCAGGCCGTCGCTGCGTCGCGGTGACGTGCGGGCTGTACGAGCGGGGCGGGTACCGTGTCGGGATGGAATCCGAGTTCGAACGGATCACGATTGACCCCTCCAAGATGCGTGGCGCCCCGTGCATTCGAGGGCTACGCATCCCAGTGGCGACTGTTCTCGGCCAACTCGCGGCGGGTGTGCCCGCTCAGCAGATTCTGCTCGACTTCCCGGATCTCGAGCCGGCTGACATTCCCGCTGCACTGGAGTACGCCGCGGCGGCCGTACAGGAACGCGAGTTACCGCTGACGCGACTCGCGTGAACTACGTCGTCGACGCCAACCTCTCGCCGCGTCTGGCGGCGCTCCTGCGGGATGCCGGTCACGACGCAGTCCACGTTCGAGACATCGGCCTGCGAACCGCATCGGACGATGAGATCATCGACTACGCAATCAGCACCGACCGGATCGTCATCTCGCACGACACGGACTTCGGGACGCTGCTGGCGTACCGGGAGTTGAGCAAGCCGTCGTTCATCTTGATTCGGTCATCGGACCCGGTCGACGTTGACGACCAGGCACGCCTCATTGTGGCGAACCTCGACGCGATGAGCGACGACTTGGAGACCGGTGCGATTGCTGTGTTCGCCCGAGGTCGCCTTCGAATCCGACGGCTGCCTTTGCGGGGATGACGCGAGACGGACCACTCCCAGTCGAACCGCGCGACGGAAAGCCGAGATAGTCCGTCGGCGATCGGCGATGAGATTGGCACCTGACTCGTCCGTGAAACTCGCACCGCATCGCGGCCCAAGTGTCGTGCTCGATGATCCCGACATCGATCCGACGATCTGGCTGAACGCAACTCGCACACCGCGCGGTCGACTCGCCGAGTCCTGCTCGGGAGATAGAATTGATTGATGCCCGGGAAGGTCGTGACTGCCGCCGAACTCGAGAAGATGAGCCCAGCCGAGCAGCAAGCGATCTTCGACGCAAGTGTCGTCACCGATCTGGACCAGGTACCTGCCGAGTTCCTCGAGCGGGTGCGCCTTCGCCTCGAGCAGCACATTGGCACGGAACTCGACTGGTAGACGCTCGGTCAGGAATCCGGCGACTTCTCGGTGCCCTCGGTCGATTCGCCCGTGTCGACGATCTCGGCCCAGATGCGGTCTTGGATCTCGAAGAGCTTCTTCGCGTTGGCCTGGCACTCGCTGCAGATGAAGATGTCACCCGAATCGCTGAATGAGCCCTCCACTCGCAAGTAGTGGCAGACGACGCAGGTGACCGGAGGTCGAGGCATCGCGACATACTCGCACCTCACAGTCGAACGGGCTGGAAGCCGCTTGAGTGTCTCCGGCGGCCGAGCCCGTTCGTCACATCTGGCGACTGGACTGGTAGCCGTGGTCGGCGAGCCAGCGGCGCGCTCGGCCCAAGCGGGCATCGTCACGGAACCGGTGCCAGCGCGTGTACTCGTCCTCGTGTCGGCTGAGTTCGGTCTGGAACCGGCGGAATGCACCAGACCCCGCGAGCGCATCGCTGAGATGCGATGCAAGATCCGGTTGCTCGATGGTCGCGACGAATCGCTGCATCGCGTCGTACGCGGGTCCTGATCCGAGGCCGACCACAAGCAGCCACCGATCGGACTCTGGGTCGAAGTCGGCAGGGCCCTGATCGACATCGAACAATTGGGCCGGCCACAACGT
>DATKXG010000294.1:0-8990 GCA_035529175.1 Ilumatobacteraceae bacterium
GTCGTAGTCGACCAGCGCGTCGAAGTGCTCCTCGAGCAGGCGGACCACGGCGAAGGCGGTCCAGGTCGGCACGAGCGCCTGACCCTTCTTCCAGACGTAGCCGCGGTCCTGGATCGTCTGGATGATCGACGCCCACGTCGACGGACGACCGATGCCGAGCTCCTCGAGCCGCTTGACCAGCGACGCCTCGGTGTAGCGCGCCGGCGGCGACGTGCTGTGACCGTTCGGTTCGATCGAGGCGATCGCCACCTCGTCACCCTGGGTGAGCGGGGGCAGCAGGGCTTCGTTCTCGGCCTCGTCGTCGCCGGTCTCCTCCTTGGAGGCCACATAGACAGCGCGATAGCCGGGAAAGGTGATCGTGGTGCCGGAGGCGGCGAATTCGCAATCGGTCAACTCGCCGGTGGAGCGGTCGGTGGAGTTGGCCGCGAGTCGCACGCTGACGGTGACGCCGGTGGCGTCGGCCATCTGCGAGGCGAGCGTGCGCTGCCAGACCAGACGGTAGAGGGCGAGTTCCTGGCTGTTGAGTTCGGACGTCAGGCTCTGCGGCGAGCGAAAGGGCGTCGTCGGGCGGATCGCCTCGTGGGCCTCCTGCGCGTTCTTGACCTTCGACGAGAACTGCCTCGGCGCCGCATTGAGGTAGTTGGCGCCGTACTCGCTCGTGATGGCGGCCCGAGTTGCCTGCATCGCCTCGTCGGACAGCACGACGTTGTCGGTACGCATGTAGGTGATGTAGCCGCGCTCGTACAGACCCTGCGCGACGCGCATCACCTGCGACGACGACAGGCGCAGCTTGCGACCGCCCTCCTGCTGGAGCGTCGAGGTCATGAACGGCGCCTTGGGCGACGACCGGTACGGCTTCTCCTCGACCGAGCGCACGGCGAACGTGGCGCCGTCGAGACCGTCGGCCAGCCCACGCGCCCGGGCCTCGTCGAGTGCCACCGCCTTCGCCGATACCTGGCCCGTGGCGTCGAAGTCCTTGCCGGTGGCGACGCGATCGCCGGCGACCGCGACGAGCTTGGCGCCGAATGCGGGCTGGGTGGCCGTGACGAGATCGATGTCCCAGTAGTCGGCGGTGACGTAGGCGATGCGCTCACGTTCGCGTTCGACGATCAGGCGCACCGATGGGCTCTGCACCCGTCCCGCCGACAGCCCGCGGTTCACGCGGCGCCACAGCACCGGCGACACCTCGTAGCCGTAGAGGCGGTCGAGGATGCGCCGGGTCTCGGCGGCGTCGACCAATCCGTAGTCGAGGTCGCGGGGGTTGTTGACGGCGTGATCGATCGCGGCCTTGGTGATCTCGTGGAACACCATCCGCTTCACCGGCACCTTCGGCTTGAGGTACTCGAGCAGATGCCACGAGATCGCCTCGCCCTCGCGATCTTCGTCGGTTGCGAGATAGAGCTCCGAGGCGTCCTTCAATGCGGCCTTGAGGTCCTTGACGACGGTCTTGCCGCGCTCGGTCAGCTCATAGGTGGGCTTGAAGCCGTTGTCGACATCGATGTTGAGCCCCTTGCTCGGCAGGTCGGACACGTGGCCGACGGAGGCGCGCACGTCGTAGTCGCTGCCGAGGAACTTCGACAGCGTCTTGGCCTTGGCAGGCGACTCGACGACGACGAGGGGTCTGGACATGACGAGAGTGTGCCAAGGGAACACGCGAATCCCCATCGCGGGTACCGTTCGTGCACGATGTCGAGCGCACTCCATGAGCCGGATCCGGCACTCGGTTGGGCGACCGATTTCGAGGCGGCGTGGGTCGAACTCGGCCGGCCCGGAGCGCCCGGGCGGGTGTCTCGGCTCGACCGAGGATGGAGCACCGTCGTGCGCTCGATCGACGAGGCGAGAGGGCTCGCCGAACCTCTGCGGGTGCGCAACATCGGCGCCGATGTCGCTGTCGGCGACTGGGTGATCCCGTCCGACGACGGCGAACGCGTCGAACACGTGCTCGAACGGCGCTCGGCGTTCACCCGGCGGGCGTCATTCGACGGGATGCGCGCCGTGTCGCACACGTTGGCCGCCAACATCGATGTCGTGTTCCTCGTGCACGCCCTCGGCTCGCCTCCGAGCCCGCGTCGTTTGGAACGTGAACTGGTGCTCGCGTTCGACTCGGGCGCCGAACCGGTGGTGGTGCTCACCAAGACCGACCTCGTCGACGATCCCGAACCCGGTCGTGCCGCGCTGCAGGAGGTGGCGCTCGGTGTCCCGGTCCTGCTCGCAAGCGGCAAGACGTCGGAGGGTCTCGACGCCATCGCTGCCTACGCCGCCGGGAATCGCACGCTGACGTTCCTCGGAGCCAGCGGCGTGGGCAAGTCCACGATCGTCAATGGGCTGATCGGAACCCAGCGCCAAGCCACCTTCGAGGTCCGCGAAGGCGACCAGCGCGGCCGTCACACGACCGTGGCAGCCGAACTCGTCCCACTGCCCGGCGAGGGGTGGTTGATCGACACCCCTGGCGTTCGAGCGCTGAGTCTGTGGTTGTCGGGCAACGGGATCGAGCGGGCCTTCGCCGACGTCTTCGACCTGATGGACAACTGCCGCTTCCGCGACTGCAAGCACGATCAGGAGCCAGGATGTGCGGTGCAGGCTGCGATCGCGGCGGGCGAGCTCGATCCGGTCAGGCTGCGGAGTCTCGAACGGCTGATCGAGGAGGAAGCGGCGCTCGAGGAGGAGCAGCGCGCCCACGACAAGGCCGCGGACAAGCGCGCCGGCGGCCGCACCCGTCCGCCCGAGGAGTCCGAGTTCGACGATCTCTGAGCACGACTCGACGTGCATCTGGTGCCAGGCACAAGGTGTAGGTCGTGGACATCGCTGCAAACGGCAAGGCCATCGAGTCGGTGTGGGACTACCCACGCCCGCCGCGGGTGGAGCGGGTCGAGTGGCGTGTCCGGGTGGTGCATGGCGGCGCCACGATCGTCGATGCGCCGCACGCCGTTCGGGTGCTCGAGACGAGCCAACCGCCGGCCTATTACGTGGCCGCCGAGTTCGTGGACCTCGACGTGCTCGTGGCGTCCGAGCGACACACGTTCTGCGAGTGGAAAGGCGTCGCCGACTACGCACACATCGTGGTCGGCGACCGGCGAGTCGTCGACGCGGGCTGGACCTATTCGGAGCCCATCGCAGCGTTCGAAGCGATCCGCAACCACTGGGCCTTCTATGCGCAGAAGGTCGACGAGTGCTGGATCGACGACGAGCGGGTCTCGAGCAACGAAGGCAGCTTCTACGGGGGCTGGGTCACCGAGAACGTCACGGGCCCCTTCAAGGGCGCCCCCGGCACGATGCACTGGTGACCTGTGACGATTGGTGTCAGACACCAATCGTCACAGCGTGTCGTCGAGGGTCCAGTCGGCGTCGGGCTGACGGGTCCACTGCGTCGCGAGATTGACCGCGGCGATCGGCAGCGGGCCGTAGATGTGGGGGAACAGCACGTCGAGATCTGGCGCCGGGGGTTCGAACACGATCGGCGACGGCACGAGCCGCTGGTCGATCGTGAGCACGACGAGCTGGTCGAGATCGGCGTAGAACCGGTTGGCCGTGTCCTCCAACTGATTGCGGGTCGAGCAGTGGATGAACCCCTCCTGCTCGAGCGTGATACCGCGAGTCGACATCCGGTACTCGCCGGTCGTGAAGGCGGCTGCCCAGGAGTCGGGGAGTGCCAGATGGAAGATGGGCTCGTCGCGCATCGTCACAGCGTGCCGTCGTCGAGTCGCCGTCGCACCTCGAGGGCGCGCTCACGAACCGCTGGCAGGTCCGACAGCTGTTCCGACGCGCGCACCTGGCGGGCGATCCGCGGGTTCTTGACGAGCAGGTCGCGGTGGCGGGCAAGGAAGTCCCAATACAGGGTCGTGAACGGACACGCGTCGTCGCCCACGCGCTGCTTGCGGTCGTATCGGCACGACCGGCAGTAGTCGCTCATCGTGTCGATGTAGTTGCCGCCGGCGGCGTACGGCTTGGTGGCCATCATCCCGCCGTCGGCCCACTGGCTCATCCCGATCACGTTCGGCAGCATCACCCATTCGGCGCCGTCGACGAAGCTCGACCACATCCATTCGGTCATGTCCCACGGGTCGACGCCGTGCAGCATCGCCAGGTTGCCGAGCACCATCAGGCGTTGGATGTGGTGGTTGTAGGCGCGGTCGTGCAGCGCCGACATGCACTGGCGCACGCAGTTCATGTCGGTGGCCGCCTCAGCACGGAACACCGGCGGCACCGGACGGTCGGCGCCGAGCGCGTTGTGGTCGCGGTAGCCGGGCATCCACAGCCAGTAGACGCCCCACACGTACTCGCGCCAGCCGATCACCTGCCGGATGAACCCTTCGGCCGACGCGATCGGGACCCGACCGTCGTCGAACGCTTCCTGGACTGCGTCGCACACCTCGCCGGGCAACAGGAGACCGACGTTCAGGTACGGCGACAGAACCGAATGGGCGAGATGCCACGATCGCTCGACCATGGCGTCCTCGTGGGGTCCGAACATCGGCAGCACGTCGTCGACGAAGTGGCGGAGACGCTCCAGTGCCGCGCCGCGCGTCGTGGCCCACGTGCCGTCGGGTTCGCCACCCCAGCAGTCGGCAGGCAGGTCGGCGAGCACTGAGCGATCGAGGTCGTCGAGCGGAGACCGCGGCGGCTCGGGCCACGGCGACTCGCTCTTCGGTGGTCGCTGACGGTTCTCGTCGTCGTAGTTCCATCGCCCGGTCACCGGCTCGTCGCCGTCCATCAGGTAGCCGAGGCGTCGGCGATGCCAGCGGTAGAAGTCCTCCATCTTGAGCTGCTTGCGCCCGCTCGCCCACTCGGCGAACTCGTCGTAGTGGCAGAGGAACTGGTTCGAGCGCACGATCGTGACGTCGAGTTCGCTGAGCAGAGCGAGCCCGTCCCAGCTGGCGGGCTCGGTGGCGCTGACGCCGGTGGGCGTGAACTCGGCGAGGTGTTCGGCGAATCCGTGCCGCAACGAGTCGGCACGGCGGTAGTCGACGTCGAATCCCGCCTCCCGCAGTTCGTCGGCGAAACGTCGCATCGACGCAACGACGAAGTGGGCCCGCTGACGGTGCCAGCGTTTCCCGGTGAGCTTCGCCCGGCTCTCGATCATCAGCACGCGGTGCGAGTCGGGGGCTGCGTCGCGCAGCGCTCCCAGCTCGCGATGCAGTTGGTCGCCGAACACCCAGACCGTCGGGCGTCGAGGTGAACTCACGCGATGGAGTCGCGGATGTCGACCGCCCGATCGAAACGGGTCGCGGTCAGGCGCTCGCGGAGCGCTGGTCGCGTGCAGACCACGGCAAGGTCGCCGCCGTGGCTGCGAGCGGCCGCGGCTGCGCCGAGCAGGGTCCCGAGACCAGCGTCGTCGAGCACGCCGACCGCGTCGAGATCGACGAGCACCGTGACTCCGGGATGCTGTCGGATCGCCCGTGTCAGGTCGTCGTGGAGTCGGCCGACTGCAGCGAGGTCGACGGGGCCCTCGACCGTGACGACGATCGATCCGCCGACCTCGTCGAGCTTGGTGTGCAGCTGCATGTCTGCCAAGGCTATGGCGACGCCCCGTCCGCGTCACGGTGGGCCGTGGTCATGGTTGGTGGTCGTGTCATGGCGGCTCGAGCGTCATCGTCGCGGAGGCGACGTGCGTGACCGGCCCGATCAACGATCCGACGATCGCCACGTCGACCGGATCGACGTAGGTCACCGTGACGGTGACGGTCGAGTTGTCGCTCGTTGTGGTGACGTCGATCGGCAGGTCGACCGCACGGTGGGCAGCGCGCTCCGCCGCAGTCGTCGGAGTGCCCGAAACCGCGGCGGCGCGCGCTCCCTCCCGTGCCGCGAGTTCGACCGCCAGCTCGTTGCGCACCGCGGTGCCGACGACCACGAGGCCCAGCACCATCACCACGACGATCGGCAGGGCGAGCGCGAATTCGACTGCCGCCTGCCCGCGACCGCCGCGCAGCCGTCGATCGCGATCGCGATCACACCCGGTCGATGACGGCATCGATCACGCTGTTGAACAACCTGCTGATGCGAGCCGCGCCGCCGCCGGCGGTCGCCCAGGCGACGACCATCAAGCCGACGAGCGCCGCAGCGAGGAGCACGAGCGCGTACTCGGTGGTCGCCTGCCCGCGTTCGTCGCGGGCGGCCAGACGTTGCCTCCCCGGGTCGAGGGTCGACTCGAGCGCAGCGGTGAGCGTTGTGCGGAGGTGGACGTACAGCAGGAGTGCGAGGTGGTAGGGCATGGCTGCTCCGTTCGGGAGTCGTGTGGATCGGGGTCACCAGGCGGTTCCGCCGAGCGACGAGAGCGCGGCGATCACGGCGGGCGCGATCGCGAGGAGGACGAACGACGGCAACGTGCACGTCACGAGTGGGAACGACAGGCGGATCGGGAGCTTGCGAGCCTCGGCCTGGTCCAGGCGCCGGCGGGCCGCTCGGATCTCGACGGCCAGCTGATCGAGTACCGGGCCGAGCGCGAGGCCGTAGCGGTCGCTGGTGGCGATCACGTCGGCCAGCGCGGCGGCCGGTGGGCCGAGTCGTTCCGGCAGCGCGGCGAGGGCATCGGCGAACGGCTGGCCCCGTTCCGTACGGCGGACGACCTCTGCGAATGCGTCGGCGACGACGGGCTCGTCCGAGCCGGCGAGTTCGCCCACGGCTTGGAACGGGGTGAGTCCCGCTCGCACGCTCAGCACCAGGAGGTCCATCGCGTCGGGGAGCTCGCGGTCGATGTGGCTGCGACGCCGTCGGGCGGCGAGCATCGGAGCGAGGCGCCGCAGCATCACCGTCGTCGCGCCGGCGGCACCGACGGCGAGCGGACCGATCGTGAGCATGCCGAGTGCGGCACCGAACACGGTGGCGACGATCGACCATCGGCGCCGCAGATGCTGCTGGCGCCGCGGTGCCGTCGGCGAGCGCTCGACCTGGATCCTGCAGTGAGGACGGGTCGCAGCGGGCCGGAGGATCGCGCCGATCGTGACCGCGACGCCTGCCGCCATGAGCGGTCCGATCGCCGTGTGGGTCGACACGGCGACGTTCACGACGGGACCCCGACGATGCGGCGCATCCACCACCAGCCGGCTGCATTGAGTGCGAGCCCGGCCACGACGCAGACCGTTCCGATCGGCGAGGTCACCACCGACCGGACGTCGTCGTCGGTCGCGGCGAGCGTGGCCAGCATCAGGAGTGGCACGGCCGTCATCACGTGCGACGAGAGACGGGCCTGTGCCGCCTGCGTCGCCCGTTCGTCGAGGTCGGCCGCACGTTGGCGCAGCAACATGGCGACCCGGTCGATCGAAGCCGCTGCCGGCCCGCCGATCCGACTCGCTGTCGCGATCACGCCGAGCGCCAACCGCAGGTGAGCGCCGCCAGCATCGACACGGGCGACAGCGTCGCCGACGGATGCGCCCCGGTCGATCGCCAATCGCAGCGGGGCGGTCGCCCGTTCTGTGGCGGGATCGGCCGGGAGAGCCGCGACCGCGTCGCGCAGGGTCGAGCCGGATCGGACGCGGCGGGCGATGTCGTCGCACCATGCGGCCACGGCGCGCGCGTCCGGCGCGCGGCGTCCGGAGCGTCGAAGCCTCCACGCTTCGAGGGTCCGTGCCGGCGGCGCGGCAGGGCTGCACGCGGCCGACGCGGCTCGTCCCTGCCGCGGTCGCAGCGCCACGGCGGCGATCACGACGGCGGCGGCAGCACAGACCGTGGCGAACGTTGGCGCATCGATTCGACCGGTCATCGTCGCCGCCGCTCGAGTGACGCCACCGCGACGAGGTGCTCGTCGACGTCGAGCATCGCCAGCGGGCGGGTGGCCGGTGCCGCATGGTTGTCGTCGGCCGGCGATGGCGATGTGACCTCGGCCAACTCGGTGATCCGGCGGGCCCCGTCGGCGGCGCGCTCGACGTGGATCACGACGTCGATCGAACGGGCGAGCTGGTGGCGGATCGCCGCGAGTGGCCAGCTCGGCGCCGCCTGGAGCACGAGCGACTCGAGGCGGAGCAGTGCGTCGGTCGGGCCGTTCGCATGGCACGTCGAGATCGAACCGTCGTGGCCGGTGTTCATCGCCTGGACCAGCGCGAGCACCTCGTCGCCGCGGGCCTCGCCGACCACGATCCGATCCGGTCGGAGCCGCAGCGCGGTCCGCACGAGCTGTGCCAGATCGACTGCGCCGGGACCGTCGATCGTCGGCGGGCGGGCCTCGAGACGGAGCGCATGGGCATGACGCAGCGGCAGCTCGGCGGTGTCCTCGACGATCACGAGGCGCTGGGACGGATCGACCTCGGCCACGAGCGCTGCGACGAGCGAGGTCTTGCCCGACGACGTCGCCCCTGCCACGACGAGGTTGCAGCGCGCGTCCAACAGCTCGTGCAGCAGGACGACACCGACCTCGTCGGTGAACGAGTCGAGAGGCAGGATCCGTCGGCGGAACCGTCGGATCGACAGCGCCGGTCCGTCGACGGCGACGGGCGGGAGCACCGCACAGACCCTGGCGCCGTCGGCGAGTCGGGCATCGACGATCGGCGAGGTTCGGTCGACTCGACGCCCGAGTGGTGCCAGCACGCGCTCGATCAGCAGGTCGACCCGGTCGGTGCCGAGCGAGCCGACGTACTGCAACGCACCGTCACGGTCGATCCAGATCTCGCTGCCGGAGTTGACGAGGACCTCGTCGATGCCATCGTCGCGGACGTATGCGTCGAGTTCACCGAGCCCGCGCAGGTGGGCGATCGCCCGGTCAGCGAGGACCAGTTGCTCCTGAGGCGAACAGAGTGGGGCGAGTCGCCGCACCTCGGCCTCGACGAGCGGTGTCGGATCGCCCGGACGGTCGGCGACGAGGTCGCACACCGTGCGCACGATGTCGTGGTTGGTCATGCGGCAGCGCTGCGCAATGCCCGCGTCATCACACGCGGGAGTCGGCTCGCGAGGAGTCCGGCGTCGACCGCCCGAGCCACGCCGGGGTCGACGCTGATCACGGCCTCGACCGGCACGCCGATGGCATGTTCGATGTCGCGTTGGCCGAGCCCGCGGCCGGGTTC
>DATKXG010000295.1:0-5482 GCA_035529175.1 Ilumatobacteraceae bacterium
CCCGACACGCTGCACTGGTCGAACGCCGACGTCGAGGTCCACAAGGTGGTGGTCGGCCCGTACGAGAACAACGTGTTCGTCGTTCGCTGTCGTGCGACCGGCGAGGCCGCGCTACTCGACGCGGCGAACGAACACGAGCAGCTGCTCGAGCTGTGCCAGCGACTCGGCGTCAAGCGGGTCCTCGAGACGCACGGTCACTGGGACCACATCCAGGCGGTCCCCGCGATGCGCGAAGCCGGCTACGAAGTGGCCGTCGCCGCGGCCGACGCCCCCAAACTGAAAGACGTCGGCTACGACGTCTTCATCGACGACACCGAGGTGATCGAGGTCGGTCGTCTCCGCCTCCACGCGATCCACAACCCGGGCCACACGCCGGGGTCGATCTCCTTCGCGCTCGACGACACGCCACTGCTGTTCACCGGCGACACCCTTTTCCCCGGCGGCCCGGGCAACACGTCGTTCGACGACGCCGACTTCGACACGATCATCACCTCGATCACCTCGAAGCTCTTCACCTTCCCCGACCACACGATCGTGCTCCCCGGCCACGGCCTCGACACCACGATCGGTACCGAACGCCCGCACCTCGAAGAATGGATCGAGCGCGGCTGGTGAACTGATGCGCTACGACCAGCGTCCGGTCGACGACACCCCCGTCCACACCGACGAGCTCCCGCCGACCCCGGTCCGCGACCGCAACATCCCCGCGACGGCATGGGTCGAGGCACCCGACAGCCTGTTGGCGCTCGGTGACGACCTGCCCGACCGCCCGGTCGCCGACTACAAGCGCAGGATCGGACCCTGGCTGCTTTGGCGGGCTGGGCCAGCCAAGGGCGCCGACGCCCGATACTGGGCCGCCCACGTCGACCGGCTCGACGAACCCGTCACGCTGCGGCTGTTCCCCGACGGCACCGCCGACGGTGTCGGGCCGAGCGGCGCTCGCCACGATCGATTCCGAGCGTGGAAGGAAGACCTGCGCGACACATGAGATGCGGTGCAGACCCTGCGTCTCATGTGTCTCGGCGAGTCTCAGTCGCGGCGGCGGAGCCGGAACGCCGCGGAGCGCCACGGGAACTTGCCGGGCACCTCCATGGGTGGTGGCGGGGCGATGAACCCACCCGACCACATCTCACGGGCGAGGAACGCGTCGACCGCTTCCGCGAGCATCGCCTCCCGGGTGATGCCGCGACGATCGGCGGCATGGTCGAGGCGACCGACGTCCGACGTCCGCAGACGAACGGTGACCGTCTCGGACTCCTGTGTCGGCTCCGACGGCGAAGGCTGCGACATCAGCGAACCGTAGCCCTTCAGTTCGCGGCGACCGAGCCGTCGTAGTACTGCTGCGCGAGCGTCCACGCATCCCGACCGCACTGGTCGCCGATCACGCGGCCGGCAAGATCGTCGGCGGCGACGTGAATGCCCCCGTAGAGCCTGGAGATCCCGGCCTCGTCCGATGCATCGGCGAACGTCGCCCACTGGAGCACGACCTCGTCGTCGGGACCGGACTCGAACTCGAGAGAGTCGGCCTCGATCGTCCACTCGCCGAGTCCGCCCGGGAAGTACTCGCTCCCGGTCAGACCCGTGAGCACTTCGGCCGCGGCCCGGCTGAAGGTGCTGTGGCCGGACACGTACCCGGCGAACGACGGCGTGACGAACGTGGGGCGCTGGTACGGAACCCAGTCGACCGCGAGGATCCAGCCGACGCCGGCGACCTCACCCTCGGGGTCCTCGGGTGTACCCGTCCATGTCCACACGGCGATCTCGCCGATGTGGTCGGCGAAAGCCTCGTGTCGCTCACCGGGCGCGCTCGACTCCTCGGTGACGACCTCGACGAGATCGGGTTCGAGGAGCAGACCGTCGACGTCGTACGACGGCTGCGCCGGGTCGCTCGACTGGCCGAGACCGCCCATGTACCTGATCATCGAGATCGGTCGACTCGAGTCGTAGAACCCCTTGACGCCCCACGCCGCGATCGCCGAGTCGTGGGCGGCACCATTCAGCGCCAGGTACATCTTCGTGTCCCACTCCAAGCGGTCGACGTCCTCGCCGGCCCCACCGATCCGTAGCGGTCCGAGCGTCTCGAGATCGTCGCTGACGGTGTTGGCGACGGTGTTCCAGTGGCCCGGAGGCGTCTCAGATGCCGGCCCGTCGGCCCAGAACTCCGCGACCACCCTGCCGTAGTCGCCCAGCGCGACCACGTTCGGTGCATACGGCTCGCCGGTGACGGGATTGACGTCGTGGCCGTCCCCGTCGTAGGTACCGAGCGTGTTGCCACCCAGCGATGCCGGCGAGATGTCGATGGTGGTTTCGGCGGCGGGATCGAGCATGGCGCTGTGGCGCAGGACGTCGTTGACCTCCTCCTTGAATCGCTGATCGGTCGCCGGATCACCCAGCGCGGGAGGCGGGCCCGGGTCGAGAAGCAGGCCGTCGGTGGACGGCGTCGATGCGAGCGCGAACGACGTGACCGATCCCCAGTGTGGGCCGACGAAGGTCTGCACGGTCTCGTCGAGTGGCAGGCCGTTCTGGGCGACCATCACCTCGAGTTCGAGGGGCTGCCACCGGTTGGGATCGGCCATCGTCGTGCCGGAGCGGTCGACGACGAGCGGGGGATTCACCGGCTCGTAGTCGTCGGCCACGTAGCCGTTGGCCTCGTTGGACCCGTCGTCGATCGTCTCGGCGAGGACGGTCGCTGCGATCCGGTTCCCGAACGCCGCCGGGTCGTCGCCGTCGGTCGTCGTCACCGCGATGTCGTAGCACAGCTCGCCCATCAGCTCGTCGAGTCGCGTCACCGACGCCTCCGCCCCCGGCGACGGAAGGTACCGCTCGACCAGGATCCGGTACGCGGCGTAGCTCATCGCCTCCTCCCGTGCCGCGACGATCTCCTCGGCGGTGGCGTCACCGTCGGTGCGATCTTCGTCGACGAAGACCCCGACGGCCACTGGGTCGTACGCGGCCCACGCATCCCACATCGCTGCTGACGAGTGGAACAGGTTGCGGGCGTGCACGGTCGGTGCCGGGAAGTCGTTGCGGATCGCGGCGAGCACGGCCTCGTTCCACTGCCGGGCCACCGACCACTCGGGATGTTCGGTCGATCGCTCGCACGTGGCGTCCCGTTCGTCGCTGCGCTGGGCGATCACGACACCGATGGCGACCAGTGCGGTGACCGCCAGGACCACAGCGATGCCGACCCCGACGCTTCTTCGCACGATGTTCACTCCAACCGTCTCGACGGATCCGACTCGCCGCCGACCCTACTGTCCGACGCCCGCGACCCGTGGTCGCGGTGCCGGTGGATCGCTACTCGCCATCGCCCGGTTCGACCTGCAGGATCTGATCGGCGGCGACGTCGTCGTACCTGCTGCTCGATCCGTCGGGCCAGTCGACGACGACCGACGCGGCGCGGTCGGCCGACCCGAGGCCGAAGTGGGCACGCGGATCCTCCGACGACAGGTAGCTGCTGCCGGCGTGGATCTCGCGGACCATCTCGGTGCCGTCGTCGAGTGTCACCGTGATCCGGGTCCCCGGGGACGGAGTCGACGGCGCGACGACCAGCCAGCTCCCGCCGGCGCCGACGTTACGGAGCAGCACGAGGTCACCGCCGATCGTCCCGAGTGCGAGATCGACATCGCCGTCGTTGTCGTAGTCGGCCGCACCGGCGCCGCGCGCGAGGAACGGCCCCAACGCGTCGAGGCCGACCGACGACGACGCGTCGCTGAACCCGCCGACCTGCCCGTCGGCTGTGCGGTTCTCGAGCAGCAGCGCCGGTTCGCGGTCGCCCACCAGATCGCGCACCGGGATCGCGCCATGGGCGAAGAACAGGTCGAGATCCGTGTCGAGATCGACGTCGGCCCAGACGACTCCCCACCCTGTCGAGCCTGCACCGAGGTCGGCGAATCCCATCGCCGGGCGCGCGTCCTCGAACGCGAGCATGTCACCGTTCGACACGTTCCACCATGCGCCGTGGCGCTCCTCGAGCTGGTTCGTCACGAGCAGGTCCGGTCGGCCGTCGCCGTTGCCGTCACCCGAGGTGACGCCCATGCCGGCGCCGTCGTCGTCGACCCCGGCATCGCCACCGATCTCGACGAACCGGAAGCCGACACCGTCATCGGCCGGGACGTTCTCGTACAGCTGGTTCGGCGTCGTGTCGTTCGCCACGTAGAGATCGAGGTCACGATCACCGTCGAGGTCGCTCAGCACCGCCCCGAGGCCGTAGTCGGCGCCGTTCGGCTCGATCCCGACATCGGCGGCGACCTCGCGGAACGTGATCCGAGCGTCGCCCGACTCCGGTGGTCCATCGCTGAGGAACAACAGGTCGCGTTCGGGCTCGGACGTGTTCGGAAATCCCTTCGACGCACCGGCGATCGGCCGGTTCAGGTCGGTGTAACCGGCCACGAACAGGTCGGGCCAGCCATTGCCGTCGACATCGCCGACGACGGCCCCGCTGTGCCAACCGAACTCGTCGACACCGGACCGGTCGGCATCGGCGACGAAACCGTCACCGCCGTCGTTCCACAGCAGGACGTTCTCCCGCTCGGTCGTGACGTACAGATCGGTCCACCCGTCGAGGTCGAGGTCGGCGGCGACACACCCGCTCGCCCTGGTCTCGAGGCCGGTCGCGGTGTCGTCGGTGACATCGACGAACGATCCGGCGTCGTTGCGGAACAGCTGGCTCCGCGGGAGGCCCTGCGTTCGCCACTCCCCCCACTCGCCGTTCGACCACGTGTTGGTCGCGTACAGATCGAGCCAGCCGTCGCGGTCGTAGTCGATCCAGCAGATCCCGCCGCCCATCATCGCCGCCGGATCGGGATCGGTCCCGAACTGGAACGCGCCGTGTCGGAACACGAGCCCGACCTCCGCCGCGACGTTCTCGAAGCGCACGAGGTCGATGGAAGGCGCCGACTGCCGGTCGACGTCGGCGCCCGCGGCGACGCCGCTGGAGTCGGATCCACAGGCGGACGCCGCCAACACGGAGCCAAGGGTGGCGAGCACGCCGATCAGCCGCCGCGACACGGGCCGACCGACGTGCATCTCAGGTGAGACCGCGAGCGGCGCGGCGCCGCTTGGAGATCGAGTCGACCATCACGGCCAGCAACAACACGATGCCAGTGATGATGAACTTGATGCCCGAGTTCAAGCCGAGGAGGTCCATGCCGTTCTGGATGGCGGTGATCACGAGGGCGCCGTACAGCGCGGACACGATCCGGCCGGACCCACCGAAGAGGCTCGTGCCACCGATGACCGCAGCAGCGATCACGTTGAGGAGCAGGTTGCCGCCTCCGGTATTCGTCGCCACGGAGCGCAGGCGCGAGGCGAGGATGACCCCGCCGACGCCCGCCATGAACCCGTTGATCGCAAAGACCGCGATGCGGATGTTGTCGACGCTGATGCCGGCGCGGCGAGCCGCCTCGGGATTGCCGCCGACGGCGTAGATGTGTCGGCCGAACGCCGTCCGCGTCGTGATGAACGTCCAGAACAGCAGGAA
>DATKXG010000296.1:0-19526 GCA_035529175.1 Ilumatobacteraceae bacterium
GACGGACCATTTCGCGTGAACGGGTCACCGACCGCGTCAGGCGACGCGCCCTCTGCGGGATGGGGAATGTCGTCGGCGAACAGCTCGTCGTCAGTCATGTGCAGCCCACTCTAGAGAGCGGGTGTCGCAGACCATGCCCGGCGCGCTGGGTGCAACGTGGCACCATTCGTGGCGTGGCGAGAGCAGTACGAGTGATGACACGAAACATGGTCTGGCTGGCGGTGATCGTGGCCGTCGGAGTGATCGGATGGCTCGTGTTCGGTCCCGTCATCGGGCTGATCGCCGCGGCGGTGACACTCGTCGTCAGCGAGGTGTTCGAACGCTGGGTGCGAGCGCGTCGGCGAGCAGCTCAAACCTCCCCCTGACGCAACCGTCGGCCCGGAGGGTGTCCATCGGGATCGGTCCCCGACAGCAGGTGCCGGGCGCGAGACTGTGGCGATGGAGTACACCGCCGTCACCCCCGAGGAGTTCGGGCAGCTCGAGGGTCTGGACGACTGGCGCGTCGCCCTCGACGCCATCCACACCACGTTCACCGCGCCGGACTACCTCGCTGCTGCCGCACTCGTGACGTCGATCGCGGAAATCGCCGAGGCTCACGTCCATCACCCCGATGTCGAGTTGCGTTACCCGGGGCGGGTCCACGTCCTGTTGACCACACATGCCACCGGTGGCCTGACGACGCTCGATGTCGACGTCGCCCGGGCGATCTCGACGGCCGCAGCGCAGGCGGGCGCCGGCGCCGACCCGTCGTCCACCCGCGTCCTGGAACTTGCCATCGACACGATGGATGCCGACCGGATCCGGCCCTTCTGGGTCGCTGTCCTCGGCTACCGGGATCGGGGCGGCTACCTCGTCGATCCGATCGGAGTCGGCCCCTCGGTGTGGTTCCAACAAATGACCGAGCCACGCACGGAACGCAACCGCATCCATCTCGACGTCACCGTGCCCCACGACGTGGCCGAGCAGCGCGTCGCCGACGCGCTGGAGGCCGGCGGCACGCTGCTCACCGACGAGTACGCCCGAGCGTGGTGGGTGCTCGCCGACGCCGACGGCAATGAAGTGTGCGTGTCGACCTGGCTCGATCGCTGAACGATCGCTGAACGATCGCTCCAATACACCGCCCTGCGATGAGCGAACCGACCGGATAGCGACACTTGACTCATCGCGACCCGGCCGACCCACCCTCCGGTGAGCCAACCGCCCCAATAGCGACACTTGACTCATCGCAACGGAGGGTGGGAGCTGCCGACCGGCGAGCCTCAGGTCGATTGGAGTTCGGCAAGTTCCAGCCAGCGCGACTCGAGCGCGTCGAGTTCCTCCTGCGCCACCGCGAGTTCGGATCCCAGCGCATGCAGTTCCGCGTGGTCGGTCAGGCCGGCGAGGCGTTCCGTGAGCTGATCGACCCGCTTCTGCGCCTTGACCATCGCCTGTTCGGTCTCGCGGAGTTGCCGGCCGACCGTGTACGGGCTCGGCCCGCCCTTGGCCTTGGGTGCCGCCGCAGCGCTCGGCTTGTTCGCCGGCGCTGGCACGGCCGGAGCCGACGGGTTCGATCGCTCCGCCAACCACCCCGCAACGCCACCGGGCACCCGACGTACCGAACCTCCCGGATCGATCGCCAGGACATGATCGGCCACCCGATCGAGGAAGGCCCGGTCGTGACTGGCGACGACGAGCGCGCCCGGCCAGTCGTCGAGGAACGCCTCGAGCGAGCGAAGCGTGTCGAGGTCGAGATCGTTCGTCGGCTCGTCGAGGATCAGCAGGTTCGGTTCGGTGGCCAGGACCATCACCAGCTGCAGGCGGCGCCGCTCGCCACCGGAGAGCATCCGCACCGGCGCGTACTGGGCGGTCGTGTCGAACCAGAACCGCTCGAGCAGCGCTCGGTCGCGGAAGTCGGGCTCACGATGCGGCCCGGCGACCAGCTCGCGGACGACAGCATCGGGATCGAGATCGGATGAGTGCTGGTCGGCGAACCCGACGACCACGGTCTTGCCGCGCTTCACCGTTCCCGCAGCAGGCTCGGCACGTCCGGCGATGATGTCGAGGAGCGTCGACTTGCCCGAGCCGTTCGGGCCGACGACGGCGAGCCGAGCGCCGGGCTCGATCAGCAGGTCGACGTGCTCGAACACGGTCAGCTCGTCGGGCGCGCCGACGTTGAAGCGCTGTGCAACGCCCTCCAGTTCGACGACCTGATTGCCCAGCCGAGCTGTTCCCCCACCCAGTTGCAGTTCGCTCCCCCGCACGCCCGCGGGCGCCGGACCGCCGGACACGATCTCGTTCGCAGTACGCAATCGGGCCTTGGGCTTGGTCGAGCGGGCCGGAGCACCGCGACGCAACCAGGCGAGCTCCTTGCGGGCGAGAATCTTGCGCGTCGACTCCTCCTGCGCCTCGCGGTCGATGCGCTCGGCCCGGGCATCGAGGTAGGTGGCGTAGGCGCTGGAGCCGGCTGCGGCCTGATGGACGAAGCAGCGCCCGCCGTCGAGTTCGACGACCTTGCTCGGCCCGACCGCAGTGGTCAGTCGGTCGAGCGCGTGACGATCGTGGGTCACCAGCATCAACGCCGACTTCATCTTCACCAGGCGCGACTCGAGCCACTCGATCGCTTCGAGGTCGAGGTGGTTCGTCGGTTCATCGAGCACCACCATGTCGTGGTCGCCGTGCTCGTCATCGGCAAGGACCCTGGCCAACGCCACTCGCTTCGCCTGCCCGCCAGACAGCTCGTCGGTGCGCCGATCGAGCAGGGGCTGCACGCCGAGCTTCGTCGCCACCGCGGCGACCTCCCACGAGTCGCCGAGGAACTCCCGCACCGTGCCAGCAGGCAGGACCGGGTCCTGTTCGAGCGAGGCGATCCTGACCCCCCGACCGAAGCGCACCTCACCCTCGTCGGGCGCCAGCACGCCGGTCATGATCTTCAACAGCGTCGTCTTGCCGGACCCGTTCACCCCGACGACGGCAACACGATCGCCGGTCGACACCGTGACGGCGACGTCCTCGAAGAGCACCTTGTCTGGTTGGGCCATCCCGACACCCGCAAGATCGACGCAGATCACGTGACCTGACGCTACGGCCCCATGCCGCGATCGGCGTCCGACCCCAGACGCGACGAAACGTAACGTCTGGTGTCAGACACCAAACGTTACGTTTCGAGCGGTCAGTCCTCGGCGTCGGTGGTTCCGCGCTCGGGGCGACCGTTGTTCACCATGTCGGTGATCTTCGCTTCGGCCTCGGCGAGCTTCTCGTCCGCCTCGGTCTGATCGATGCGGCCGTTCTCGACGGCGTTGTCGACACGCTCGGTCACCTCGGCGACGAGTTCGTCGACGACCGCCTGGACGTCGACGCCCTGCTCGGCGGCGATCTCCGCGAGCGTCGCTCCGGCGCGCAGCTGTGTGCGCAGTTCCTCGCCGTCAATGCCGAGCAGATCGGTCAGCGCCTCGGATGCCACGCCGCGTCCGAACATGCCCGGGCCGCCACGATGGCCGCCGTGTCCTTCGCCGTCGCCGCGCTCGGGTCGGTTCTCGACGAGATGCGCGGCGATGGTGTCGGCCTGCTCGGCGGTGATCGTGCCGGCGTCGACGAGTTCTTGGAGCGACTCGCGGACGCGGGTGCCCATCTCGGGCGGTGCGTCCTCGGTCGCCGTGTCGGTCTCGTCGGTCTGCTGCACCAGCGCTGCGGGCACGGCGTCGGGCGCGGCGCTCGTCAGACCCGGCACACCGAACACCAGGCCGGCAGCGGTGCCGGCGAGCAGACCGCCCGCCAGACCCACAGCGAGTCCGCGGCGTCCGCCCGCCTTGCGATTGTCAGAGGTGTGATTCGTGTTCATCATCAGATCCCTTCGGTCGGTCGGCGACGGATGTCGTCGACAGCTGCCATGGTGAACGAGTCCGTTGAGGATCACGTCGGAGGCGCGTAAGGCAACGGTGAGAGATCGGGTCGGTGGCTAGGGTCTGCGATCGATGGTGGTTCGTATCGTCGTGGCGGAGGACTCATTGCTCGTCCGCGAGGGGATCGAGCGCCTGCTTGGGAAGCAGGACGGCATCGAAGTTGCGGCGCTGTGTGTCGACCTGCCCGAACTCCTCGCCGCGGTCGAGGAGCATCGCCCCGACGCCGTGCTCACCGACATCCGCATGCCGCCCGGCAACACCGACGAAGGGATCGTCGCGGCGACCACCCTGCGCGAGACACACCCCAACATCGGGGTCGTGGTGCTGTCGCAATACGTGGAACCGACCTACGCGCTGGCGCTCCTCGACGGTGGTTCACAGGGCCGCGCCTACCTTCTCAAGGAGCGGCTGTCCGATGTGGAGCAGCTGGTCCAGGCGATCCACGAAGTGACCACCGGCGGTTCCGTGATCGACCCGAAGGTCGTCGAGTCGCTGGTCGAGGCCCGCGGCCGCAGCACCCACTCACCGCTCGAGCACCTCACGCCTCGCGAACTCGAAGTGCTTGCCGAGATCGCCCAGGGCAAGAACAACGCCGCGGTTGCGGCCTCGCTGGTGCTGTCCGAACGGGCCGTCGAGAAGCACATCAACTCGCTGTTCTCCAAGCTGGGCCTCGGCGAGGAACCCGACGTGCACCGCCGGGTCAAGGCCGTCCTGCTCTACCTCGCCGACCGCGAAGGCTGACACAACGGCGAACGCTGCGCCCGGCACCCCGAGATGGGTGTGCTGGCACCACCATCACGACGCAGGGTGACGCCCTCGCCTACGTCCGCCCAAACGAGCAGAGTGGCTGACCAATGGGGGCAATCACCGTCTTCCTCGCCGACGACAGCGCGATCATCCGAGCAGGGGTGAGCGCGATGCTGCAGCGCGATCCCGATGTCGAGGTGATCGGCGTCGCGGAGGACTACGACTCGCTGGTCGCAGGTGCATCGGAGGCCCATCCCGACGTCGTCGTGAGCGACATCCGGATGCCACCGCACTTCGAGTCCGAGGGCATCGACGCCTGCAAGGAGATCCGCAAGCGTCACCCGGGAACCGGCATCGTCATTCTCAGCCAATACGACGACCCCGACTACGCCGTCGCACTCCTCGCCGAAGGCTCCGCCGGGTACGCCTACCTGCTGAAGGACCGCATCGCCGAAGGCGATCAACTTGCCCGGGCCATCCGCGAAGTCGCGACCGGCGGCTCGATGCTCGATCCGGTCATCGTCTCGGCACTCATCAACCCGGTTCGCAACACCGGCGGACTGAGCACCGACGACGACGAACTGCTCGAGATGGTGGCCAACGGCCGAACGATCAAGGCGATCGCGAACACGCTGAACACCACGCCCTCGGCGATCGACGACCGTGTCGAGCGATTGTTCGTCCACCTCGCGGAAGGGGTGTCGAGCGGCCAGGCCGGAGCGCTCGACCGGTTGCGGCGGTTGCACCGAGCGATCGTCGAGCGAGAGGAGCAGGGCGAGAGTCTCAGCCGACTTCTGCCCACCGGCCTCGCCGAACAGCTCATCGCGCAGGGCCGCGCGATCGGTGAGACCGAGACGCTCGAGGTCACCGTCGTGATGAGCGACATCCGCGGCTACACGACGATCGCGGAGCACGCGGACCCTGCGGTGCTCGCGCAACAGTTGAACCGTCACCGCGCCGAGATGAATCGTGCCATTCTTTCCGAAGGAGGAACCGTCATGCAGTACGTGGGGGATGCTGTGATGGCCGTCTTCGGCGCGCCGGTGGCGACCACCGATCACCCCGACCGTGCCCTGGCTGCGGCGCTCACGATGCATCTCCGCCAGGACGCCGTGAACGCCGAATGGTCGGCGGAGGGCCGCACCCCGTTCGGGCTCGGCATCGGCCTCGTCACCGGCACGGTGGCCGCAGCGCTTCTCGGAAGCGAGGAACGCGTCGAATACACACTCGTCGGTGACGCGCTGAACCTGTGCCAACGGCTCCAACAGTTCGCCGAACCGGGCCAGACGGTGCTGAGCGAACCCACGTGGGTATCGCTGACCGACCGGCCCACCGAGTTCGAACAGCTCGAGTCGCAACTCGTGAAAGGCCGCGACACCCCGGTTGCGCCCTACCGACTCCCCAGACCCGACGTCACCACATCCGGCCTGTTGTCAGAAGGAGCCACGACATGACCACGACCATCGAGAGTGCGCCGCCCGACCCGTTCGGCTCGCCGGCCGACGCCGGAGCGAGCACGACGGGCCCCGCCGTCGAGGTGACCGCCGTCTACCGAACCTTCGAACAGGACACCGCCCCGGTGCGGGCGCTTCGGGGCGCCGACCTCAGCGTCAGATCCGGCGAGTTCGTCGCCGTGATGGGTCCGTCGGGATGCGGGAAGTCGACGATGCTCAACCTGGTCGCCGGACTCGACGTACCCGACGAAGGCGAGGTCGTGATCGCCGGGGAGTCGCTTGCCGGCAGGAGCGAGAACGAACTGGCGATCATGCGTCGCCAACACGTCGGCATCGTGTTCCAGTTCTTCAACCTGCTCGAGGGCATGACCGTGCTCGAGAACGTCGTCATGCCCGCCGTGATCGCAGGACGCAAGCGCAAGGTCGCCGAGTCGCGAGCCCGCGACCTTCTCGATCTTCTCGGCATCGGCGACAAGGCCAAGCAGGCGCCAGGTGTGCTGTCAGGTGGACAGCGCCAGCGATTGGCGATCGCCCGAGCGCTCGCCAACGAACCGACGATCGTGCTCGCCGACGAACCGACCGGTGCACTCGACAGCGAGGGGGGCGAGGAGATCCTGGAACTGTTCCGGCGCCTCCACCATGGCGGCCAGACGATCCTGCTGGTCACCCACGACCAACCGGTCGCCGACGCCGCCGAGCGCATCGTGCGGATGAAGGACGGTCGCGTCGACGACGACGGGTTGGGCTGAGGTCACTCCGACGTGAGTGCTCCAGAGCAAACGGTGCCCACCACCGACCTTCGAGCGGGATGACCAGATGAACGCGATCTGGATGTGGTTTCGCGTCGAGTGGCGCAGTCGGTGGAAGGCGCTGGTCGGCCTCGCTCTCCTCGTGGCGTTCGCGACGGCCTCGATTCAGGCGACAGTCGCCGGGGCGCTGCGCGGCTCGACATCGGTAGACCGCCTGCTCGACGTCACGCAACCAGCAACGTTGGCGGTGACGCTGAACCAAGGAGCATTCGACTGGGACGTGGTACGAGCCATGCCGCAGGTCGAATCTCTCTCTGCATTTGCGGTGTCCGGGTACGCCATCGAAGGGCTCCCCGACGGCGTACAGGGTGGCGACGACATCGCTGGCTTCCCATTCGTCGACGATGAGATCTGGAGGACGATCGAGCGGCCTGTCGTGCTGAAGGGCCGACTCCCCGACAGCAGCCGTGCGGACGAAGTCGCCGTGTCGTCGAACTTCGTCGACCACTTCGGGCTTGGGGTGGGGGATCCCGTCACCCTCAGGCTGTACACCCCCGAGCAGCTCGACTCCATGGAGGAGGGTGCGCCTGCTGGGCCGGCCGTCGGGGCGACGATCGTCGGGGTGATCCGCTCGCCGTTGTTCAGCGACCAACCAGGGAACCCAACGGGAGGGCTCGCTCCGTCACCGGGCCTCCACGCCCGGTTCCCTGAAAACACCGTCGGTACGTCAGGGGCAGTCAACATCAACGCGATGCTTCGCCTGCGAGATGGTGGCGCGGGCATCGACGAGTTCGAGCGCGAGTTCACCCGGGTGACCGGGATCGAGAACTTCGACATCATCGACCTCCATGCCGACGCCCAGCGCGATCGAGACGCCACCCGGTTCGAGGCACGCGCACTGCTGCTGCTCGGTCTCACCGCGCTCCTCGCGAGCGTCGTCCTCGTCGGAGTGGCGATCTCCCGGTTCGCCGCCGCTTCCTTCTCGGACCTCGATGTGCTCCGGGCATTCGGTCTGCCGCCCAGCCGGACGCGAACGGCGATGTCGGTCGCTCCCGCATCGGCCAGCATGATCGGTGTCGTCCTCGCGTTGGCAGTTGCATGGTGGGGTTCCCGGTTCTTTCCGATCGGCAGTGCCGCCCTCGTCGAACCGTCACCCGGAACGGACTTCGATCCGCTCGTGCTGCTGCTCCCCGTTCTCGTCGTTCCTCCGCTCGTGGCAACCGCGACGACGGTCACCCTGCGCCGGCGAGCGTCGTCGTTCGAGCGTTCGTCCGCGTCTCCGTCGGCGGTGGACTCGGTCACCTCGACCTGGCCACTCACGCTCGGGCTCGGCACACGATTCGCACTGTCAGGACGCTCCACACGCAACTCTTCATCGGCTCGGCCGGCGCTGATCGGCATCATTCTCGGCGTGACCGGAGTGGTCGCGGCGCTGACGTTCGCCCAGGGAATCGCCGATGCGACCGATGGGTACGAGCGTTTCGGCCAGACGTACGAGCTGGGCGCGTTCCTCGGCGCGGGCGGTCAGGACTTCGTCGACGCCACCACGACGCTCGCCACAATCTCGGAGGACCCCGGAGTCGATGGTGTGCTCGACGTCCGCAACGACGTGGCAAGTTCGAACGGGGGGCCCGTGTCGTTGTTCACCCACACGCCCGTCGGGGCCCCGATCGACACCGTGGTGACCGAGGGACGATTGCCCAGCACTCGTTCCGAGATCGCGATCGGTCCCGAGACGGCCGAGAAGGCCGACCTGTCCGTCGGCGACACGATCGAGTTGACCGGAAGTCGGGGCTCGATTGCGATGACGGTCACCGGCACGGCATTCGTCCCGCAGGGACCACACAACGGGTATGCATCTGGTGGATGGGTGCTCGCCGACGCATTCGACGAGCTCTTCGACGGGTTTCGATTCCACTTCGCCCTGGTGTCGACCGGATCGGGCAGCGACCCCCAAGCGGTGACCGAACAACTTGCCGAGAGCGATGGGATCGGGCTCTTCCCGGGACCGATCATCCCTCCGACCGAGCTGGGCGAGCTCGAGGAACTCCAAACCGTTCCGCTCCTCCTTGCCGGGTTCCTGGCGGTGCTCGCCGTCGGCGCGGTCGCGCACACGCTCGCCTCCACCGCTCGACGGCGCAGGCACGACATGGCGATGTTGCGCGCGCTCGGACTGCGGCCTCGCGGCAGCGTTGCCATCATCTTCGTGCAGGCGGCGGTCATTGCCGCGGTCGGACTCGCCATCGGCCTCCCGCTCGGCGTCGTCCTCGGCCGTGGCATCTGGCGGACGGTTGCGCTCGACACGCCGGTCGAGTTCGTCGAGCCCTACAGCTGGCCGACCGCAGCGGTGACGATCCTCGCCGTCACCGTGCTCACCGCGCTCCTTGCCATCTGGCCATCGCGGCGATTGGCGTCGATGCGCCTCGGCGCAGAGTTGCGCTCGGAATGATGGCGGTGTCTCGATGGGAGCGGTGATGCTGGCATCCCCGACCGAGCGATGGTGACACCCTTGCCAGCGACCGGCCGATCGGCTCGACTGGAGCCGATGGAGGTCATCACCAGCTCCGACGCGCCGATGGGCACACCACCCGCTGGTGGTGTTCCACGGTCCGCGGCCATCGAGCCGGCGTCGAATCCTGACGCACCCGGTGGATCGGGGCCTGCTCACGACGGCAAGCCCGAGCTGAAGCCTGCCTGGTGCTTCCTCGCTGCGCCGGTCGCGATCGGGCTCGCGGTGGTCGGGCTGGTCGTGGCCGCGGGCGCTGAGGGCCCGACGCTCACCCAGGTGATCGGCGCGGCGCTCGTCGCTTTGTGGTCAGCGGCAGGAATCGCGTTGGGAGTCCGGTTGCGGCGCGACCGTCTCGGTCCGATCGTGCTCGCAGGAGCGGTCGCGACAGGGGTGACGTGTCTCTCCCAGTCGCTGGTCGAGAGCGCGGTGTCCGACGCCTCGAGCAACGACACGGCCGAGATCCTGTTGCGAATGACGCTCGGCTTGTTGCCGGCATTCGCCCTCCACCTGTTCGTCGCGCTCCCCGACGGACGGCTCGCAACACCCCGACGCCGATGGGGTGTGGCCGCCGGATACTCGGTCGGACTGATCGTTGGCGGCGTGCTGTGCCTCGATCTCGACACGGTGACGGTCTGGCCCGTCGTCGCACTCTGGGGTGCCGCGTTCGCTGCGGGCATTCCCGCCGCCTACGGCCGCTACCGCACAGCGGGAGCCGTCGATCGCCGGCGCATCCAGTGGCTGGGATGGGGCCTGACCGTTGCCGCGGAGGGCATCTTGGTGATCACCGCGCTGCGGCTCCTCGCCGACTGGCCGAACGATCCGGGGACCGTCGCGCTGGCGATGACCGGGCTCGTCCCGATCGCGATCATCGCCGGCACGCTGCCGAGGATGGTCGCCCGCGTCGACCGGCTGCTCACCCACAGCGTCGAGCTCGCCGGGCTGACCGCGCTGATCCTGGTGATCTACGTCGTCGTCGTGCTGGGCTTCGGGCGCACGCCCCGCGGCAGCGAGCGCTCGCTGTTGTTGCTGTCGATGGTGGCCGCAGCGATCGCCGCGTTGCTCTACCTTCCCGCTCGGAGTTGGTTGACCGAACGAGCCAACCGACTGGTGTACGGCGCGCGGGTCGCTCCCGACGAGACGCTGCGCACCTTCGGCCAGCGACTCACCCGCTCGATCCCCCTCGACGAACTCCTCCTCCAGCTGGCCGAGAACCTGCGCAGCTCGATGGTGCTCGAGTCGGCCGAGGTCTGGACCGGCCAGAACGGTCGGTACGAGCGTGCAGCGGGCGTGCCCCACCGCCAACCTCCACCGATCGCCATCGGCCCGACGGAACTCCCCGTCGTCGCACGCGCCGGAGTCAGCGGCGGCACATGGCTCGACATCTGGGTGCCTCAGCTGGTCGGCCCCAACGGAAGTTCGGCGATGCGGGTAGCTCCTCTCGCCCACGCCGGAATGCTGCTCGGGTTCATCGTGGTCACCCGCAAGCCCGACGGCGAGCCGTTCAGCGAGACCGAGGACACCGTGCTCACCGAGATCGCCCGCCAGATCGCGCTCGCCCTGCACAACGTGCAGCTCGACACCGCGCTGCAGGCGAGCCTCGACGAGCTGCAGGTACGCAACGAGGAGCTCCAGCACTCGCGGGCCCGCATCGTCGCGGCCGGCGACAGCGAGCGACGCAAGCTCGAACGCAACCTCCACGACGGCGCCCAACAGCACCTGGTGGCGCTCGCCGTCAAGCTGCGTCTCGCCCGCGACTCCGTGGAAGACGACCCCGAAGATGCCGTGGCGATGATCGACGAGATCAAGGCCGACGTACAGACGGCGATCGCGGAGCTGCGAGCACTCGCGCACGGCATCTACCCACCGTTGCTCGTGTCGGGCGGCCTGCGCGAAGCGCTCCCCGCCGCGGCGGGTCGGGCGGCATTGCCCACGACGGTCGAAATCGACGGAGTCGGACGCTACGGCAACGACATCGAGGCCGCCGTGTACTTCTGCACGCTCGAAGCGCTGCAGAACGCCGGCAAGCACGCCGGAGACGGCGCCTCGGCGACGGTGAACGTTGCCGAGTCCGACGGCGAGCT
This sequence comes from Ilumatobacteraceae bacterium, assembly GCA_035529175.1. GTDB lineage: Bacteria > Actinomycetota > Acidimicrobiia > Acidimicrobiales > Ilumatobacteraceae > Sva-07. The sequence continues at coordinate 11,419 of DATKXG010000296.1, forward strand.
GCGCTTCGAGATCCGCGACGACGGTGCCGGGTTCGAGAGAGAAGGACGCGTCGACGGCCACGGGTTCGTCAACATGGCCGACCGGTTGGGCGCGTTCGGTGGCACCGTGGAAGTCGTCTCGGCTCCGGGTGCAGGAACCACGATCACGGGAACGATTCCCCTCCCCCGGCCGGACTGAGTGTTACGCCGGGGGTCTGACCCCTGGCGTAACACCGGGCCAGTCGGGGTCGCCGCCGTCTTCCCAGAGGCGTCGGAGCGCTCGCGGCGAGAGTTCGTCCTTGTTGACGTAGGCGATCGCGCCGCTGGTGCGCGCCGCGGGCGGCAGATCGTCGAGTGCGTAGGTCGACACAAGGATCACCTTCACACTCGGGTCGGTGCCGGTGATGATTCGTGTGGCCTCGATGCCGTCGAGTTCACCCATGTTGATGTCCATCAGCACCAACTGAGGCGAGATCGCGGCGGTCGTCTCGACCGCGTCCTCCCCCGACGCGACCTCGGCGACGAGCTCGAACTCGTTGACACGATCGATCACTGCCCGCGCGGCGGCGCGGAACGGGGGCTGATCGTCGACGATCATCACGGTCACTCGGGCCAACTCGTTCATCGTGATCCTCTCAACACTTCCTGGGCGGCGTGCCATCCGCACATGCCGTGCACTCCCCCGCCCGGCGGGGTCGAACTCGAACACAGGTACACGCCGTCGATCGGTGTCCTCCACGGATGCAGACCGAGCGTCGGCCGCCGCACGAACTGTCGGAGATCGGCCACACCACCGTTGATGTCGCCACCGATGTAGTTCGCGTCGTGCGTCTCGACGGCGACGGTGTCCATCGAGTGGCGGGCGATGATCCGATCGCGGAACCCTGGCGCGAACCGCTCGATCTGGCGCTCGATGCGATCGGTCATGTCGATGGTCGAACCGTTGGGGACATGGCAGTACGCCCACACGGCTTGTACGCCATCGGGAACCCGGGTCGGATCGAACAGGCTCTGCTGGGCGAGCAACACGTACGGCCGTTCCGGGTGCCGGCCCGCCTGCACCTCGGCCTCCGCAGCCGTGATCTCGTCGAGCGTGCCTCCGAGGTGGACCGTGGCGGCGCGCGAACAGTCCGCGTTGGCCCACGGGATCGGGCCGTCGAGTGCCCAGTCGAGCTTGAAGACGCCCGGTCCGTAGCGAAATTGGGTCAGCGCCTTGCGATAGCGGCTGGGAACAGCGTCGCCGGCGATCGCCAACACCTGGCGGGGCGTGAGATCGAGCAGCACCGCATCGGCGGCCGGTAGCTCCCCGAGCGACTCGATGCGACGGTTGCACTCGACCTTGCCGCCGAGTTGCTCGAGCACGGCCACGAGAGCGTTCGCGATCTGTTGCGATCCCCCACGGGCGAGCGGCCAGCCGACGACGTGGGCGAGCACGCCGAGCATCAGGCCGTATCCAGCGGTCACCGGGGCCTTCAGGCTCAGGATCGAGTGGCCGGCGAGCCCGGCGAACAGTGATCGCGCCTCGTCGGTGTCGAATCCCCGGCGGGCAACCGTGTACGCGGGCAGCACGCCGACAGCGCCGTACCGAGCGAGCGTCACCGGGTGCTTCGGCGGGATCGTGAACGGCGAGAGCAATCCGTCGGTCAGGTCGAATCCCGCGTCGACGAACGGTCCGAACAGACGTCGGTATGCCCTGGCGTCGGCGCCGAGCCCGTCGGCGGTCTCGTCGACCGATCGGTGCAACACGGCGGCGCGCCCGCCGTCGAGCGGATGCACCAACGGCACGTCGGGCTGGATCCACTCGAGGCCGTGATCCCGCAGCGGCAAGTCGCTCCCGGCGATCGCTCGGAACGCCGGCGACCCGACGGCGAGGGGGTGAATCGCGGAGCAGACGTCGTGCAGCACGCCGGGCAGCGTGAGCTCCTCGGTGCGGGTTCCACCGCCCGGACTCGACGCGGCCTCGAAGATGGTCACGTCCCATCCTGCGCGAGCGAGGGTGATCGCCGCGACGAGGCCGTTGGGTCCGGAGCCGACGACGATGGCCGAAGGGTCGGTCATCTCACTCACTTCTGAGCACTTCCGCGGGGCGATGTCGCAGCCCGAGCCGGACGGGAAGCGCGCCCGACACGGCAGCCAATGCGAGCACGGCGGCAGCGAGCACCGACACCCCGACGGTTGGGACCACCGGTTCCGCGATGGTGCCGAACGAGTCGGCGAGCGCGATCCACAGCCAACGGCCCCCGACAATTCCCACGGGTAGGCCGATCAGGAGTCCCACGACACCGATTGTGACACCCTGCGAGAGGCCGACCGTGGTCACTCCCCCACCGGTCGAACCCATCGCCTGCATCACCGCCAGATCGTGACGACGCCGACGTACTGCGACGACCATCGCGTTGACAACGGTGACACCGACGACGAGCACGAGCGCCCCCGACAACAGCAACGGCAACGACCGCAAGCGGGCGAGGCTGTCGATCTCGGACGGACGCGGCGCCGGCGCCACGAAGAGCGAGTAGTCGGAACGGTCGGCCAGCAGACCACCGGGTGCAGCGAGCACCCCTCGAAGGCGTTCCGCGAAGGCGGCGACGTCGGCAGAATCCACAAGATCGGCCGCGAATGCGACCCGGTCGGCCGCGGGATCGGCAGGAAGGTCCGCAGGGAGGAGTGCCCCGTCGCCGATCGAGGTTCGGTTGGAACCCTCGTAGAGTCCCACGCCAGGAAGAACCACCCGGCCGACGACTGCCGCCAGCCCGTCGAACCCACTCGATTGCAGCTCGACCTCATCGCCGATCCCAACGCCGAGACGGTCCATCGTGAGCGCACCGAGCGCCACCTCACCAACGAGCTCGGGAGCACGACCTGCCGCGATCGTCGCTGCGACCGACCCGTCGCCCCCACCGAAGACAACCGATGGGACGAGCATGCCATCGAGTTCGACTTCGGTGATCCTGAGCGACAACACCGCGTCCACGTCCGGGTCGGCTCGCATCGTCTCCAGGAATCCGTTCACCTCCTCCTCGTCGGTGAAGATCTCGCCATCCCAGTCGATCCAGACGTCGAAGTTGGTGCCGTAGAAGCGTCCGTCGTCGACCACACGATCGAGACTCGCGGCGAAGACGACGGTCGCCGCAGCGATCGCGACTGCCGTCGCTGCGCCGATGTTGGTGGCCCGGGTCGGCACTGCCGTGGCGCCGCGCCCCGGCTCCAGCCCGAAGCGGATCCCCGTCGAGAGGTGCGGTGCGGCTCCGGCGGCTCCGAGCCAGGTGGCGACCGCTGACGGGCGAACGGATCCCGCTTCGGTCTCCCGTCTCGAGGCACGCCACGCCGGGCCAACCCCGATGATTGCAGCAATCAGGAACCAGGCCAGCCCTCCGCCCAGGACCACCACTGGATCGAGGTTCCAGCCCGGACGGGGTTCGGCAGTGCGGGCCGGGCCGACCGGCGTGAGCCACGACAGACCGACCGCGACGACGATCGCGCCGACCGCGCCGGCCATCACAGCTGTCGTCAAGCGAATGCCCGCAGCCGTGGCACGGTCACGGCGCGTCGTTCCGATCGCCGCCAGCGTCAGATTGTCACGGGCGTCGAGTTGACAGCGCCGAGACATGGCCTGCCAGACGATCAGCAGGCCGAGCAGCGCCGTGACCGCGGCAAAGATCGCCAGGGCGACCGCGGCCGGTCCTGTTCCTCTCAACGCCTTGTCGCGCACGACGTCGCGGGTCTGATAGACGATCTTCTCGTCGGGCACCATCGCATCAACGGCGGTTCGGAAGGCGTCGATCTCGGCAGGGTCGGTCAGCTGGACGATCGCTCCCCACCAACCCAACGAGGGCTCACCGAGCGATCGATAGAGCGCAGGCGTGATCCATCCGCCCTGAGGCTCGTAGCTCTGATCGACGACGATGCCGTCGAGTCCGTTGCCGATGCCGACCACGCGCAGGTCGATCTCCGTTCCGAAGTCCGGTGCGTTGACGAGCTCGAACATCGCGTCGTAGCCGTCCTCCTCGACCTGCGCCATCCGGCCCAGGTCGTCGCTCGACAGCACCGTCGACTCGATCACGTCACCGACCCGGTACCCGGCTGCTGTTGCGTACGTCCGGTCGAGGTACAGCTCGTCGAGTGCGGCGGGATCGGGCATCCGTCCCTCGAGCACCACCGGCCGGTGGAACTCCCAGGGGGCTCCGCCAGCGGTGCCGAGCAACGCTGGCCCCGAGAACAGGTCCTCGACCGAGCGGATCTGGGCCGTTCTGGGTAGTGCCAACACCCCTCGAGCCTCGGAGATCTGCTGCACCATCGGCAAGGCGGCGAGATCGTCGGCCTCCAGGGCGCTCTCCTCGCCGTTGTTGGGATTCACGAGGACGTCGGCGGTGTCTGTCGCCTCGATCAACCGATCGACGGCCGTGGAGGTTCGGATCGCGCCGGCGAGGCCGGCCAGCACCAGTCCCCCGACGAGCGCAACGAGCACAGCTATGCCGATCAGACTTTGCCAGCCATGCCGCAGTTGAGCTGCAGCGACGAGGCGCGCGATCCGCATCGGGAGATCAGACCACGATGTCGCCCTCGTCACAAGGACGCTGGCGCCACTCGATTCGGGGTGCAGGCACCACCGCGAACACACCGGGCTGTCACCTCGTCCCCCCAAGACTGAATTCGTACCTTCGAGACAGGGATCGGGTGCCCGCTCGGGCACGACGAGAAGGGAGAAAACCATGACGAAGAACCGCTACGTGTTGACCGCAGGGGCAGCCTCGCTCCTCCTGTTCGGAGCGTGTGGCTCGGACGACGATTCGGGGGCCGACAACGCGGCGGCATGCGATGCATGGGTCGCCGCGGACGACGCGGTCATCGGATATCTGTTCACCGGGCAAGGCGATGCCGACTCGGTGAACGCAGCGATCGACGCCGCCATCGAGGCCGCTGATCCCGAGATCGAGCAGACGCTGGTCGACTTGAAGGCATCAGCACAGCCCCAGTTCGCAGATCCGGAGTCCGAGGGATCGGACGAGACGCTCGCGCTCTACGGGGACACGATCGCCTGGGTCGGCGACAATTGTGACGTCGAGACCCTTGACGTGACGGCGGTCGACTACGCCTTCGAGGGCGTTCCCGACGAGCTGTCGACGGGATACACGGTCGTCACGTTCTCCAACGAGGGCCAGGAGCAGCACGAGATGTTCGCGTTGAGGTTCAACGACGACACGACGGAATCGCTCGAGGAACTCAGCGAGCTGCCCGACGGGGAGGTCTTCACGAAGATCAGCCCGGTCAACGCGACCTGGGCGCTGCCGGGCGCAAGCGACACGGTGTCGTGGAACCTCGCCGAACCCGGCCGCTACGCCATCGTGTGTTTCATCCCGACGGGCTCGGTGGGAGAGACCGAAGGCGACGGACCGCCACACTTCATCCAGGGCATGGTCCACGAGTTCACGGTGACGTCATGAGAATCGAATCGACGGTCACGAGTCTCAGCTGGATCCCCTCCGAGGCTGTCACTGGATTGAACAAGGCGATCTTCGGAACGGGGTTCACCCACTACGACGATCCCCCGCCGGACAGGATCGACGACCTCGAGGCGCTGCGCGCCGCAGACAGGTTCCGGTTCGCCAACCACCTCGTCGGCTGGATCGAGGTCGTCGACGGCGAGATCGTCGACGCCGGCTACGACGGCGGATGCCTGATGGGCGCCACCACGTTGGGACTCGGGGTCGGTCGAGCCACGTTCGCGGCCGTCGCCTTCGACGACATCTGCCATCCGATCGAGATGACGGCGACGTCGGCTCGATTCGTGCAGACCGTCGGCGGACACACCGCCGTTCCCGCACCCCGCCGTGTCAACAAGCCACCGTTCCTCAAGTTCGAGGCACCGACGGTGTGGACGACGCTTGCGCTGACCCTGCACACCGACGGCACCAGCGAATTCGAACTCGTCGGGGCCAGCACGTTCCCCCGCCACTGGGTGTACGACCAGCACAGCAAGCTCGCCGCCAAGGCAGGTATGGCCGACTTCAAGGACTGGTGGCGTCATTCCTTCGGCAAGCACACGCCGTGGGGTGACCAGGACTCGCCTGCACTGGTCACCGCCGTGGAGACCGCCCTCGAGCGTGAGCTTGCCGACCACATCATGCGAGGCGGCGGGAAGTCGTCGATTCGCAAGCTCAAGGAAGGCGCACTCCTCACCGAACAAGGAGCGAGCGGCGACGAGGTGTTCCTGCTCCTCAACGGCGTGCTCGAGGTCGAGGTCGACGGCGAGGCGATCGCCGAGGTCGGACCTGGTGCGATTCTCGGTGAACGGGCGGCGCTCGAAGGCGGGGTTCGCACGTCGACACTTCGAGCGCTCACCAAGGTGACCGTCGCCGTTGTGAAATCTGATCAGCTCGCCAAAGAACACCTGGCCGAGCTCAGTGCCGGGCATCGCCGGGAGGATTGACGCTCGAGGATCGGCCCGCCTACGGCGCTGGTTCGCCCGCCGGCCACGAGGGCGATACCGGCAACGTGAAGCCGATCGCTGCACCACCGCCGTCGCGTCGGGCGGCCGACACCGTGCCACCGGCACGAGTGACGACGTCGCGAACGATCGACAGGCCGAGGCCGGAGCCCGGCATGGAGCGCGCCGACTCGGATCGATGGAAGCGGTCGAAGATACGCTCCTCGTCCTCCGGCTCGATCCCGGGTCCGCGATCGAGCACGGTCAGCGAACCTCCGTCGACCACGACGTCGATGCGCCCACCGCTGGTGTCGAACTTGCAGGCGTTGTCGACGAGGTTCGTGATCGCGCGGTCGAGTGTCGATCGCGGCGCGTCGACCGCAGCGCGCGAGCGAATGTCGACGACGACGTCGCGAGATCGACGGCGACCGACACGCTCTGCCACTTCCTCCGCGAGCGCCACGAGTTCAATGCGTTCGCTCGGCTGTTCGTCGAGTTCGCCCGATGCGACCGCGACGAGTTCGTTCACCAGTTCGGTGAGTTCGCTCACCTCGGCTTCGAGGTCGTCGAGCACGCCGTCGCGCATCTCCGCCGACATCTCTGGGTGACGGCGCAGCACGGAGAGATTCGTCTTGAGACTCGTGAGTGGGGTGCGCAGCTCGTGACCGGCGTCCTGCACGAGCCGATGCTGCTCGGCGCGCGACACCGCCAGCGCACTGAGCATGTTGCGGAACGCGGAGCCGAGCCGGCCCACCTCGTCGGTGCCGGTGCCGGGCACTTCGACGTCGAGCCGACCCGACGAGCCGACGTCCTCGGCAGCTCCGGTGAGGCGCCGGATGGGCGCCGCGACGGTGCCGGCGATCAGCCAGCCGACGAGCGCAGCCACAATCGACACCAGCACCACGAGCAACAGCGTCCGCTGGCGCAGGTCGCTGAGGACGCTATCGACCTCGTCGAGTGAGCGGCCGACCTGGAGCGCGCCGTTGGCGAGCCCGATCGTGTGGACCCGCAGTGACTCGTCGTCGACGTCGAGCGTCGCGCGGTCGATCGATCGGGGCGCACCGACCACCTCCAGTGCTCCTTCGGCGATCTCCGCGTCGTCGGGGAACGACGACGCTACGGACGCGCCGTCGGCATCGAGCACTCGCACCGCGTACACCTCGAGCAGGCTCCTGGTGGGCATCGTGATCCGACCGTCGACCGCACGTCCGATCATCTGGCCGGTCGCCTGGGTGATCGATCGGTCGACTTCGTCGACGAGGCGGGCGCTCGTGGTGCGGTACCCGATCAGGCCGACGGTGAACGTCGCGATCATCGCCACCAGCGCCAGCGACAGCGCGATCTTCCAGCGCAGGCCCATCAGCCGTCGATCCGGGCGGTGTAGCCGACGCCGCGCACGGTGTGCACGACGCGTGGCTCGCCCTCGGCCTCGGTCTTGCGGCGCAGGTAGCCGATGTAGACCGCGAGGTTCTTGGAGTCGGGGCCGAAGTCGTAGTGCCAGATGCGGTCGTAGATCGTGGAGTGGTCCAGCACGATGCCGCGGTTGGCGACGAGGAGTGCCAGCAGGTCGAACTCGGTCTTGGAGAGCTGGACCTCCCGCTCGCCGCGGAACGCTCGACGCCCGGAGGTGTCCAGTCGAAGATCGCCGAGGACGAGCTCGCCCTCGGGTTGCTCTGCGTCATCGGAGCCGTAACCCGAGCGG
>DATKXG010000297.1:0-2511 GCA_035529175.1 Ilumatobacteraceae bacterium
GCGCTCGGCATCGACGGCCCGGTCGCCGGTGCGCTCACGGTGATCAAGTACGGGCCGTCACCGGCGCAGGTCCATTGCCCCGACGGCACCGTGTTCGAGGTCGATGCGATCTCCGTGCCGGGCGTCAACGACACCACGGGCGCCGGGGATGCGTTCGCCGCGGGCTTCCTCACCACGCCGGATTGGGCGGGCGATCCGAGAACCGCCTGCGAGTCAGGGCACCGCGCGGCGGCCGATCTGCTGCGTGGCCGTTGCTGAGGCGATCAGAAGCCGAGCAGGCCGGTGAGGTCGAAGACGTCACCGTCGGCCGGCAACTCGATGCCGAGGGATTCGTCGCTCGTCGTCATGTCGAGCTGCATCCCGATCGTCTGGCCGGCAATCTCGGTGCCGAACGACACGCGACGGAGCTGGTTGTCGGCAGTGATCCAGACGTCGTAGGTGATCGTGTCGGGCAGCTCGATGTCACCGATCGCCGGGTCGAGTTCGGCCTGGGGAACGGTCGCGAGGGCCGCTGCGATGTCGACGCTGACCTCGTAGTGCCTGACCTCGACGCCGTCGATGGTGTCGACACCGACCTCGACGGCGTCCTCGGTATCGAGCAGCGAGCGGGCGATGTCGCTCGGGTCGAGGGCGAACTCGTCCTGCAGGTCGTCGAGCGCCTGCCCGCTCTGCTCCGCGAGGGTGCCCAGGTCGATCGAGACCCAGCCGGCGCTGTCGGGCAGAAACCCACCGAGTGCAGATGCGTCGAGATAGACAACCCCGGTGGAGCCGTCGACCAGCACGGTCATGTCGCCACCGCCGAAGGGGATCGGCGCGTCGCCCAGCGCCAGCAGCGAGGAGAGGTCGGTGGTGACCGACACGAGCTGCGACTCGTTGTCGACCGCACCGGACACCGTGACCTCGGCGAGATCGGACGCGGAGACCGTGAGGTCGAACTCGACGGTCCTGGCGGCGATGGTGTTCTCGGCGGCCGCGATCAACGAGTAGGGCTCAGCGACGTCGGCGCCGTCGCCGGATCCGCTGCCGGCGAACGCGACCAACGCCGCGAGCCCGAGTGCCATGACCGCACTGCCCGCCGCGACCAGGGCGAGCATGCGACCACGGCCGCGAGGTGACGGGGCGGCCGTTGGAACCAGTTCGGTCTCGGGGAACGCGGACGCGGGCGATCCGGTCACCGGAGGACCGCTCGGAGGGGCGAACGTCGAAGTCATGATTCGAGGCTAGGGCGTCCAGATCGCACGGTCACGTCAGGGCCACGTCACGGCGTGTCAAGAGTTCGTGCGATTCTGCGCCCGGAACTACGGTCGTTGCGTGGGCGTTCAGCATGTCGATGTTCTCGTGATCGGCGCCGGTATCTCCGGCATCGGCGCTGCGTATCACCTGCAGGTCGAGTCACCGAACCGCACCTACCTGATCCTCGAGGGGCGCTCCGACATCGGCGGCACCTGGGATCTCTTCCGCTATCCGGGCATCCGCTCCGACAGCGACATGCACACGCTCGGCTTCGAGTTCAAGCCGTGGAACGCGGAGAAGTCGATCGCCGACGGCCCGTCGATCATGGCGTACCTGCGCGAGACGATCGCGGAGTTCGGCATCGACCGCCACATCCGCTTCGGTCACCTGGTGCGGCGGGCCGAGTGGTCGAGCGAGACGGCGACGTGGACCGTCGAGGCGAACCTGGCAGATGGTGGCTCGGCGACGTACACGTGCAACTTCCTGTCGATGTGTTCGGGGTACTACTCGTACAAGGAGGGCTACACACCAGAGTTCCCCGGTCGCGACCGCTTCGAGGGTCAGATCGTGCATCCGCAGGAGTGGCCGGAGGATCTCGATGGCACCGGCAAGCGGGTCGTCGTGATCGGCTCCGGTGCGACCGCCATGACGCTGGTGCCGGCGATGGCGTCGACCGCCGCTCACGTCACGATGCTGCAGCGCTCGCCGACCTACGTCGCAGCTGGGCCTGACGTCGACGTGATCGCGAACGGGTTGCGCAAGGTCCTGCCCGACAAGCTCGCGTATGAGATCACCCGGAAGAAGAACACCGCGCTGCAGCAGTTGATGTACAAGCGGATGCGGAAGAACCCGGGCAAGGCCAAGGACTACCTGGTCGAGAAGGTCAGCGAGGCGCTCGGTCCCGACTACGACGTCGACACCCACTTCACGCCGACCTACGACCCGTGGGACCAGCGGCTGTGTCTCGTCCCCAACGGCGATCTGTTCGACGCCATCAACAACGGGTCGGCATCGGTGGTCACCGGCCGTATCGACTCCTTCACGGAGACCGGCATCGCGCTCGAGTCCGGCGAGCATCTCGACGCGGACATCATCGTCACCGCCACCGGGCTCAACATGGTGACGCTCGGCGACGTCGACGTCGTCGTCGATGGCGAGCCGGTCGACTTCTCCCAGACGGTTGCGTACAAGGGCTTCGCCTACTCCGACGTGCCGAATCTGGCGTCGACGTTCGGCTACGTCAACGCGTCGTGGACGCTGCGCGCCGACCTGATCGCC
>DATKXG010000298.1:0-2501 GCA_035529175.1 Ilumatobacteraceae bacterium
ACCTGTGGACAGGCGCGTCGGGTCAGCGTGACTGCCCATTTTTCGAATCACTGGCCGAGCCACCGGATGGCGGCTCGGCCGGGGGACGTCAGTCGGCGGCGACGACGTCGATCGTGATCGGGAACGACACGTCGTTGTGCAACGACGCGGTGACCGTGTGCTGGCCGGTCGTCTTGATGACGTCGACGTCGACCTGTCGGCGATCGAGTTCGATGTCGGTCTGCTCGAGCACGGCGGCAACCACGTCGGCAGCGGTGACCGAGCCGAAGAGCTTGCCTTCCGGGCCGGCCTTGCTGGTGACCGTGATCACCTTCGGAACGAGCGTGCTGGCGATGTGCGTCGCGGCTTCACGAGCGCTCGAGTCGCGCTGATCGCGAGCCTGACGCATCTTGCCCGCCTGCTCGACAGCACCCTCGGATGCAGCGATCGCGTGCCCCTTCGGGAACAGGAAGTTGCGAGCGTGTCCATCGGCGACGTCGACGATGTCGCCGCGCTTGCCCAGGCCGTCGAGATCGGAACGGAGAATGATCTTCATCGCTCAGACCTCCTCGGTCTCGGTGACGTCGGTCGACTCGATGCCCTCGGCACCGTCGATGGTCTCGTCGACCACCGTGGTGTCGTTGGTGGTGTCGTCGCTCAAGCTGGTCTCGCGATCGCGGCCACCATCGCGGCCACCGTCACGGCCACCATCGCGGCCACGGCCGCCGGTGCGGGTGGAGGCGACGCGCTTCGCGTATGGCAGCAACGCCATCTCGCGGGCGACCTTGACGGCGTTGGCGATCTCGCGCTGCTGCTGCAGCGTGTTGCCGGCAACACGACGGTTCTTGATCTTGGCGCGGTCGCTCATGAAGCGGCCCAGCAGGTCGACGTCTTTGTAGTCGATGTACTCGACCTTTTCGATGACGAGGACGCTGGTCTTCTTCTTGAACTTGCGTGGGTTCAGGTCACGGGCGCTGCGCGCCTTGTTCTTCTTGCTTGCCATGGGTGGTTCCTTACGACTGGAAAATCAGATCTTCAATGCTGTGGACGGGGCTCAGAACGGCTCTTCGTCGCCGTACACGGGATCGGGTGCGCTGCGTCCGCCGCCACCGCCGCCGCCACCACCGCTGGTGGCGTCGTCGCGGCTGATGCGCTCGACCTGGGCCTGCGCCCAGCGCAGGCTCGGGCCGAGTTCGTCGGCGATCACTTCGGTGACGTTGCGCTTCTCGCCTTCCTTGGTCTCGTAGGAGCGTTGCTCCAACCGACCGGTGACGATGACACGATTGCCCTTGTTGAGACTGGCGGCAGCGTTCTCTCCGAGGTCGCCCCAGGCGACGATGTTGAAGAACGAGACCTGCTCTTGCCACTCACCGTTGACCTGGTAGCGACGGTTCACGGCCAGACCGAAACTCGCGACCCCACGACCACCGGTCGTGTAGCGCAGCTCAGGATCCTTGGTGAGGTTGCCCACCAGCGTGACGCTGTTCTCAGATGCCATGTTGTTCCCCTTTGCTAGGCCGCTGCGATCAGGCAGCGCTGACTGCCATGCCGCGGCGCTCGGCCTCGGCTTCGGGCAGACGGATGAGCTTGTGACGGACGACGTCGTCCGCGAGACGGAGCGTGCGCTCGAGTTCGTCGAGTGAGCCGGCAGGGGCCACGATCTCGGCGACCATGTAGTAGCCCGACGGCTTCTTGTTGATCGGGTAGGCGAACTGGCGCTTGCCCCACCAATCGATCTTGCCGTGGAGCTCGCCGCCGGCGGTGGTCACACCGTCGGTCACCGTCTTCATCCAGGCCTGCGCCTTGGGGTCATCGACGTCGCCGTCGATGATGATCATCATTTCGTATGCACGCATCATGCGTGTTTCCTCCCTTCGGATCCCCCACGAGTACTTGATGACAGCCTCGTAGCGAGAACCCCGGTGTGAGGCAGGGCCAATATGGACGGGCCAACCCTATCGGGACCGAGTGGTGTCGCGTTCGGTGTCATGTCGACCACCGTAGAGAGAGGGTGTCACAGAGATGATGTGAAGACCGTTCCGGAGACACGGATCCTCCGGCAATCACGTGCCGGCGGCCCCAAGGTGTCTCAGCTAGGGTCAGAACTCTTGCTGTGCGGCGGGTGTGGATCCCCGTCAGCCGATGACACACGGTTCTGCGGGCAGTGTGGGGAGCGGCTGACCTGGAGTTGTTCGGGCTGCGCGCAGCGAGTCGAATCCGAGCATCGCTTCTGCGTGCACTGTGGTCGGCCACGACCGGCGGAAACGAGAGGCGACACGTCCGTTCGATCCAGCCCGGGCGGATCGGACGTCGTGCGGGCGACGGCCGACGGTGAACGACGACACGTCGCTCTCATGTTCTGCGACCTCGTCGGATCGACCTCGATGTCGGAGTCGTTGGACGTCGAGGAGTTCACCACCGTCGTCCAGGCGTACCAACGAGCCGTCAGCGCTGCAGTCGAAGCCGAGAGAGGCTACGTCGGCCACTTCATGGGTGACGGCGTGCTCGCCTACTTCGGATAC
>DATKXG010000299.1:0-3573 GCA_035529175.1 Ilumatobacteraceae bacterium
GCTTGCATCGAGCATCGTCGCAGGCGACCTCGGGCCAGCCCACCGGGCGGTGCTCGTCAACCTGATCGCACGAGTTCATCCCACGTCGCTTCCGGAGATCGCGTCAGCCCTCGGGTCGGTCGAGTCGACGTCGCCCGGATACGGCCTTGCAGCGGTGCTGGCCGACCTGGCGTTCACACGTCAGCGCATGCTCGACGAACTTCGATGAGCGCCGGCCGGTGCGAACGGTCAGGACCGGTGCAGCCAGTCGCGCAACTCGGGCGACATGAGCTCGCCGATCCGCTGCCAGTAGACGGCGTCCTGCTCGGGGGTGACGAACGATCGCCAGTCGCCCCCTTCGCCCGATCGGAAGAAGCGTGTGGAGTCCTGGAAGATGCCCTTGGTGTTCGGGGCCAGATCGGCGGCCCGGTCGCGCATCCGATCGATCGACGCCGATTCGGCGAGCTCGTCGATCCGCTCGCTCGTCAGCTCGACACCGAACGCCGTGGCCAGGCGGGTCATCGCCGCGGCACGGTCGGAGCGGATCTCGTCGAAATGGAACATCTCGACGTTCGGGCGATCCCTGCGCTGCCAGGCCGCTTCCAGGTGGCCGGCGACGATCGCGAGCGACATCGGCACTGTTGCGCTCTCGTTCACCAGCCAGAAGTCGTAGCGCTCCTCGATGGTGTCGGGTGATTCGCCGATGAACGGCAGCACCGTGTCGAATCCGACCGCTCCGTCGATCGCGGCGAACATGTTGTCTCTGTCGAGATTCGCGATGTGGTGCTCCCACGAGACGAACACATCGCGAGGATCGCGGCCGACGCTGACGTAGGTGACATCAGCCCGTTCCGGGACACCGTCGAGCGGCGTGTGTGTCTTGATGAACCGGCGGTGGGTCTGCGCCTCGAGTTGGGCGAGCACCTCGTCGTCGCTCCTCGTGCGCTGGTCGAGCCAGGGTGACAGGTCGTCCATTCGCCCGGGGAAGTCCGAGCTGTCGAACAGCACGAGGGCACACAGCATCTGCGAGAGCGTCGTGCCGCACTTCGGGGGCGTGGAGATGATCACGTCGCCCGGTCGAGGCTCGAACAGCAGCCATCGGGCGCTGTCGGAGATCATGCTCTCGTAGTGCTTCAGCCCCGGCCCCATCGCGGCACGCTACCCCAGCGTCCGTCGCCGCTCCGGCGCCGGTTGCGATGAGCGAACTGTCGCAATTTGGGCGGCTGGCTCATCGCAGGGGCGGGAGTTCGGGTTGTGATGAGCGAAGTGTCGCTCTTGGGGCGGTTGGCTCATCGCTGCGGTCGTCGAGACCGGACCCTGCGAATGCGTTGGACGACGTCGCCGACGCCGGCACGCTCGCCCACCTCGCCCACCTCGCCCGCACCCGCGAACGCTTCCTCGACGAATTCCGAGCCGGCTGACGATCGCAAGAGTCTGCACGAGGCATCTGGCGGTCGGCGACAGCGTCGGCTACCTTGCGAGGATGAGAGCAGGGGGGACGCGTTCGACACCGCGCCGCCGCTTGACGCGAATACCGCCCACGCGTATCTGAAGGGGATCCACATGTTTCATGGCCTACACACCAACGCCGCCAAGCGGCGACGCACGACAAGCGTCGTTCTGGCGCTCGGGCTCGGTGCAGCGATGCTGGCCACAACGGGGGCCCCTGCATCAGCGCAGCAGTCACTACCAGCGCAGCAGCCGGCGGCGCTCACCGACGGGCTCACCCCGTCGTTGACCACGGTCACGACCAGCCGGTTCGCCGATACGCGCATCGGCGGATCGACGTTCGACGGCGACTTCGCCGGTGACGGGCGAGTCGCTGCCGACGGCGAGTACGAGGTGAAGATCGCCGGCCGCGGCGAGGTCCCTGCCGACGCCGTGGGAGCGATCGTCGAGCTCACCGTGGTCGACCCGGATGCGGTCGGCTTCGCAACCGTTCACCCGTGCCTTGCGGCACCTCCCACTGCATCGGCGCTGAACTACACCGCGGGAGTCGCCGTCGCCAACGAGATCTTCTCCTCTCTCTCGGCGAGCGGATCGTTGTGCGTGTACACGTTCGCCGAGACCGAGGTACTCATCGACGTGGTCGGGTACGTGCTACCGGGCAACAGCGTCAAGCTCATGTCACCCGCTCGATTCGCCGAGAGCCGCGTCGGTGCCACAACGGTCGACGGGCGGTTCGAGGGTTTCGGACGGACCTCCCCGGGCTCGACCACAACCGTGCAGATCAGCGGTCGAGCGGGCGTTCCGGCAGGAATCTCCGCAGCGATCGTCAATGTCGCAGCGCTCAGCCCCGCCGACACCGGCTTCATCTCGGTGGACCCGTGTCTGCCCGGTGATCCGACCGCGTCGTCACTCAACTACACCGTGGGTGTCAACCGCGCCAACGAACTGATCGCCGAGGTCGACGCCGGCGGAGACATCTGCATCTACACCCAGCACGGTGTCGACCTGATCGTCGATGTCGTCGGGTACGTGCTGGAAGGCTCCGACCTCATCAGCACGAACCCGCAGCGCTTCTTCGAAACTCGCGTCGGTGCACCCACCTTCGATGGCCAGAACCAGGGCGGCGGCATGCTTGCTGCCGGATCGTCGACGACGGTCCAGATCGCCGGGCGGGGCGCTGTGCCCGACGACGCCTTCGCAGCCGTGGTCAACGTCGCGGCCGTCGCTCCGGACGCGGCAGGCTTCTTCACGGTCGAGGGGTGCAACACACCGACGCCGAATGCGTCGTCGCTCAACTACACCGCCGGTGTCAACGGCGCCAACGAACTCGTCGTGCAGCTCAGCGCCGACGGGGAACTGTGCGTGTTCACCTCGGCGAGCACACACATGATCCTCGACGTGGTCGGCTACCTGGGGCCGAATTTCCCTCTCCAGTTGCTGGGGATCAACGACTATCACGGTCACGTCGAATCGTTCTCCCCCGGCCAGATCTACGGTGTGCCCGCCGGTGGTGCCGAGTTCCTCTCGGCGAAGCTCGCCGAACTGCGCGCCGACAAGGCCCACAGCCTCACGGTCGCCGCTGGTGACCTGATCGGCGGATCGCCCGCCTTCTCGGGACTGTTCCACGACGAACCGTCGGTCGAAACACTGAACGCGATGGAACTCGACGTGTCGAGTGTCGGCAACCACGAGTTCGACGAGGGGGTCACCGAACTGCTCCGCATGCAGAACGGTGGCTGTCACCCGGTCGACGGGTGTTACTTCCCGGCCGAGCCCTATCCCGGCGCTGACTTCCAGTGGCTCTCGGCCAACGTCGTCGAGACCGCCACCAACAAGACGCCGCTCCCGCCGTACTGGATCGAGCAGGTCGAGAACACCAAGGTTGGATTCATCGGCATGACACTCGAAGGGACCGACGAGTTGGTGGCCGCCGCCGGCATCGTGGGATACGAGTTCCGCGACGAGGCCACGACGGCCAACGCGCTCGTTCCCATTCTCAAGGCCCAGGGAGTCGAAACCATCGTCGTGCTGCTGCACGAGGGTGGGTCGCAGACGCCGCCACCCGGTGACGTCGACGCCTGCGTCGGGATCTCCGGGCCGATCGTGGCGATCAACAACGCCCTCGACGCGGAGATCGATGCCGTC
>DATKXG010000300.1:0-2022 GCA_035529175.1 Ilumatobacteraceae bacterium
TGGGACCTGCTCGCGGTGATCGATGCCGAACGCGATTGGAGCACCGTCGTTCCGACCGTGCTCGGCCCGCTCGACGTGGCCGGGCAGTGGAACGACATCGCTGTGGCGGTCGGTACCGGTGACAACATGGCCGCCGCACTCGGGCTCGGTCTCGCCCCTGGCGATGCAGCGCTCTCGGTCGGCACCTCGGGCACCGCCTTCACGGTCGCCGGTTTGCCCACTGCGGACCCGTCCGGCGCCGTCGCCGGCTTCGCTGACGCGACCGGTCGGTTCCTGCCACTGGTGTGCACGTCGAACGCGGCCAAGGTCCTCGATGCCGTCGCTCGGCTGCTCGGCGTCGACCATGCCGAGTTCGATCGGCTCGCCCTCGCCGCGGTGGGCGAGGCCGACGTCCCGCTGCTCCTGCCCTATTTCGACGGTGAACGCACACCGAACCGCCCCGACGCCACCGGGCTGATCGGTGGCCTGCGAAGCGATGTGACACGCGAGCAGCTCGCGCTGGCAGCAGTCCAGGGCGTCGCCTGCGGGCTGGTCGACGCGTTCGACGCGCTTCGAGCTCACGCTGGGGTGACCGGTCGGGTCGTCCTGACCGGTGGCGGTGCGAAGTCGTCCGCCCTCCGCGCGGTACTGGCCGGGTTGCTCGAGCGGCCACTCGTGCTCGCGGGCATCGATCAAGCGGTCGCTGCAGGCGCCGCGGTGCAGGCGGCCGCGGTGGCCAGCGGCGACGACCATGCCACGGTGCAGGAGCGATGGGGTCTCGGCGCTGGCAGCGGTGCCATCGATCCGGTTGAGTCGGACGGGCTTCGCGAGCGGTACGCCGAGCTCCGCGAGCTGGGCCGCTGAGCGGCGATGGGCGGAACCGATCCGTTCTCCACCCTGGGCCTCGGCCCTGACGCCAGCAGCGAGGAAATCCGTGCGGCTCGGCGCCGCTTGGCCAAGTTGAACCATCCCGACCAGGGCGGTGACCAGGGCGCCATGCAGCGCATCAACGAAGCCGCCGACGCTGCGCTGCTCACCGTCGATGCGGGTGTCCCCGTGGCACCGCCTCCCGGAGCTGCCGAGCCGGATCCATCAGCGCGACGGAATGGGGGGACGCGGACGTCCGGCGGTCATCTGTCCGGGATTGCGCGTGACATGCCCTCGTTCACGGTCGAGGCGCTGCCGGTCGAGACGTTCGAGGCGATGCTCGTGGTCGCGTCCTGGCTCGGCGAAGTGCTCGATGACGACCCGCCCTACCGGCTCGAGACGTACATGTACGAGCCGTTCGATTGCTGGTGTCGCCTCGACGTGGTCCCCGACGCGGGCTCGTCGACGGTCAGCATCACCGTCGCCGGCATCGACGGCGCGCCGACGCCCGACGTCGTCGCGGTCCGAGATGCCTGGGTCAGCAATCTGAACGCTGTCGATTGGCCGTGAACACCGACGGCGTCAGCGCGGCCGTGGTGCCGCGGCCTTGGTCAGACGGTCGCGAATCGCGTGGCCCAGCCCCTCGGGAGGCGGCAGCACGGCGATCAACGTCGGCACCGAGCGTTCGTCGGCCTCGCGCAGCCGGGCATACAGCTCCCGGGCGTAGGTGACCAGATCGTCGGTGAGGTCGAGCACCTCTGCACCCACGGAGCCCGCCCGCAACGCGACGGCGTCGTCTGCCGAGTCGACCAGCTTGACCGTGCATCGCGGCGCGTAGTGTGAGGCGAGCATCCCACTCGCCCTGCTCGGGCCGGATGCATCGGCGACATCGCCGGCGAGCAGCCGATGCACGTCCTCGACCGGCACACCGCCGGCCCGCAGGATCTGGGGCGGCGAGGTCGCGCAGTCGACGATGGTGCTCTCCACGCCGATCGGACACGGGCCACCGTCGAGAATCGCATCGCGTCGAGGATCGAGGCGATCTCCGATGTCGCGAAGCACGTGCTCGGCCGTGGTCGGACTGACCGCACCGAACCGGTTCGCCGACGGCGCAGCCAGACCGACCGCCACCCGGTCGAGCAGCTCCAGCGTCATCGGGTGAGCGGGAACCCGCAG
>DATKXG010000301.1:0-2952 GCA_035529175.1 Ilumatobacteraceae bacterium
TCGAGCGAGAACGAGCGAACGAGATCCGGCTCGGGGTCCGAACGCCACCGGTCGGTGGGATCTGTTCGCAAGCGGGTCATCACCAGGGCAAGCGGAGCGTCGCCGGCCGCCAGGGGTGCGTCGAGTGGCAGGCGGATCACCTCGGTGGTCGCACCGCGCCCGAGGTCGATCTCGGTGAATCCGACTCCTGACCTGGACGCAGCAACGGCGGGATCGCCCGCCGACACGCCGGTGATCTCGATCTCGAGCGCACGCATGGATGTGAACGCGGGGTCGACGAGTTCCTGGCCGTCCGCGGTGACGGACTGCGGACCGAGGTCGACGTCGAGCGCCTGCTCGTCGTCGACGGTCAGTCGGATCGACGTGATGGTCCGACCGCCCGGCGGTGGCGGGATCTGGTGCAACGTCACCCTGTCCGGCCCGGGCTGATCGACTTCGAGGCGAATGCGCTCGCCCACCGCCTCACCGTGATCGGCGACGCTCCACGCCGTGTCGGGATCGCCGTCGATCGCCATGACCGCCCGGTCCTCGGGTCGGTAGGCGAACGGTTCGCCGTACGACGAAGCCCGCGCCCGGACAGGACCGTCTTGCACGGCGACGGTCTGGGCCGCTGGTTCCTCGTGGCCGAAGAGGTCGAGCCGCTGATCGGCTGCGGTCGGCACGAGCACATCGTCGTCCGGGCCACCGGGTTCGGTGTGGCCGTGCACATCTTGTGAACCGCGCCAATGATGAGCGCGATCTCGGTTCGAGTCCGTCACGATCACCAGCCTCGCGTCGTCGATCGCCTCGCGGAGCGCGTCGGGAGCCAACGAGGCGCTGTAGCGGATCGTGTCGGAGCCGTCGAGGAGTCCGCTGGCGGCGGCATCCAGGATCCCATCGCCCGATCCGGCGAGCACGATCGACTCCGACTTCGCTCGGATCACCGGGACCGGGTCGTCGACGGCGATCAGGGTGAGCGGGCTGATCGGTTGACCGATCCGATCGTCGAGGAGCGACGTCGCGTCGATCATCGGAACGTCAGGGCGATTCGAGACGGGATCGCCGAGACGTTCGACGTTCGAGAGGCCGGATGCGTCGCCTCCCGTGAGGAGCGCATCGACGATCTCCGGACGGGCTGTCCGGTACCGCTCGAAGGCCATGTCGTTGGTGAGCAGGATCGTGCTCGCGCCGAGCAGCCGTGCGACGGGGGCGACCGCATCCACCTCGAGGATGCCTTCCTGGACGCGGTCGTCGAGCGCGAAGGCCAGATCCATCGCTGCGGCGGAGCCGAGTGGGAGCAGATCACGGGTGACCAACGGGGTCGCTGCGAGCCCGACGAGCGGCTGATCGGTGGTGTGTCCCCAGCGGAAGCTGCCGAACTCGGCGCCGGGAAGTTGCACCACACGCGAGCGGCCGGTACGGGCATCGATGCGTCCCGCCGCGTCGAGCCAGTACGTCGGAGGATCCTGGTCGCGATCGATTGCCTCGTCGACGAAACCGCGCTCGGCCACGATCGGCAGGTTGACCACCGCCAGGAGACACAGCGCCGCTGCGGCGAGGCGCGGTGGGGTGACCGAGCTCATCGCGGCGGTGATCGGACGCGCCGGGAGCGCAGCGACCAGCGCGCCGGCCCCGAGGGCGATGCCGAGCAGCAGGACGGGCACGGCTCGGGTGCTGCTGCGCAACGCGAGCGCCAGACCCGATCCGTCGTCGTTGGTGAGCAACGACATCAGTGGCGACGGCGAGCCGATGGGGTGCACGCCGATCGCCAGCACCATGCCTACACCGATCAACATGGCGGCATACCGCCGCTGTGACCACGACACGAGCGCCAGGCCTGCCAACCCGACCAGCGGGACCAGGTAGCTGACGAACATCGTGCGCAGGCTGATGAGGTAGGGCAGCGATGCCGTCGTGGTCGGACCGATCGGATCGCGTTGGTAGAAGAGCCAGTAGCCGAGTGTTCGGAGCACCTCGGACCCGGTGGAGTTCCTGCTGACGTCCTCGAGTGTTTCGGAGAAGTCCAGCACGGCAGCGCCGTGTCGCGACTGGACCACGAGCATGCCGATCCACCACAGCGACACGACGAACGACAACGCCCCGATCCGTAGGGCCGCGGCCGTGGCCTGCCGCCACGTCAGCGATCGCTGCCACGCAGCGTGGATCAGCCACAACAGCGGTGCGGGCACGATCAACGCGACCGCGGTCGCATTGACGGCGCCGATCGTCGCGACGACGAGCGCGATGGCAGCAGGGTCGCGCCATCTCCCGAGCCGGTCCCGCCAGCCCGGGTCGGCCAGCGGCGATGCGCTCGCGACACCGGCTCGGATCGTCAATCCGACGATCCAACCCAGCGCAGCCCAGGGGAGCAGCAGCAGTGAGGTACGCGAGATGTACGCGAGGATGAACGGCGACAGCTGGTAGACGAGGGCGGCGGCGAGTGCAGCACCAGAACCGAGCCCGAGGATGCGGGCGGCCCACCTCACCCCGGCGCCGGCGGCGAACATCACCGTTGCGATCCAGAGGCGGTGGGCGACCCAGTCGGGGACACCGATGGTGTCGAGCAGCCAGTACCAGGGACCGGTCGGCCAGAGGTAGGCGATCTGCTGATGGGGCACCCATCCGGCGAACTGCTCCACCTCGAACGTCGACGAGGCGCGGCTCAGTAACCCGCCTGGATCGAGGTAGAGATACAGCTTGGTGTCGGCCGGCATCCGACCCGGCGAACTCGCGAGCGCCGGGAGATACGCGAGGGCGGCGAGCACGCCGAGCCCGAGCCAACGCGACGCCGATGACGACGTGCGCAGCGGTGCCGTCACGGAATGACGCCGTAGGCGCCGTAGAGCCCGGTGAGCGTTGCGAGCCCCGCACCGCAGACGACCAGGGTGAAGTCCCACCCCGCGTACTCCCAGCTGGCGCGGTGGTGGTCTCGATCACCCGACGGTTCGGGCCACCACGCGGCGACAGCGATGA
>DATKXG010000302.1:0-14448 GCA_035529175.1 Ilumatobacteraceae bacterium
GCCGCTCGCATCGAGCTGTCGTCGTGGAGCGACCTCGGCGTCGCCGTCCAACGGATCCGCCGTCTGCTCGATCTCGACAGCGATCCCGCTGCGGTGGACGCCGCGCTCGGATCCGACACCGCGCTCGCCCCACTCGTCGCAGCGGTGCCCGGACGGCGGGCGCCTGCCAGTGTCGATCCGTACGAAACGGCGATTCGTGCGGTGGTCGGCCAGCAGGTCTCGGTCGGCGGCGCTCGCACGGTCGCCGGTCGGATCGTGGCCAACGTCGGCCGTACGATCGGCGAGCCCGTCGACGACATCACACGGGTCTTTCCTCGACCCGACGAACTCGCGGCAGCGCCCGACGAAGCGTTTTCGATGCCGGGTGCCCGGCGCGACACGATCCGCCGGCTCGCCAGGGCCGTCGCCGAGGGCGACCTCGAACTCGACGCCGGCAGCGATCCCGCGGTCGCGCATCGGCAACTGCTGGCACTGAAGGGGATCGGTCCGTGGACCGCCGACTACGTCGTCATGCGCGGCCTGGGCCACCCCGACACGTTCCTCACCAGCGACCTCGGTGTGCGGCACGCGCTCAACCGTCTCGGTCTCGCAGGCGAACAGGGGTCGAGTTGGGCGCCGTGGCGTTCCTATGCCGTCCACCACCTCTGGGCAAGTCTCTCCGAACCGGCAGGCCAACCAGCCTCAGAACGAAAGCAGACCCATGAGTAGTCAACTCTTCAGCACCGTCGTCGACAGCCCGGTGGGTGTGCTCACGATCGTGGCGAGCGATGACGGGCTGCGAGCGATCCTGTGGCCCGACGACGACCCGTCCCGCGTGCGGCTGGCCGAGACGATCGAGGATCCGACACACCCGGTGATCGCGGCGGCGGCGGGTCAACTCGCGGAGTACTTCGACGGCGAGCGCACCGACTTCGACGTCCCGCTCGACCCGGTCGGCACCGAGTTCCAGCGTGCTGCGTGGACGGCACTGTGTTCGATCCCGTACGGCACGACGGTCAGCTACGGCGAGCAGGCCGAGCGGATGGGTGATCGTCGCAAGGCCCGGGCGGTGGGTGCGGCGAACGGACGCAACCCGATCTCGATCGTCGTGCCGTGCCACCGCGTGGTCGGAGCGAACGGCGCCCTCACCGGATTCGCCGGCGGGACGGACACCAAGGCCTGGCTCCTCGCCCACGAGCAGCGGATCACGCCTGGGGTCTGACCCCTGGCGTGATCAGGCGCGGTTGCGGGCGGCGGCCGACTGGGCTTTGCGGGCGCGGTCGGCTTCCTTCTTGGCGGCCTTGGCCTCGGCGCGCTTGGCCTTCAGGGCCGCCTGCTCCTCCGGAGAGCGCTTCGAGGTGTCGATCAGCGGGGCGATGGTGACCTCGTCGACCTTCGGGAGTGCGACGAGCTCGTCGGACTTCAGGAGGTCGCGGATGATGGCCGACGCGGGCGCCTCGCCGGCGACCGTGGCCGCGAGCATGATGCGGGTGACCGCTACGCCGTGACGCTCGGCGAGGCCGGGCAACACCGCCTTGAGCTGGTCGGTCGACGGGTTGTCGGCGTGATCGCCGAGTTCCTTGATGCAGTCGGCCAGGCACAGATCGGAGATGATCGCGGCGATCGCCTCCATGTCGCCGTTGATGCGGCCGGCCTTGACGGCCGTGCGAACACCCTCGGGGGTGGCTGCCTCGACGAACGACTCGAGCCCCTCGCGATGATCGTCGTCGAGCGCCTCGATCGCCGTGGCGAGTTCGTCGTCGGTGGCCGCTTTGAACGAGCGGTCGAGCAATCCGAGCGCCTGCATCCGGTTCTTCGTCTGATTCACGTCGCTCGACGCTATCTGCGTGTGCAGGAGACCACGTAGGCCCCGGGTGTTCCGGGCAGCACGATCGTGTCCGCACCATCGCCGACATCGAGGTGCACCTCGACCAAGTCACCCTGCCCGAACTCGACTGTGCACGCGTCGGCACCAGGCCGGTCGGCCATGCCGACCTCTGCAGCGTCGAACGTGCGGGACTCGCACGGACGGCGCACGAGGTGGACGAGCATGTTCTCGGCCGCGGACTCGCGGACGAACGTGACGCTGTCGGCGGTGGCGTCGATCCAGCGCATCGAGCCGCATTGGAGTGCGTCACTGCGACGTCGGAGCCCGACAAGTACGCGGAGGTCGTCGAGAAATCGCCCGTCGCCGTCCGTCTGCGGCCCGTCGAGTTCGGCGAGGTGGTCCCACGGGAACGGCACGCGGGTCGTGTCGATCGAGCCGCCCTCGCAGCCGACCTCGACGCCGGCGAACAGCGTCGGGACGCCCGGCATCGTCAGCAATGCTGCGAGCCCCACCGTGTGACGGACCGGATCGCCGCCGACGACCGTGCGGAATCGGGCCGTGTCATGCGAGTCGAGCATCGTCATCGAGGCCTGCTGCGCCTCCCACGGCACGTTCGCCGACAGCTCGCGCATCGACTCGACGAGGCCGTGCCCGTCGAGATCGATCAGCTCCACCGCTGCCATCAGCGACATGGGCGCCGGGTCCTTCAGCCACGCCCAGAGCGGGCGTGTGAACCACTGGTAGGCCATCACGCCATGCCACCCCGTACCGTCGAGATCGCGACCTGCGTCGTAGCAGTGCTCGGCCACGAGCCAACGCCCGTCGCCGCCAGAGGCTTCGAGCGTGGTCCGGGCGATGTGGGCGACGTCACGGTTGTCGTCGTGGTCGCGGAACCGGGCCGTCGTGTTCGCGCAGTCGACCCGCCACCCGTCGAGGCCGAACGGCGCAGCGAGGTATCGGGCCATCGCCGAGTCGGCACCGTCGTAGAACCGCTCGCGCAGACGGGTGCTGCGATGGTCGAGCTTCGGGAGGGACCGGACTCCGTGCCACGCCACGTACCCGCCGGGCTCGGCATCGTCGAAGAAGTAGAAGCTGCGCTCGACGGCGTCGGGGTCGGCCGATGCTGCTCGGAACCAGTCGTGACCGGCGCCCGTGTGATTCAGGGTGATGTCGCCGATCACGCGGATGCCGCGTGCGTGGGCGGCCGACACCAGCGATGCCAGCGCGTCGTTGCCTCCGAGCGCCGGGTCGACGTGGTCGAACGTCGAGGCGTCGTAGCGGTGCATCGATCCCGCCGGGAAGAACGGGGTGAGGTAGATGAGCGACACGCCGAGATGGGCGAGGTGGTCCAGGTGCTCCTCGACGCCCGCCAGGTCGCCGCCGTACCAGTGCCGAGAACGGATCCCCGGCGTGTCGTCGACCGGCTCGGACCAGTCCCTCGAGATCGCCCAGTCGGGCATCGGGTACGCCTGGTTCGAGCGTGCGAACCGGTCGATGAAGATCTGGTAGCCGACCGTGCCAGCCAGCCAGGCGGGTGGGGGAGTGGTGCCGGTCGTGATTCCCGCAGACCCGGGATCGGGGGGCCGGGCGGAGATACGGAAGTCGGCGTCGTCGGTGACCTCGCGGTGGAACACGCCGGCACCGTTCACCCAGCAGCGGCCGAGGTCGCCGCCGTCGAGCAGCCAACGGTACGACGTCAGGGGATTGTGCAGCAGGAGGTCGGCGCTCCACCAGGTCGCGCCGTAGTCGTGACGCTCGACGAGTGCCTCGACGATCGCAGGCTCGGCGTCGGGCGTCGAACGCAGGCGCACCCGTTCGGTGCCACACGTATCGGGCACCCTGAGTCGTATTCGTACCTGGCCCCCCAACACGCGAGGCGACGGGTCGACGTACACCGGGGATCCGTCGTGGTGCGGTTGGCCGATCACTGCACGCTCGACGGTCCGGGTGGGGCCGGGGCCGGGAGGACCGTCGGGATCACTCCTTGACGGCGCCGGAGGTGAGGCCGGACACGATGAACCGCTGCAGGAACAAGAACAGCAGCACGACGGGGATCGCGCCGATCAACGATCCGGCGGCGAAGGGTCCCCAGCGGTTGTCGAAGCCGGCGCGTACGTAGCCGGACAAGCCGACCGCGAGCGTCTTGTTGTCCTCGCCGAGCATGACACTCGCGACGAGGAACTCTGCCTGGGTGGTGATGAATGACAGCAGGCCGATCACGGCGAGCACGGGCGCCGCCAGCGGCAGGATGATCTTGTAGAAGATCTGGAAGTGGGTGCAGCCGTCGATCTTCGCGGCCTCGTCGAGCGTGAACGGGATCGTGTCGAAGAAGCCTTTGATCAGATAGGTGTTCACGCCGAGCGCGCCGCCGAGGTAGATGAAGATCAGCCCCCACGACGATCCGAGCCCGATCGCCGGGAAGAGGCCCTTGATGCGGGTCATGAACAGGAACAGGGCGACCACGGCGAGCAGGTTGGGGAACATCTGGATCAACAGCAGTGACAGCAGCCCGGGGCGACGGCCCTTGAACCGGAGGCGACTGAACGCGAATGCGGCCAGTGCACACATCGCCACGGTCACCACTGCGGTCGTGATGCCGATGAACATCGAGTTGCGGAACCACGACCAGAACGGGGGATGGCCGGGGTCGGTCATCAGCGCTCGGAAGTTGTCGAGCGATGGGTCGGTGGGGATCAGGCTCTGGGAGCTCAGGTTGCCGTCGGTGAACGCCGCCGAGACCACCCAGAGCACCGGGAACAACGCGAAGGCCAGAGCGATCCACGCGACGACGTGGCGCCACCCGGTGGTCCGGAACACCTTGCCCATCGACGGGCGGTTGTATTCGAACGCTGGTGCTTCGGGCTCGTAGGACTGCGTGACGGCGTTCATCGCATCTCCTCCAGGGATCGGGTGGCGCGGAAGCTGAAGGCCGAGATCGTGGCGACGATCAGGAAGATGATGAGCGAGACTGCCGCGGCGAAGCCGTAGTCGACGCCGCCGCCGCCGGCGAACGCGATCTTGTAGACGTAGGAGATCAGGATGTCGGTGCGGCCGGCGTCGCTGCCGGGCACCGGCGGGCGGCCCTCGGTGAGCAGATAGATGATGTTGAAGTTGTTGAAGTTGAACGCGAAGCTCGCCACGAGCAGCGGGCCGACGGCGACGAGCAGCAGCGGGAACGTGATCAGCCGGAACGCCTTGAACCCTCCGGCGCCGTCGACGGCGGCCGCCTCGGTGAGGTCGGACGGGATGCTCTGCAGCGCTCCGGTGCACACGAGGAACATGTACGGGAAGCCGAGCCACGTGTTGACGAGCAGGATCGAGAAGTAGGGGAGCCACTGCCCGTCGAGCCATGCGAAGTTCGTGCCGAGCCACCGGTTGATCACACCGAACTGCTGGTTGAGCATCCCCCGCCAGACGAGCGCGGTCATGAAACTCGGGATCGCGTACGGGATGATGATCAGGCTCCGGTACCACCGCCGCCCGAACATGCGCTCGTCGTTGAAGACGAGCGCGAGCAGCAGGCCGAGCCCGAACGAGAGGACGACGGAGAAGAGGGAGAACAGGATCGTCCACAGCAGCACCCGGAAGAACACGTTGCGGGTCTGGTCGTCGTTGATGAGGCGGTCGTAGTTCGACAGCCCGACACCGGAGCGCCAGCCAGGGACCAGTGCATCTCCGTTCTCGCTGACGAACTGCCCGTTCTCGACGGTGTAGGTCGTGTTGGTCGACGAATCGAAGATCGTGTCGGTCTCGGGGTCGTAGACCCGGGTCTGCGTCTTCGCGAACGCGGCGCCGAAGCCGTCGTTGGCGATGTCGCCGTTCGGGCCCGGGACGACCAGGGCGGTGACCTCGTCGACCCGGTCGTTGGCCTGCCCGGTGTTCAGGGCGACGAAGCCGTCGATGGTCTCGCGGCGACCGTCTTCGATGATGTCGGACTCGTCGATCGGTGTGAGGCCGTCGGCGGTTCCGATGAATCGGTTGCCGTCCGGATCGGTGAGGAGGAAGACCAACTCGCCGCCGGGGTTGCCCTCGGCGAGGATCTGGAGGTCATAGCGGATCGACTCGGCGCCGGCGCTGATCGAGTTGGCCTCGATCCGCTCGATCGCGGTCTCCTTGTTCAGGTTGTTCCCGGTGCCGTAGTTCGTCGTGGAGATGTAGATCAGGTAGAAGATCGGGTAGACGGCGAAGACGAGCAGGAACAGCGTTCCGGGAAGCAGGTACTTCGCCGGGATGAAGCGCCGCTTGGAGATGTACACCACGTCGATGACGACGAGCGCAACGATCGCCGAGATCGCCAGCCCGTAGTCGGGCTTGTCGAACATCGTCGGCAACGATGCGAGGACGACGGCGTTGAGCAGGCCGAGCAGCAGGTACTTGACGATCAGTCCGAGCGAGGCTCCGTAGCGGGGGCCGGTCGGCATTTGTAGCGGCGGCATGCCGTCGTAGTAGCTCTCACGCTCCGGCAGCGTTGCTGTCGCGCCGGATGCGCCGCCCCGAGAGGAGGACGCCCCCATGGTGGGGGATCCCTCCTCTCGGGGATCGGCGGTGTTCATCCGAAGATCAGCCTTCCGCGATGCTGTCGCGGATCTGGGCCGCGGCGTCGGTGAACGCCTGGGTCGGATCCGTTCCGGTGAAGATCAGCGAATAGGCGTCCTTCCAGGTGTCCCAGACTGCTGACATGGCGGGGATGGCCGGCTGTGGAGTGCCCTGCTGACCGGCAGCGCCGAAGCCCTGGATGATCGGGTCGCTCGACACCTGGTCGTAGGCGCTGGTCATGGCAGGCGGGCGATTGCCCGCCTCGTAGAGGGCCAGCTGCACTTCCTCGGTGCCGAGATAGTCGACCATGAACGTGGTCGCCAGGTCGGGGTTCTCGCTGAACGCCGACTGCATGAAGCCTTGGACGCCCACGAACACCTCGGGAGTGCCACCCGCCACCGGGGGGATCGGCTCGACGACGTAGTTGATGCCGGCGTCGGTGAAGCTGCCAACGGCCCACGGGCCGGTGATCGCGAACGGCGCCTTGCCGGTCGAGAACGACTCGATCATGATGTCGTAGCTGACGTCCTTGGAGATCAGCCCGGAGGTGCTCCAGTCAGCGAACTTCTGAGCGGCAACGAGGCCGCCCTCGGAGTCGATGCCGACATCGTCGGCGTTGTAGGTGCCGTCGTCGTTCTGGCCGAACACGTAGCCACCAGCACCGCTGAACAGCGGATAGTTGTGGTACGGGTCGGCCGGATCCTGCTGGACGGCGAGCGGCACGTCGACGGTGCCGTCGGCCTGGAGTGCCAGTGCGGTCGCTTCGAGGTCTTCGAACGTCGCCGGCGTCTCGGGGACGAGGTCGACGTTGCGGATCAAGGCGATGTTCTCGATGGCGTACGGGACGCCGTAGAGCGCGCCATCGTAGGTGAACGCCTCGATCGCGACCGGGGCGTAGAGGTCGGCGTCGGCGCCGAGGTCGATCGGAGCGATCACGCCGTTGGAGACGAGCTCGCCGAGCCAGTCGTGGGCGCCCGTGATGATGTCGGGACCCTCACCGGCCGGGCCGGCGATGCTGAGCTGGTCGCGGATCTGGTCGAATGGGACCTCGACCACCTGGACGGTGATGCCTTCGGCATCGCCGAACTCCGCGGCGATCGGCTCGAGCACCGGGGCGCGAGTGTCGTCGGCCCAGATCACGAGGTCGGCGTCGCCGCGGGCGGGGGCCTGGTACTCGGTGGTCTCGGTCGTCGCTTCCTCGCCACCGTCGGTGGTCTCGGTCGCTTCGGTGGCCTCGGTGGCCGAATCGCTCGTGTCGTCATCGCTACCGCAAGCGGCGCCCACCAGGGCGGCTACGGCGGCGAAGGCGATCAAGCGGCGTGATGCGCGCATGGTGTCTCCCCCTCAGGAGGTGATGGTGCCGACGGATGTCGGCGAGTTGGATGTGGAATTCACGGTGTTCGTCGGTGGGCCGGTCGTTTGAGTCTTCCCCGACAAGATGTCGACGATCGCATCGAACGGCTCACTTCTGTTCACATTACGGAAACACTGGCCACACTGCAAGAATTTTGCAGAAGTTCTTCCATTTCTTGCAGACGTTGCGTACAGTCGCCTCCATGCGGATCCGACTCCAGGACGTCTCGGCGCTCGCCGGCGTCAGCGAGGCCACCGTCAGCCGTGTCATGAACGGCAAGGAAGGCGTGCGCGCCTCGACCCGCGATCGTGTGCTTCGCGTCCTCGCTGAACTCGGCTACGCCCCCGAAGCGCTCCACGCGACGCCGAGCGCGGGCGTCATCGGTGTGATCGTGCCGGAGCTGGACAACCCGATCTTCCCCAAGTTCGTCCAGACCATCGAGGCACGGCTGCTGTCGAGCGGCTATCTGTGCGTGTTGTGTTGTGCCTCGCGTGTCGGTGCGACCGAGGACGACTACCTCGACTCGCTGATCGAACGGCGCGTGGCGGGTGTGATCGTGGTGTCGGGCCGCCATGCCGACGTCCGCGCCGATCACTCGATCTACGACGAGATCACGCGTCGGGGTATCGGCCTGGTCACGATCAACGGTGCGATGGCCCCCGACGAACACGGCGTGCCGCCGGTGCCCAGCGTGTCGACCGACGACCATGCGGCAACGGTCACCGCCTATCGCCATCTGAGCGAGTCCGGCCACGAGCGCATCGGCCTCTTGATCGGACCCTCCTGCTACACGCCCGTGCAGCGAAAGCTCGCCGGCTTTCGTGAGGCGGCACTGGCTGCGGGAGTCGAGGGCGATCTCGACGACCGGGTCATCGAGACGATCTTCACCCTCGACGGCGGCTTCACCGGTACGCAGCGGCTGCTCGACAATGGCATCACCGGCATCGTGGCCGCGAGCGACCTGATGGCGCTCGGCGCAATCCGCGCCGTTCGCCAACGCGGCCTCGACGTCCCGGGTGACGTCTCGGTGGTCGGCTTCGACGACACCGAGCTGATGCGCTTCACCGACCCGCCGCTCACCACCGTCCACCAGCCCGTCACCCGGATCGTCGACCATGCCGTCGACGTGCTGTTCGCGCAGATCCAGGGGCAGCCGTACGATCGGGCCGAACGCCTGCTGGCGGGGGAACTGATCGTTCGCGGCACGACGGCTCGGGCGCCGTCGATGGCAACTTCGACGGCGCCCGGCGTGCCAACGCTCACGTTGAGCTAATGTCACAGCCGACGTGGTCGAGGGGAATCACGCTCACCGACGCTCCGAGAGCGGAGCTACAGGAGGAAACGTCATGGCAACCGTCCAGCTCGAAGGCATCAACAAGGTCTACGACAACGGCTTTCACGCGATCCATGACCTGGATCTCGAGATCGCGGACAAGGAATTCCTGGTCTTGGTTGGTCCTTCCGGTTGTGGCAAGTCGACCGCATTGCGCATGATCGCCGGACTCGAGACCATCACCGGTGGCACGATGAAGATCGGCGACAGGCTGGTCAACGACGTCGAGCCGAAGGATCGCGACATCGCCATGGTGTTCCAGAACTACGCGCTGTATCCGCACATGTCGGTGTACGACAACATCGGCTTCGCCCTGAAGCTCGCCAAGGTCCCGAAGGCGGAAATCGACACACGCGTCCGCAAGGCGGCCGCCATCCTCGAGTTGGAGGAGAACCTCGACCGCAAGCCGGGTCAGCTGTCGGGTGGCCAGCGCCAGCGGGTTGCCATGGGCCGAGCCATCGTGCGGCAGCCTGCAGCGTTCCTCATGGACGAGCCGCTCTCGAACCTCGATGCCAAGCTACGTGTGCAGATGCGCGCCGAGATCGCCGCGCTGCAACGTGAGCTCGCGGTCACCACCGTGTACGTCACGCACGACCAGATCGAGGCGATGACGATGGGCGACCGCGTCGCCGTGCTCAAGGACGGCTACCTCCAGCAGGTCGACACTCCGCAGAATCTGTACGACCACCCGGTCAACGTCTTCGTCGCTGCGTTCATCGGGTCGCCGTCGATGAATCTGTTCGAGGCCGACGTGCACGTCTCGGGTGATGTCGGCACGATCACGCTGGGCCCGAACGTGGTCGGGCTCTCATCGGAGTGTTTCGTCAAGCATCCCGGCCTGCGGGAGTATGACGGTCGCCGAGTGATCATCGGCATTCGCCCGGAGGACTACGAAGATGCCGCGTTCGCGCCGGAGATTCCGGAATCCCAACGGATCTCCTCGAAGGTGATGCTGCTCGAAGCGCTCGGCTCCGAGATCATGGTCCACTTCCGTATCGATGCCCCGACCGTCGACTCGGGTGATCCCGACGCGGCCGAGGAGAAGGCCGGCATCGACGTGTCGAACGCCGTCGGTCGATTCAATCCACGGTCGACTGTGCGGTTGGGCGAATCGGTCGAGATTGCCATCTCGACCGAGAACATGCACTTCTTCGACGCGGAGACCCGCCAAGCGATCGACTGATCAGCCTCGAACGGTGTCGTCACGATGGCACGGTGCGCCAACCGTGCTGCGTCACCCGGTCCACCGTGGTTTGAGCGGCGCGTGCTCGATGCGGGGGAGCACGTATTGGGCCACGAGGTCGCACTCGGCGAGGTGGGTGTAGCCCGACAGGATGAAGGCGCCGATGCCTGCTCCCTGATAGGCGCGAAGCTTCGCCACGACCTGATCCGGATCCCCGACGATCGCCGCGCCGGCGCCGCTGCGGGCGCGGCCCACGCCGGTCCACAACGCGTCCTCGACGAACCCGTCTGCGTCCGCCGCCAGGCGGAGTGACGCCTGGCGCTGCACTCCGGCCGACGTGGCGTCGAGTGAGCGGTTGCGAATGGCCGTGCCGGCGTCGGCGTCGAGGCGTGAAACCAGCCGATCGGCGGCGGCGCGTGCCGCCGCCTCGCTCTCGCGCACGATCACGTGCGCGCGGAGTCCGTAGACGAGTGTGCGGTCGCGTGCCAGCGCCGTCATCTCGGCAACGGTCGACGCGACGTTGGAGACGGTGTCGGGCCAGGTGAGGAACACGTCGGCCTCGGCCGCCGCGACCTCCTTGGCGGCCGGTGAGAATCCGCCGAAGTACATCGGAGGACATGTGCCGTTCATGGTGCGTGCTCGGGGTGGGTCGAGTGTCAGGTCGACGAACTCGCCGTGGAAGTCGATCGGTTCACCGTCGAGCAACCGCCGAAGCACGTGCATCCACTCGCGTGTTCGTCGGTATCGCGGAGCCGAGTCGAGTTCCTGGCCCGGGACGTCGGACGAGATGACGTTGATGCAGAGCCGTCCGTTCGCGAACTGGTCGATCGACGCCAGCTGTCGAGCGAGTTGTGGCAGCCACATCTCACCCATGCGCACGGCCAGCAGCAGATCGATGCGCTCGGTGTGCGTCGCGACCGCTGCGGCGAATGCCGTGGAGTCGATGCCCAGTGAGTATCCAGATGGGAGCAGCACGTTGTCGAAGCCGTTGCGCTCTGCGGTGCGAACGATGTTGGAGCAGTGTGGCCAGCTGCTGGCCAGTTCCGGATCGGCGACACCGAGGAACTCGTAGTCGTCGTCGCAGAGCGCGCCGAACCACGAGATCTCCGGGACATCGGGTCGGTGGACGGTGCTCATGGCAGAGGAACTCCCTCGGAGGCCTGGACGATCGAGTACACGTCGTGGCGGGACAACTCGACGTCGAATGCCGCCGTGCCGGCGACGATCCGCTCGGCCGTCTGCGACCCGACGATCGCCACTGGCCTCGCCGGATGTGCGAGCACGAACGCGATCGCGATGGTGGCACGATCGACGCCCTCGCGATCGGCGAGCGAGTCGATCACCGCGAGGAGCTCCGGTCGCACGCCGTCCCCGGTCGCCAGCCGCCCGCCGGCCAGTGGGCTCCAGGCGAGCGGCGCCCTGGCGTTGCGCATGCAGTCGTCGAACGTGCCGTCGCGCAGCGGATCGAGGTGGAGCGCGGAGTACTCGAATTGGTTCGAGGCGAGGGGGAAGGGGAGGTGGGCTGCGAGCGCAGCGACCTGGGGAGGGGTGTGATTGGAGACACCGACTTCCCGGATCTTGCCGTCGTCGCGTAGTGCCGTGAGCTCGGCGGCGACGTCGGCAGGATGGGTGAACAGATCGGGGCGGTGGATCTGGTACAGGTCGATGACGTCGGTCTTCATGCGGCGCAGCGAGTCCTCGCACGCGCGCCGGAGGTACTCGGGCGACGAGTCGTAGGGGACCGGTGGGAGGATGCCGCCCTTGGTGGCCAGCACCATGCGGTCGCGCAGGCTCGGTGCGACCGCGAGCACCGAGCCGAGGATCTCCTCGACGCTGCCGAACCCGGAGCCACCCCAGTCGAGGCCGTACACGTCGGCGGTGTCGACGAGATTCATGCCGGCGTCGAGGGCCGTCTCGAGGAGACACTGCGCCGCGGCGACGTCAGGATCGGTGTAGCGCCAGAGGCCGAATGCCAGCGGACCGACTGCCGGCAACGACCCGATCGATTGCGGTTGGACGTTGACGAGACTCACGATCGGCAACGTACCGTTCCGCGTTGCGCGCCGGGGTGCTCGGTGGTTGCCGACGGCGCGTGCAACGGGTGAGTGTGCGATACGTTGCCTCGCCGTGGAGATCGTGACGAAGCAGGGTCACCCCGACTTCCTCGACCTGCCGTGGGACATGCCCCTCACCGACTGGGAGCACCCGCGGCTCGTCAAGATGGCGCACGGGATCAGCCGTCACGTGGTGCGGTTCGTCCGCTTCGACGAACGGGTCTATGCGCTCAAGGCGACGTCGGTCGGAGCGGCGCAACAGGAGTACCGAGTGCTCCGGGACCTTCGCGAGGATCATCTGCCCGTCGTCGAGCCCGTCGGTGTGGTGTCCGATGCGCCCACGCCCGGTGAAGCCGTCCTGATCACGCGCTATCTCGACTACTCGCTGCCGTACTGGTATGTGATGGGGCGAGATGATCCCATCCTCGTCGATCGGTTGATGGATGCCGGGGTGGTCCTCCTGGTGCGTCTCCATCTCGAGGGCGTCTTCTGGGGCGATTGTTCGCTGTCGAACATCCTGTGGCGACGCGACGCGGGGGCGATGATGGCCTATCTGGTCGATGCCGAGACGACCGAACGCCACTCGACGATCTCCGACGCCATGCGCAACTACGACATCGACATCGCCCTCGAGAACGTGGTCGGCGGGCTCCTCGAGCTGCAGGCCAGTGGGCGCATCGCCTACGACGTCGACCACATCGGGATCGCTGAGACGCTGCGCCACCGATACGAGGAACTGTGGGAGGAGCTCACGCGTGTCGACGAGTTCGACCTCGATGAACGCTGGCGAATCGAGCATCGTGTACGACGGATCAACGATCTCGGTTTCGATGTCGAGGAACTGTCGATCAACCGTGACGGGCGCACGCTGTCGGTGCAGCCCGTCCTGATCGAGGAGGGTCACAGCGCCCGAGAACTTCGTCGGCGGACCGGGCTGGAGGTGCAGGAGAACCAGGCGCGCCGGCTGCTGGCCGACATCGACCAGTTCAAGGCCTGGCTCGAGCGGCGCGAGGAGCAATCGATACCCCGTGCCGTGGCGACCGCGCGCTGGCTGGCGGAGGTGTATCAACCCGTGGTCGATGCGATTCCCGTCGAACTGCGTTCTCATCTCGAGGCGCCCGAAGTCTTTCACCAGCTGCTCGAACACCGCTATCTGATGGCCGAGCAGCGTGGTTCCGAGGTCACGAACGAGGAGGCGCTCGCGGACTACCTCGAGGGAGTGCTGCTGGCGACGCCCGAGGAGCGCCAGCTCCGCTTCGACGGCGACCCGTCAGCCGCTACCGTCGGGCTCGATGACTGAACGAACCGCTGCAGCACGTCGGGCGATCGGGCTGATCGACTTGACCGATCTCGCCGACGACCATTCACCCGATGGCATCGACGAGCTGTGCCGGCGTGCCCGTGAGCACGCGACTGCCGCCGTGTGCGTCTGGCCCGAGTTCGTCGGGACCTGTGCAGAGCAGTTGAGGGGCTCGGGAGTACGGGTGGCGACCGTGGTCAACTTCCCGTCGGGCGACGAACCCGTCGACGATGTGATTCGGACCGTCGTCACAGCCCTCGCCGAGGGCGCCGACGACATCGACCTGGTGCTGCCGTACCGGGCACTGCTCGCCGGCGACGTCGACCGCGCCGCGACACTGGTGGCCGCGGTGGCCGAGCTGGTCCATCCACCGAAGCTGCTCAAGGTGATCCTCGAG
The DNA here is from genome assembly GCA_035529175.1 of Ilumatobacteraceae bacterium. Classification (GTDB taxonomy): domain Bacteria; phylum Actinomycetota; class Acidimicrobiia; order Acidimicrobiales; family Ilumatobacteraceae; genus Sva-07. The sequence continues at coordinate 13,965 of DATKXG010000302.1, forward strand.
ACCGGCGCGCTCGACGACCGCGCCACGGTGACCGCAGCGGCACGCTTGGCCGTCGAGAACGGGGCCGACTTCGTGAAGACCTCCACCGGCAAGATCCCCGCGGGGGCGAGCCTCGAAGCGGTGGCGGCGATGCTCGACGTCATTGCGGGTGCCGGGCGCCCCGTCGGGCTCAAGCCATCCGGCGGGATCCGCACGTTCGACGAGGCGATGTCCTACGTCGACCTGGCCGACTCGGTGATGGGTGAGGGCTGGTCCGCGCCGGCCACGTTCCGCTTCGGTGCGAGCGGGCTGCTCGATGCGCTTCTCGGCGTGATCGACGGCGAGCAGGACGTGCCCGGCACGGCGGACTACTGACCAGGATTCGGCAGGCGGAGCGATAGCCTGCCCGGGTCCAGCCCTCGTAGCTCAGGGGATAGAGCATCGGCCTCCGGAGCCGTGTGCGCAGGTTCGAATCCTGCCGAGGGCGCCACTGGTGATCGGCCTG
>DATKXG010000303.1:0-6384 GCA_035529175.1 Ilumatobacteraceae bacterium
GACCACGACGTTCGCCTCATCGTCATCGAGTCGTCGTCGGCGGTGCGCCGCACCCTGAACGGCATCGAGCGTTCCGTCCGCGTCGTTGCCCCCGACCAAGCCAATGAGGTGAGCGACGCGCTCGACGAGATCTCCGCCGAACTCGACCGACGCAGCGCTCCGCCCGGCGCGGGCACCGAACGCGACCGACCCCACCTGGTGGTGTTGATCGGCGACCTCGTGCAGTTGCGTCGGAAGTACCTCGATCAACCGCTCGGGGCCCGGCTCGACGAGTTGCTCGAACGCGCCGTGCGGTCCGGCCTCGACGTCGTCGCGTTCGCTGCGGACCTGGACGGCGCTGGGTCGTTCGCGAGCTCGGCGCCGAGTCGAGTCGTCGGAGCATCATCGAACCATCACGAGCTCTCGACGCTGGGGGTCGGGCACCCGGCCGAACTCGACGGCGTCGTCGGACGTTGCCGGCTGTTCCCCGGAGGTGACCTCGCCCAGATCGCCCTGGCCGAGGCCACGACGGAAACGCTGCTCGGACGCCGATCCACCGGAGACGCGTCATGACCGCCATCGGCCCAGCGCGAGGCGATGGGGTCGGCATCGAGGTGACCCACCGTGTCGTGCGCGGCGTCCGGCTCGAGTCGACGGCACCGGGGCAAGTGATCGCAGCGGGTGAGGTCGCCGTCGCGAATCGACTCGACGACCAGGTGATGGTCGACGCACTCGTCCGGCTCCGCGCCGAACTCGGTGACCCGGACGTTCCGACTCGCCTGGCGGTGTTCCCGCCGAGCAGCACGCTCAGCCGGGTCGACGCCACCGGACTCACGGGCACCGAACTCAACGCGCTCCGAACGACTCTCGCCGCCTCGCGCCACGCATCGTCGAGCGTGCTGGTCGACGATGGTCCCCGACGCTGGCTGGTCGGGGTGTCGTGGGACGACAGCGAGATCCGGCGACTCGAAGAGCTCGCCGAACGCGCCGGATTCATCGACGTCGCCGTCGACCCCAGCCCGCTCGCGCTCGCCAGAGTGCTCGACACCGACATCACCCACGTTCGCCGCGACGCTGCCCCCGACCAGAGCTTCGGAGCCATCACCTCGCAGACCGTCGTCGTCGCGGCTGCCGCGCTGGAGTCGATCGGTCGGACGACCCCCGGTCTGGCATGCAGCGCCACGGACATCTCGACGGGTTGGTTCGACGACGTCGACGAACCGCTCGAACTCGCCACGGAGATCGCCCGGCTGCTCGAGCACGCGTCACCGGTGACGTGGGAGCTGCACCTCTCCGAGACCCAGTACCCCGAGTTTCCTCCGCACGACCTTCGCGCCCCGGAGCGCCAGTGCGTTGCGCTCGGCGCCGCACTTGGTGCCGCTGGCCTCGCCGGCCGACTCCGGCCCGTCGACATGATCCTTCCGGTGGACACCACGCCGAACGAACGCCCGTGGGCCATCGAACGCGTCTCGAACCTCCCGACGACGAACGAAGCCTCCACCATCGGTCCGGTCAAGCGGTTCGTGGCGCGGCTGCTGCCACGGCGTCGCTGACGGACAGCGCTCAGTCGTCGAAGATCGACGGCCGCTGGCCGAACACGGCGACGGCTTGACGCAACGGCACGAGATCGCCGCCGCCGCGACGTCCTTCCGCAGCCGAGATCGCATGCTTCGCGATCTCGCGGGCGTGGTCGAGTTCGACGCGCAGCCGCGCGTGCTCGATCTCGAGGTGCATCACGCGACGGATCCCTTCGAGGTTCATGCCCTCGTCGGTGAGTTCGGAGATGCGCTTCAAGATCGCGATGTCGGCGTCGCTGTAGCGCCGGTTGCCGCCCTCGGTGCGCGCCGGGGTGACCAGGCCACGCCGTTCGTAGATGCGCAGGGTTTGGGGGTGCATCCCAGCGAGCTCAGCGGCCACCGAGATCACATAGACCGCCCGCGTGTGAGATCGCTCATGCTCCGGTGTGCTCATGTCAGTGAACTCCTCGGGTTCACCGTAGTCGCCGCGGCGAGCTGCTCGATCGCCTCGCGCTGCGCGTCGGTGAGGTCGGTCGGGATGTGCACGTTGACGGTGACGATCAGGTCGCCCGTGTGCTTCGAGGTCTCGATGCCCTTGCCGCGGACACGATGCCGGGTCCCGGTCTGCGTGCCGGGCTTGAGTCGCAGCGTGACGCTCGGGCCGTCGAGGGTCGGGACGTCGATCTCGCCGCCGAGCGCGGCTTCGGCCACGGTGATCGGCACCGAGACGGTCAGGTTGTCGCCGCTGCGCCCGAACAGTGGGTGCGACATCACCTTGAGTTCGACGAGCAGGTCGCCGGCCGGGCCACCGTTGCGACCCGGTCCGCCACGGCCCTTCAGGCGGATGGTCTGGCCGTCCTTCACTCCCGCGGGGATGCGAGTCTTGACCTCGCGTTGGCGTTGCTCGACCCCCGTGCCGCGACACGTCGGGCAGGGATCCTCGATGCGGCTGCCCTGGCCGCCGCAGACGCGGCACGGCGACGAGAACGAGAACATGCCCTGGTTGTCGTCGACGACACCTCGGCCACCGCACGCCGAACACATCACCGGCGAGGTGCCGGGCTTGGCTCCCGATCCGTTGCACGTCGAGCACTGCGCATCGGTGGTGAGATACAGCGTGGTCGTGAGACCGTGGACGGCGTCCTTGAAGTCGACCGTGAGCTGCGCGGTGACGTCGGCACCTCGGCGCGGGCCCACACCCGATGCACCGCCGGCTCGTCCGCGACCCTGGCCGCCGTGTCCGAACATCGAGCCGAACAGGTCGCCGATTCCACCGGCGCCGCCCATGTCCTCGACGTTGAACGTGTACCCACCGGGTGCACCGCGTCCGCCCATGCCGCCCATGCCCGACATCGGGCCCATGACGCGGACCTCGTCGTACTCCTTGCGCTTGGCGTCGTCGCCGAGCACGTCGTAGGCAGCCGCGAGTTCCTTGAACTTCTCCTCGGCAACCGCGTCACCGGGGTTCTTGTCGGGGTGCAGGTCGCGAGCCAGCTTGCGGTAGGCCTTGGTGATCTCCTTGGCCGACGCGCCCTTGTCGACGCCCAGCGTGCGGTAGTAGTCCTTCTCGAACCATTCACGTTGTGCAGACATCAGAGATCACCTCCCTCCGACGTACATCTGGTGCCTGGCACCGGATGTACGTTCAGTCCTTCGTCTTGACCATGGCAGCTCGCAGGATCCTGCCCTTCCAGGTGTAGCCGCTTCGCAGCACCTCGGACACGATCGGCTCGCCGCCGTCGCCCGGCTCGTGGGCAACCGCCTCGGCGAACTCGGGGTCGAACGGCTTGTCCTCGAGATCGAGCGTCTCCAGGCCGTGCTTCTTCAGCTCGACCAACATCTGGTTCAGCAGTGGTCCGACCTCGTCGGGATGCCGCACGAACGCCGCCTCGGCCGCGTCGAGCACCGGGAGCAACGCCTCGGCGAGCCGACCCGACGCCCGATCTGCCTCGGCGAGCGACTGCGCCGCCGAGCGCTTGCGAAAGTTGTCGAAGTCGGCCTGGATGCGCTGCGCCATCCCTTTGTACTCCTCGCGTTCGGCGAGGAGTGCGGGCACGTCGACGTCGGAGTAGTCGATCTCGCCGACGATGGCATCGAACTCGTCGTCGCCTGCGCCGGCGGGTCGGCGCATCGAGTCGGTGACGTCGTCGACCTCGGTCTCACGTTCGGGCTCGTCGTCCGGCGACTCCGGCATCGGTGGCGTGGCACCGTGGGGAAGGCCGGACGCGTTGGCGTCGTCGAGCGGCTCGTTGGCGTCCGCCGTGGCGTCGTCCATCGCCGCGTCAGGCCTTCTCGTCGTCGTCGACGATCTCGGCATCGACGATGTCGTCGTCGTTCACCGCGTCGGCGCCGGTGTCCTGCCCGGACGCCGACGTTCCGTCGGCACCCGAGTCTCGCGCCGCCGCCTCGTACAGCTTCTGGCTGAACGCCTGGCTGGCAGACATCAGGGTGTCCGTCGCCGCCTTGATGGCGTCGGTGTCGTTGCCCTCCATCGCCTTCTTCAGGTCGGCGAGCGGCTGCTCGACCGCTTCCTTCTCCTCGGCGGTGACCTTGTCGCCCTGCTCACGCAGCACCTTCTCGGTCTGGTACACGATCGAGTCGGCGTTGTTGCGGACCTCGGCCTCCTCGCGACGCTTGCGGTCGTCCTCGGCGTGCGCTTCGGCGTCTTTGACCATCTGCTCGATGTCGTTCTTGTCGAGCGTGGACTGCCCGGTGATCGTCATCGACTGTTCCTTGTTGGTGGCCCGGTCCTTGGCGGACACGTGCACGATGCCGTTGGCGTCGATGTCGAAAGTGACCTCGATCTGCGGCACGCCACGGGGGGCTGGCGGCAGGTCGACGAGCTGGAACTTGCCGAGCGTCTTGTTGTAGCTCGCCATTTCGCGCTCGCCCTGGATGACGTGGATCTCCACCGACGGCTGGCTGTCCTCGGCCGTGGTGAACACCTCGGTGCGCTTGGTGGGGATCGTGGTGTTGCGCTCGATGAGCTTGGTCATCACGCCGCCCTTGGTCTCGATGCCGAGGCTCAGCGGGGTGACGTCGAGCAGCAGCACGTCCTTGACGTCGCCGCGCAGCACACCCGCCTGGACAGCAGCGCCGATGGCGACCACTTCGTCGGGGTTGACGGTCTTGTTCGGCTCCTTGCCGGTCATCGACTGCACGAGCTCGGTCACCGCGGGCATGCGGGTGGAACCGCCCACGAGGATCACGTGGTGCAGGTCGCCCTTCGAGACGCCGGCGTCCTTCAGCGCCTGCTCGAACGGGATGCGGCAACGCTCGATGAGGTCGGAGGTCATCTCCTGGAACTTCGAGCGCGACAGCGACTCGTCGAGGTGGAGCGGGCCGTCGGCCGTGGCGGTGATGAACGGCAGGTTGATCTGCGTCTGCTGCACCTGGCTGAGTTCGATCTTGGCCTTCTCGGCAGCTTCCTGCAGACGCTGCGCCGCCATGCGATCGGCGCTCAGGTCGACGCCGTGCGCCGCCTTGAACTGCTGGACGAGCCAGTCGACGATGCGCTGGTCCCAGTCGTCGCCACCGAGATCGGTGTCGCCGTGGGTCGACTTGACCTCGAACACGCCGTCGCCGATCTCGAGCACCGACACGTCGAAGGTGCCGCCGCCGAGGTCGAACACCAGGATCGTCTCGTCCTCGGAGCTCTTGTCGAGACCGTACGCGAGTGCGGCCGCAGTCGGCTCGTTGATGATGCGCAGCACTTCGAGGCCGGCGATCGTGCCGGCTTCCTTGGTGGCCGTGCGCTGCGCGTCGTCGAAGTAGGCAGGCACGGTGATGACGGCCTGCGTGACCGTGTCGCCCAGGTAGGCCTCGGCGTCGCGCTTGAGCTTCATCAGCGTGCGCGCGGAGATCTCCTGCGGGGTGTAGGTCTTGCCGTCGATGTCGTCCGACTTCCAGCCCTCGCCCATGTGGCGCTTGATCGAGCGGAACGTGCGGTCGGGGTTGGTGATCGCCTGACGCTTCGCGACCTCACCGACGAGCACTTCGCCGGACTTCGAGAAGGCCACGACGGACGGCGTGGTGCGGGCGCCTTCGGAGTTGGGGATGACGACCGGGTCGCCACCTTCGAGGACCGCGACCACCGAGTTGGTGGTACCGAGGTCGATGCCGACTGCCTTGGCCATGGTGTTGCTCCTTCTTGGCGGTGTGCCTGGGGGTGATGGGGGTGTGAACGAATGATCGATTCGATCCCCAACCATACGGCCGCGTCAATCGGATCGCAACGTTCCAATCAGAAAACTTGAGTGTCATCGACTCAAGTTAGGTGCACTCGTCCGGACGTGATCAGTCGATCAGGAATTCGGGACCGAAGGAGTGGGGCAAGAGCTCCGCGACGGTCGTCGACCACAGCGCTCCCGACGCGGAGACCGAGTGCACCGCCACGCCGGGTCCGGCGAACTCGCGGATCCGCTGACGGCACCCGCCGCACGGGGTCCCCGGCTCGTCGCCGTCGGTCACCACCACGATCTCGGCGATGTCACGTTCCCCCGCGGCCACCATCGCGGCGATCGCCCCGGCCTCGGCGCACGATCCCATGGGATACGCCGCGTTCTCGACGTTGCAGCCCACGACCACCGATCCCGACGCCGTCCTGATCGCCGCGCCGACCCTGTAGTGCGAGTAGGGGCAGTACGCCTGGAGGTGGGCCTCGCGGGCGGCCGCCAGCAGTTCCGGATCGGGCTCGCGAACGCTCATCGTCCCATCATCGCGCCTGGGTACCACGCGGGCCGGATGCCGTCAGCCGGAGTAGCCGTCGGGATGGGTGCGCTGCCAGTGCCAGTGGTCGACGCACATGTTGTCGATCGTGCGCTCGGCACGCCAGCCGAGTTCTCGCTCGGCCTTCGCCACGTCGGCGAACGACACCGGTTGATCGCCG
>DATKXG010000304.1:0-7257 GCA_035529175.1 Ilumatobacteraceae bacterium
CAGCACCGCTATCGCAAGATCCATCCGTTCTCGCACGCCGACGAGGAGCGCTACGTCCGCGCCGGCACGGACTTCGTCACCGTCGAGATCGACGGGCTGCGCTGCGCACTGTTCGTGTGTTACGACCTGCGCTTCGCCGACGAGTTCTGGGCGTTGGCCGAGCACGTCGACGCGTACCTCCTCGTCGCGAACTGGCCCGCCAAGCGACGGTTGCACTGGTCGACGCTGCTGCGGGCGCGGGCGATCGAGAACCAGGCGTACGTCGTCGGTGTCAACCGCGTCGGCTCCGGCGGTGGACTCGACTACTGCGGCGACAGCGCGATCATCGACCCGCTCGGCGAGGTGCTCGCCACCGGCGCCGGTGGCGAGACCGTGCTGCTCGCCGACCTCGACGCCACCCACGTCGCCTCGACCCGCAGCCACTTCCGCTTCCTCCAGGACCGCCGCTGAGTCAACAGCGCGGTTTGGTGTCAGACACCAAACGTCACGGAGCGGTCGGGCGCATCTGCATCGACACGCGGATGCCGTAGGGGGTGTCCTGCTGGCCGACCTCGACGAAGCCGAGTCGGGCGTGGAATCGCAGCGACCCCTCGTTCGGCGGGTCGGCGTTGACCTCCAACGCGAGATGATCCACGTCGCGGTGTTCCCGCATCCGTCGTTCGACCTCGGCGTAGAGCGCGGTACCGAGGCCCTGGCCGCGCGCCGCTGCATCGAAGGCCACCCGGTCGAGGTACATGAACCGGTCGTACCGCTCGGTGAACCATCGGTAGTTGACCGAGTCGTACACCGACGTCGACCCCATCACCAGACAGAAGCCGACGACGTCGTCGTCGCGCTCGGCCGCGAGGGCGATCGGGCTCTCGCCGACGATGAACTCCAGGCGCGCAGCGTCCACCGATCCGACCTCGGGCACGTTGGCCTCGTTGATTTCCAGGATCCGTGGCAGATCGCGTGGGGTGATCGGGCGGATGGTGGCAGCGGCGGGCCTCACGATCGCCGACCGTACCGGCGTGCGGGAGGAGAGGGCGGGTTGCGGGATCCACTCGTAGGCTGGACGCATGCTTTTCCGCAAGAACGCTTCCATGGTCGCCGCCGCCGATGCGTTGCGCGGCCGCACCGACCAGACGATGCCCCTTCCGGATGCACACTTCGTCAACGGACATCCGCTGGTCGGGCCGTGGCCGGAGGGCATGAAGACCGCCGCGTTCGCCATGGGTTGCTTCTGGGGCGTCGAGCGCAAGTTCTGGCAACTCGAGGGCGTCTACTCCACCTTCGTCGGTTACGCGGGCGGCTACACCCCGAACGCCACCTACGAGGAAGTGTGCTCCGGTCTCACCGGGCACACCGAGGCCGTCGTCGTCGTCTATGACCCCGACGTGATCAGCTACGAGCGACTGTTGCAGACATTCTGGGAAGAGCACGATCCGACGCAGGGCATGCGCCAGGGCAACGACATCGGCAGCCAGTACCGATCGGCGATCTTCGTCACCGACGCGTCGCAGCAGCCGCTGGTCGAGACGTCGCGGGCAGTGTTCCAGGAGCGCCTCGAGGCAGCCGGCTACGGGGAGATCACGAGCGAGGTGCTTCCGCTCGACCTCGAATCCGGGTTCTTCTACGCCGAGCCGTATCACCAGCAGTACCTGGCCAAGAACCCCAACGGGTACTGCGGCGTCGGCGGCACCGGTGTGAGCTGCCCGATCGGCCTCGCCACCTGACCATCCACCGCAACGCCCAGCGCTGAACCCTGCAGGGTGTGGCAACCCGCCGCCCCGACCGGGTGACCGGCCCGTGATCTACCATCGGTCCCATGGCTGAACAGGGGACCAGCGACCATCACGACACGATCGACGCGCTGAGCGCGGAGAACCGCAAGTTCCCGCCGTCGGAGGAGTTCAAGGCAGACTCGCTCGTCACCGGAACTTTCCTGTACGACCAGGCCGCCGAGGACGACGAGGCGTTCTGGGCCCGCCAGGCATCGGGGCTCGTCGATTGGGCCAAGCCGTGGGACACGATCCTCGAGTGGGACCTTCCCGACGCCAAGTGGTTCGTCGGCGGGCAGCTCAACGTCGCCTACAACTGCCTCGACCGCCACGTGCTCGGCGGCAAGGGCGACAAGATCGCGATCCACTGGGAGGGCGAGCCCGGCGACACCCGGACCATCACCTACCAGCAGCTGCTCGACGAGGTCAGCCAGTTCGCCAACGTGCTCACGGGTCTCGGCGTCCAGCGGGGCGACCGGGTCAACATCTACCTCCCGATGGTCCCCGAGGCCGCCGTCGCGATGCTCGCCTGCGCCCGCATCGGCGCTGCCCACAGCGTCGTTTTCGGGGGCTTCTCGTCGCAGTCGCTCGCCGATCGCATCAATGATGCGGAGGCCAAGGTGTTGATCACCGCCGACGGTGGCTACCGGCGCGGCGAGGTGTTCCCGCTCAAGCCTGCAGCAGACGAGGCCTGCGCCAACGCCCCCACGATCGAACACGTCGTGGTCGTCAAACGTGGCGGCAACGACGTCGAGATGCTCGACGGCCGCGACCACTGGTACCACGAGCTGATGGACGGCGCCTCCACCGACTGCCCCGCGGAGCCGATGGACTCCGAGCAGCTGCTGTTCCTGCTCTACACGTCGGGGACGACCGGTAGGCCCAAGGGCATCATGCACACGTCCGGTGGGTATCTGACGCACGTCACCTACACCCACAAGTACGTCTTCGACCTCCACCCGGACACCGACGTGTTCTGGTGCACCGCCGACGTCGGCTGGATCACCGGGCACAGCTACATCGTGTACGGCCCGCTCTCGAACGGCGCCACCCAGGTGATGTACGAGGGCGTTCCGAACCACCCCGGCAACGACCGGTTCTGGGAGATCATCGAGAAGTACGGCGTCACGATCTTCTACACGGCGCCCACGGCCATCCGCACGTTCATGAAGTGGGGCGCCGGCGAGCCGGCCAAGCATGACCTGTCCTCGCTGCGCGTGCTCGGATCGGTCGGCGAGCCGATCAACCCCGAGGCCTGGATGTGGTACCACGAGCACATCGGAGCCGGACGGTGCCCGGTCGTCGACACCTGGTGGCAGACCGAGACCGGCGGCATCATGATCAGCCCGCTGCCCGGTGCCACCACCACCAAGCCGGGATCGGCGACCTTCCCACTGCCCGGCGTGTCGGCCGAGGTGATCGACGACGATGGCAACCGCGTCGACGTCGGTGGCGGCTACCTCACACTCACCCGGCCCTGGCCCGGCATGTTGCGCGGAATCTGGGGCGACCCGGACCGTTTCCGCGAGACCTACTGGTCGCGCTTCGAGGGCCGCTACTTCGCCGGCGACGGCGCGAAACTCGACGACGAGGGCTATCTGTGGCTGCTCGGTCGCGTCGACGACGTGATGAACATCTCGGGCCACCGCATCTCGACCACCGAGGTCGAGTCGGCGCTCGTGTCGCATCCTGCCGTGGCCGAGGCAGCGGTGGTGGGCGCCACCGATGCGACGACCGGTCAGGCGATCATCGCCTACGTGATCCTGCGTGGAGGAGAGGACGTCGACGCAGAGGTATTGCGCGCGCACGTCGCGGCCGAGATCGGCGCGATCGCCAAACCGAAGCAGATCTACATCACCCCCGACCTGCCCAAGACCCGTTCGGGCAAGATCATGCGTCGCCTGCTCCGCGACGTCGCCGAGGGTCGCAACATCGGTGACACCACCACGCTGGCCGACGCATCGATCGTTGACGAACTCCAGGCCAAGGCCGCAGCGACCGCCGAGGACTGAACGACGGATCACGCCTCAAGCGCGTCCCGTGTCGTGCCGATGAAGCTGCATGGTTCCGCCAGACGGTGCACGCTCCAAACTGCCCACCCTCTCGTGGGATTCCGTCGTCGACACCGGCATCGTCCCGACGACGCCCGCCCCCGAACCGACCGACGACGACGATCGTGAGCCGGCCGAGTCGGTGACCCCGGCTCCGTTCTCGCTCGACCCGGTCGTGCCGGTGAGCCCCTTCGAGCCCATCGACGCGTTCGAGCCGGCGCCGCCGCCGACCGACGGACAAGCTGTTCCGCCTCCGCCCAGCCCGCCGGCGCCATCGACGCCCGAGATCGAGGAACCGGTCGCGATCCGCACGACGCCGCCTGCCGTCATCGTGCCGGCGATCGGCGATGTCACCTCCGGACCCGACTCGTTTGTGACACCGGCTCCGGCCGAGCAGATGCCGGCCGAGCCCACGACGGCCGTGCCCGACAACGACGGCCTCCCGGTGATCCAGGAAGCCACCCCCGTCGACATCGGCTCACCGCTGCTCCCCACGATCACCGCACCCTCGCTCGCACCCTCGCTGGCACCCTCGCCCGCTGCTGCGCCCGCGACGTCGTTCGAATTCGATCCGGCATCGTTCGCTCCGGCGCCCACCCACCAACAGAGCCGACGCAAGAAGCGCGGCGGCCTCAAGCTCCTGGGCGTCCTCGTGGTGCTCGGCGGGCTCGTCGCAGCCGGTCTGGTGTTCGGGCAGCCGTACCTGTTCCCGGGCGACTGGGACGATGCCACCGCCGCCTACGCCGAGGCCGTCGAGGTCGCGAGTGGGGTCGAGTTCGCCGAACCGTTGTCGATCATCGCCGAGCCGAACGCCGAGTTCGCTGCACGGCTCCAGGCACAGCTCGCCGCCGTCTCGCCCGAGGAGCTGGCGCAGTGGCGGGCGCTCGGTCTCGCGAGTGGCGCCGTCGACGATGCAACGCTCGCCGGCCAACTCGCCGGCTGGCAGGACGCGGTCTACTCCACGACCGACGGTCAGGTGTACCACGACAGCGGTGCTGCAGGTCCGGAGCTGGATGCGCAGCTCACCCAGGAGATGGCTGCGGCGTCACTCGACCAGCAGTTCGGCTGGTCGCTCGAGCAGCCGCAACGGACCCTCGACGCTGCTGCCGCGACGTCGGCAGAGGTGCTGCGGCAAGTGCGCAGTCTGCAGGAGGGGTCGACGTTCACGGGTGCCGTGCCGCCGGTGCCGACCGATGCCACCGACGCCTTTCCGCCGGTCATCGGGTACCGCCTGCTCGCGCCGCACGTGTACGCCGAATTCGAGACCACGGCCGACGCAGCCGACGCAGCGAATCCCCTTGCCGACCTCGGCGTCGGCGGGCCCGGATTCCTCGGTCGTGACAGCTCCACGGTGGCATCGAACCCGACGATGCTCGACGGCGACGTCGCCACCGCCGCCCCAGTCGCGAAGGATCGCTCGTTCTGGTATCTCGTGTTCGCGGGCTACCTCGACGCCCGCACCGCCCACGACGCCAGCGAGGTCGTCGTCGAGAACGCCGTGACCTCGGTGGCCCGTGGCGCCACCCAGTGCGTGTCGGCCACGTTTGCCGGCACTGGTGTCGACGAGACCGCCACGCTGCGCTCGGCGCTCGAGGCATGGGCCGCCGCCGCCCCGGTCGAGATGGCGAGTTCGTTCCAGGTGCTGCCCGACGGCACGTTGCAGCTCGTCTCGTGTGACCCCGGCGCCGGTTTCGAGGCCGGCACCCGCCCCGGACTCGCTCGGGAACTGGTGTCGTGGAGGCTCGCGGAGCTGATCACGCACGTCGCGGTGACCCTCGCCGGCGGCGGTGACGCGGAGTTCGCCGATGCGTGGTCCTTCGTCGGGGCATCGGCGATGCCGCTCGAGCTCATGGCGCTGCCGCCCACCACGTCACCCGCCGACATGGTCGCTGCTGCTCAGGCCGGTTTCGGCGCGCTGCTCGCCCCCGCCGGCTGATCCGCTCCGAGCGTCAGTCCCGGAAGTTCTGGAACTGCAGCGGGATCCCGACGTCTTCGGCCTTCAACATCGCGATCACGTCCTGCAGCGCGTCGCGCTTCTTGGCGGAGACGCGGATCGACTCGCCCTGGGTCTGGCTGGAGGTGCCCTTCGGCGCCTTCTCCTTGATCAGCTTGTTGATCTCCTTGGCCTTGTCGGACGAGATCCCCACCTTGATCGTGACCACCTGACGCACCGTGTTCTGGGTGGCGTCCTGGACGTCGCCGTAGTCGACGCCACGCAGTGACACCCCTCGCTTGACGAGCTTCTCCTCGAGCACGGTACGCAGCGCGTCGAGGCGATCGCGGCTCACGGTGTGCAGCGTGATCACCATCTCGTTCTGCTCGATCGTGGAGTTGGTGTTCTTGAAGTCGAAGCGGGTGGCGATCTCACGCTGGGCCTGGTCGACCGCGTTGCGGACCTCTTGGGCGTCGACTTCGGACACGACATCGAACGTTGGCATGCCGTCAAGGGTAGCGAACCAGGCTGAAACGGCGTGGCGCTCGGCGTGTCGACCGGTACGCTCACGGCGCCTCGATCATCGCTCGGTCGGGGCACGCACACACAAGTCATGGGTCGGTGCCCGAGCGGCCAAAGGGAGCAGACTGTAAATCTGCCGGCATTGCCTTCGAAGGTTCAAATCCTTCCCGGCCCACCATCTGCGGCGTCACCGGCGCCGCGTCACGACCGGACGTGACGCCGGTGTCACCGCAGTAGTCCAGGGCGGCGGGTCAGAGCATCAACTGCATCACGGCGACGTCGAGCCACCGGTTGAACTTCCGGCCGACCTCGCGTTCGATCCCGACGAGTTCGAAGCCGCAGCGTTCGTGCAGCGTCCGCGATGCCGTGCTCGACGCCTCGATGCGGGCGATCACCGAGTGGAAGCCGGAGTCACGCGCCACCTCGATGAGGTGATCCATCAACCGGCGGCCGACGCCGGCGCCGGCGTGCAAGCGGGACACGTACACCGAGTCCTCCACCGTGGTGCGGTACGCCGCTCGTTCCTTGTAGGGCGACAGTGAAGCGAAACCCACCACCTCGTCGTCGATCGACGCGACGACCGCGGAGAACGCGCCTGATCGATCCGAGATCCAACGTCGCTGATCTTCGGGTGTTCGGGGCACCAGATCGAACGTGCTGGTGTGGTTCTCGACCTCGACGTTGTAGATCGCCACGATCGCCGGGGCGTCCTCGAGCGTGGCGAGGCGAACCGTGATGGGCGACGGGCCGCCTCCAGGTCTGAGCGGCGGGTTCGACACGACCTCGCAGAGTACCGCCACGCGATCGCCGTGGCGCGGTGGTTGTCCCGATGCGGACGGTACACTCGTCCGCTGGTCCGCGGCAGTGCCGCGTCCCGAAGGGTGCCCCGGGTACCGCTACAAACGGTGTCCGCACCCGTCAAGAACGCCCTCTTAGCTCAGTCGGTAGAGCACAGCCATGGTAAGGCTGGTGTCGTGGGTTCGATTCCCAC
>DATKXG010000305.1:0-7679 GCA_035529175.1 Ilumatobacteraceae bacterium
TCTGCGCTGCGGCCTGCTGCGCGGCCACCAGACGGGCATCGGCTTCGGCCTGCAGGCGTTCGACTTCGGCCTGGCGAGCGATCTCGTCCTCGGCAGCATGGATCTGGTCGAGTCGCCCGGACAGCCAGCCGATCAGGACGCTGAACAGCAGCGCCACGATGCCGTAGATGATCATGGCGAACAGCACCGACGTGTCGAAGGTGGCGGCGACGTCGTTGCCTGTCGCGCCGAGTTCGATCGGGGAGAAGATGCCCCGGAACGGATCCATCACGCGATCGAGGTTGCGGTAGGCCCACTGCGTGAATCCCGCCGTCGGGTTGGCGCCGAACAGCAGCAGGAAGAAGCCGATCAGCAGGATGATCTCGACGACGATGAGGTAGAAGTAGACGAGGTAGCTGACGGCACGCAGCGCCCACACGATCGCTTTGCGTTCGCTCAGGGCCTTGGACTCGGTGGTGATCATCGGGACTCCTCCTCGATCGGTGCGTCGACGGTCCGCTCGTGGTGCTGCGTGACTCGTCGCCACGGTAGCCACCGCAGCCGACACGTGGGGGGACCTGCGATCACGACGCGACGACGCGCTGGAGCAGATGCGTACCCATCCGCCGGAAGCGCGGAGCGTCGGCGGAGTGCAGCAGGTACAACAGTGCGAAGTGCAGCGCCCACGCCTGCGCTCGGCTCCAGGTGGCGTCGTCGATCGCTCCCGCGGATGCGCGGAACGACTCGAGTGCCGCGTCGTCGAAGAGCATCCAGCCGATGGCCAGGTCGACCGCCGGGTCGCCCGAGGTGATGTCGCCGAAGTCGATCACGGCGCTGATCATCCCGTCGCGAACCACCACGTTCGCCGAGTGCAGGTCGCCGTGCACCCACACCGGAGCCTCGTGCCAGTCGGCGACATCGGTGAGTCGATCGAGGCGCGCTGCGACCGCACCTGCGTCGATCGAGTCACCGAGCCGTTCGATGCTGTTCACGACTCGCGAGTGAAGCTCGGCGATCGGCTGCCCGCGATGGAACGGATTGACCGGCGCATCGGCGGGGGCCGGCGTGTGCAGCGCGTCGACAAAACGGCCGAGCCGTCTCGCCTCGACCATCGGGTCGGTGAGCGTGACATCGGCCGCCACGTCGCCGTCGAACCAGGCGACGACGGTCCAACTCCACGGGTAGTCGTCGCTCGGCAGTCCGACCCTCAGCGGTACCGGGACCGGGATCGGCAAGCGTGACGCGAGTTCGGGCAGCCATCGATGCTCGTTCGCAATGAGGTCGGCGCCCAGTTGACGCCGCGGCACGCGGACGGCGAGCTCGGCACCGAGTCGGAAAATGGCGTTGTCCCAACCGTTGGCCGCCAGGGTGAGCGGCAGCGCGGCGAGATCAGGGTGTTGGTCGGCGAGCAGGCGACGGACGAGGCCGTCATCGATGTCGATCTCGGCGGCAGGCATGTTCTGCGCCGCCACGGCCGCTACTCCGTCTCGAACTCGGGGAGGTGCAACAGCCGCAGGTCGTTCGAGAAGACCTCGATCGGCTTCTCGGTCGGCAGGCGCATCCCCCGCTGCAGGATCCGCATCTGCGTGTGCTGGTTGTACTCGACGAGCGTCACGGCCCAGCCGTCGCGCCCGGCGCGAGCCGTGCGGCCCGAGCGGTGCAGATAGTCCTTGACGTCCTTGGCCGGTTCATAGTGGATCACGGCGCCGATGTCGTCGATGTCGATGCCGCGGGCAGCGACATCGGTGGCAACGAGCACCGAGAGCTTGCCTTCGGCGAACTTGCGCAGAATTCGCTCGCGAGCGCTCTGCTGCATGTCGCCGTGCAACGGGCCGGCATCGACACCGAGCTCCTCCAGGTTGCGGGCGACGCGGTCACAGTTGCGCTTGGTCTGGCAGAACACGAGCACCTTGGGGATCGACTTGGCGATCGTCCCGATGACCTTGTCCTTGTCCATGTGGTGAACGGCAAGGAACAGATGGTGCATCGTCCCGACGGTGTCGGTCGCCTCGTCGATCGCCACGGTCACCGGATCGGTCTGGTAGTGCCTGATCAGGTGGCCGACGTCACCGTCGAGCGTGGCGGAGAACAGCATCGTCTGGTTGCGGCTGCCGCAGTGGCGAAGGATCCACTCGACCTGCGGCGTGAAGCCGTCGTCGGCCATGCGGTCGGCCTCGTCGAGTGTGACGATCTGCATGTCGTCGAGCGACACCTCGTTCGACTTGATGAGGTCGATCAGACGCAGCGGTGTGGCGATGACGATCTCGACGCCCTTCGCGAGCTCGTCGACCTGGTGGTGACGCGACGCACCGCCATAGACGGGCAGGACGCGCATGCCCGCGTGGTGCGCCACGGGCTCGAGCACCTCGGCCACCTGCACGGCGAGTTCACGTGTCGGCACCAGCACGAGTCCGAGCGGGCGCGATGGCTGCGCCTTGTCGGTGATACGGGCGAGCATCGGGACACCGAACGCGAGCGTCTTGCCCGAGCCGGTCTTGGCCCGTCCGCACACGTCCTTGCCGGTGACGGCGACCGGGATCGCCTCGGTCTGGATCGCGAACGGCTGGGCGAAGCCGCAAGCGGCAAGGCCGTTGTCGATCCGCTCGGGAACTCCGAGTTCGAAGAACCCCGTCGGGGCCTCGACCGGGGGCAGGATGTTGAAGGAGGTGAGGTTCGACGTGTTGACGTGGCCACCGTCGTACGGCTGGTCCGACGTCTGAGGGCGAGAACGCCGACGACGAGGCGCTCCTCGTCGCGCTGTTGATTCAGTCATGTTGCCGCCCAGCGTACCGGGCAGGTACGCGACGAGCGCGAGTTGCCGAGACCTGTGCTAACCTTGTCGGCGATGTTGCGTCACGGCCTCCTTCTGCTTACGTAGGGCGAGCGCCACATACTCGCGTTCGCCCGCACCCCCCGCCCTCCGGCCGGGGGGTTCTTGTTTTTTCACACCCTGTCTCTCCGGGCCCGACCCCGACAGGCACCCTGTCTTTCCGGACCCGACCCCGACGAACACCCGAACCGCCCGAACGAACACCAGGAGAATCCGATGCCTCCCCAGAACGTCACCCCGAAACCGATGCCCTTCGAGAAGTACACGCCGTTCGTGCCCATCGTGCTCAGCGACCGCACGTGGCCGAACGTCACGATCGACAAGGCCCCGCTGTGGTGCTCGGTCGATCTGCGCGACGGCAACCAGGCGCTCATCGATCCGATGGACCCGACACGCAAGATGCGCATGTTCGAAGAGCTCGTCGCGATGGGCTTCAAGGAGATCGAGGTCGGCTTCCCATCGGCCAGCCAACCCGACTTCGACTTCGTGCGCCAGCTGATCGAGGAGGACCGCATCCCCGACGACGTCACGATCCAAGTGCTCGTGCAGTGCCGCCAAGAGCTGATCGAGCGCACCTACGAGTGTCTGCAGGGTGCACCACGGGCGATCGTGCACTTCTACAACTCGACCAACCCGCTGCAACGTGAGGTCGTGTTCGGCCTCGACAAGGCGGGCATCGTCGACGTCGCGGTCAACGGCGCCAAGCTGTGCCGCAAGCTCGAGCACGCTGCGGGCGACACCGTGATCCGCTACGAGTACTCGCCGGAGAGCTTCACACTCACCGAGCCCGAATTCGCGATCGAGGTGTGCGAGGCGGTGATGGACGTCATCGAGCCGACTCCCGACAACCCGATCGTGCTCAACCTGCCGGCCACCGTCGAGTGCTACTCCCCCAACGTCTACGGCGACGTGATCGAGTGGTTCGGCCGCACGATCAAGCAGCGCGAATCCGTGGTCATCTCGCTGCACCCGCACAACGATCGCGGCTGCGCCGTGGCAGCCGCCGAGTTCGGCGTGATGGCGGGCGCCGACCGGGTCGAGGGCACGCTGTTCGGCAACGGTGAGCGCACCGGCAACGTCGACATCATCACCCTGGCGATGAACCTGTTCATGAACGGCGTCGACCCGCAGCTCGACATCGGCGACATCGACAAGCTGCGCCGCACCGCCGAGTACTGCAACCGCCTGCCGGTGCATCCGCGCCACCCGTACGCCGGCGACCTCGTGTACACCGCGTTCTCCGGCAGCCACCAGGACGCGATCAAAAAGGGCTTCGAGGCCCTCGACGCCAAGCGCGGCGACGACGGCGAGTACCCCGAGTGGGGCGTGCCGTACCTCCCGATCGACCCTGCGCACGTCGGGCGCTCCTACGAAGCCGTGATCCGGGTCAACAGCCAGTCCGGCAAGGGCGGTGTGGCCTACGTGATGAAGGCCGAACACGGCTTCGACCTGCCGCGGCGACTCCAGATCGAGTTCTCGAAGACGATCCAGCACATCACGGAGGACTCCGGCACCGAGATCGGCCCAGGCGTGATGTGGGACGCGTTCACGGCCGAGTACCTGCCCGAGGAACCCGTCTTCCGTCTGCGCAGCCACGAACTGCACACCCGGACCGGCGACGACGGCGGCAAGACCTCGATCCAGGCTCAGCTCGAGGTCGACGGCGAGCCGCACTCGATCTACGGCGAAGGCGACGGGCCGGTCGAGGCGTTCGTCGCGGCGCTCGTCGCCGAGTTCGGCGACCGCGTCGACGGGCACTTCGACGTGCTCGACTACGCCGAGCACGCCATCGGCAAGGGGTCGAACGCTCAGGCGGCCGCCTACGTCGAGACGGTCAGTGACGGTGGCAAGGTGCGCTGGGGCATCGGCGTCGATCCGAACATCACCACGGCGTCGCTGCGCGCCGTGTTGTGCGCCTTCGAGCGCCACCAGCGCTGAGGCAACTACAGTCGCGCCGATGACACCGATCGGCACCGCGCTCCGTCGAACCGTGCTCCTCACGCTGCTGGCGCTGGGCGTTGGGGCGGCCCTGTCGTGGTGGCGCAGCCAGGCGACGACACCAACACCCGCGCAGCCGCCGCAATGGCCCGACTGGCCGGCACGTGCGGACACGACGGGCACATCGGGCGCGGCCGCCGAGCAGGCGTGGCTGCCTGCGAACGAGGACGGGTCCACCCCCGCCGGCCATCCGGTGAAGGTGAAGGAGTCGTCGGGCATCTTCCACGTCCCCGGGGGCCGCTTCTACGACCGCACGAAGCCGGATCGGTGCTACCCGACTGCCGCCGCCGCGGAGGCCGACGGCTACCGTCGGTCGAAGACGTGATCGACATCGATCACGAACGAGCCCACAGGAGAACGAGATGAAGGTGAGCGTCGACTTCGACGTGTGTGCATCCACCGGCGCCTGCATGCAGGTGTGTCCCGAGGTGTTCGAGGTCCGCAGCGACGGCTACCTCTACATCCTCCAGGAGGAGCCGGGTGACGACGTCGCCGAGAAGGTGCGTGAGGCCGCGGACCTCTGTCCGACAGCTGCGATCACCGTCGAGGACTGACACCGACTTGTCGTTCCTCCGCCAGCTCGACGCGTCGTGGGCCTCATCGGGGTCGATGCTGTGCGTCGGGCTCGATCCCGATCCGACGCGCATGCCGTTCCCGCTCGACGGGGTCCACGGTGCGATCGAGACGTTCTGCAAGGCGATCATCGACGCCACCGCCGACCTGGTGTGCGCGTTCAAGCCGCAGATCGCCTACTTCGCCAGCCAAGGCGAAGAGCAGGCGCTCGAGCGGATCTGCCGCTACGTACGCGAGACGTACCCGGACGTCACGCTGATCCTCGACGCCAAGCGGGGCGACATCGGCTCGACGGCGAAGCACTATGCCGAGGAGGCGTTCGGGCGATACGGCGCGCATGCCGTCACGGTGAACCCGTACCTTGGCACCGACTCGATCGAGCCGTACTTCGAGCACGGCGGCGGGATCATCGCGCTGTGCCGCACGAGCAACCCGGGTGGCGACGACATCCAGTCGCTCGTCGCCGACGGGTCGCCGATCTACGCCCACGTCGCCCGCCTGGTCGCCGACGACTGGTCGAAACGTGGCGACTGCGGGCTCGTCGTC
This sequence comes from Ilumatobacteraceae bacterium, assembly GCA_035529175.1. Taxonomy (GTDB): domain Bacteria; phylum Actinomycetota; class Acidimicrobiia; order Acidimicrobiales; family Ilumatobacteraceae; genus Sva-07. The sequence goes on from DATKXG010000305.1 coordinate 5,927, forward strand.
GGCGCCACCTATCCAACCGAACTGGCCGACGTCCGAGCGATCGCGCCCGACGTGCCGATCCTCGTCCCAGGGGTCGGAGCGCAGGGCGGCGACGCGGCGACGGTGGTCGAGCATGGCTCGCGGCCGGACGGTCGCGGCCTGATCGTCAACTCCTCGCGGGCGATCCTCTACGCCAGCGGTGGCTCCGACTTTGCCGAGGCCGCCCGCGCCGAGGCCGCCCGCACCGCAGCCGCCCTCCGCCTCCCCGCCTGAACCGCCCGGCCACTCACCAATCGATAATTCGGAGCCAACGTTGCGCTGGACGCAATCCCGGCTCCGAATTTCTGGCGGGTTCACTCGCCAATCGAAAATTCGGAGCCAACGTTGCGCTGGGCGCGATCCCGGCTCCGAATTTGTGGTGAGTTTTCCCGTTCGACGGTGCCCGGACCCCACTGATGGGGTGTGTTCGACGCTGCACTGCTCCAGATGATCGCCAACCAGCACGGCGTCATCGCCAGATCCCAACTGCGAGACGAACTCGGCTGGAGTGGCTCGAGGATCTCGCGAGCTCGCGCCCGCGGGATCTTCCGTGACCTCACGCCGTCGATCCTCCGCCTCGCGTCGTCGCCCGAGACATTCCCGATGCGATGCATGGCCCTCCAGCTCCATCTCGACGACCGCTGCTTTCTCAGCTCCACCACGGCAGGTCGGCTCCATGGACTGCGCTCGATGTCACCCACCCCGATTCGTGCGACCATCCCCGAGACGAGCAGACGCGACTGCCCGTCATGGGCGCAGCTCGCTCGATCGTCGTGGTTCGACGATGCGGACAGCGTGCGTCGCAACGACGGGCTGATCGTGGCGACACCGCTGCGGATGCTGTTCGGTCTCGCCGCGACGCTCCACCCATTCCGATTCGCTCGGGCGGCCGAGGACGCCTGGAACCTGCAGCTGATCACCCCAGAGATGGCGGCCGACTACCTGCAACGGCATCGGTGTCGAGGCAAGAACGGTGTGCGCGTGATGGAGCAATGGCTCGAGGGTGCCCTCGAGCAGCAACGTCCCGCACAGAGCGGTCTCGAACAGCTCCTGATCGGCTGCCTCCTCAGGGTCGGCCTCCCCGAACCCGAACGCCAGTTTCCGCTCGTGCTCGCGACCGGCGAGGTGATCCATCTCGACATCGCCTGGCCGTCGCGGCTCCTCGCCGTCGAGCCGGGGGCGGCCCGTTGGCATGGCGGCGCTCTCGGACAACGCCGCGATCAGGCTCGGGATCGTGCGTGCAGCGAGCAGGGCTGGCATGTGATCCGGTTCGACGAGTCGCTTCGAGACGATCCGATGGCGGCGGCTCGCCAGGTCCAACGGATCTACGCAACCCGACCCTTCCGAAATTCGGAGCGGTCGTTGCGCCCGCCGCAACGCTGACTCCGAATTTTCGATTGGCGAGTGTACCCGCCAGAAATTCGGAGCGAGGATTGCACCTACCGCAACGACGGCTCCGAATTTTCGGGTTGGCGAGGTGAGACCGATCAGGCGGTGAGGCTGGTGACCCGGAGGATGCCAGGGGCGGCGCGGAGGGCGTCGAGGACCTCGGCGGGGACCGGGGCACTCGGGGCGATCAGCATGACCGCCGTGGCCGAGCCGGTGACGCGGCTGACGTCCATGTCGGAGATGTTCACCCCGGCGTTGCCGAGCAGCGTGCCGACGGTGCCGATGACACCCGGGCGATCGTCGTTCTGGATGACGACCATGTTGTCGACCGGCGGGACGTCGAACG
>DATKXG010000306.1:0-17986 GCA_035529175.1 Ilumatobacteraceae bacterium
GTGACGGTGGTGACGCCGTCGTGCTCGCTCAACTCGTAGCGCCAGGTGGTGTAGCCCTCGGCAACGAACTCGAACACGGCGCCCGGCTCGCAGGCGGTCACCTCCGACGACGTCGTCCACTTCTTCAGCGTCACGGGTCCGGCGGCGGCGACGTTGTCGCCCTCGAAGACAGCACCGACCTCGGGACCGGTTGCCGGCGGAACCCACCGTCCGGCCACGCACTCCGGGCTCCACTCCCCCATCCTGGTGATGTCCGAGATCGCTGCGAACACCTCGGTCGCCGGGCGGCGGATGACGGTGCTGGCAGACCCGGTGACCGGTGCGTCGTTTTCCATCACCAAGGTCTATCGCGCGAGCGTCAGCCGGCTACCGATCGCCGGGGGTCAGATAGAACCACATGGGCTGTGGCGCGCCCTGCTCGCGCATCGCGGTTCGGGCAGCGAGCATGACCTTGCCGGTCTCGGTCTGGTCGTAGAACCAGCGGGTTCCCGCCCACGCGGGCGGGGCGTGGTCGACCATCGCCATCGCAGCCGTCTCGTAGTAGCTGCGGATGTCCTGGGCGACCCGCATCGGCAGGCCCGGGATGCCTGCCTCCTTCCAGGCGGCGCCCTCGGCGACCCGGATGAACGACTCGATCGCTGCGGGGATGTCGTCGGCGCCGACCACGCGGCCTGCCCCGAAGCGCCCCGCGCTCATCTCGACGCCACGGTCGTAGGCGGCGCGAAGCCCGCGGGCCTCGTCGACGGCGGGGTGCGCATCGGGGTCGTGGCGCGGCGGGAGCGGGCACGCGAGCATCTCGGCGCCGTCGTCGGTGATCGCCTCGTCGAACTCCGCGAGGACCGGCTCGGTGGCACCGAGCAGCGCGAATGCGGCAGCCAGCACTCGGTGCTGGAACTCCGGATCGCCGGGCTTGCCGAGCGGGCGACCGAGCGGGAAGTCGCACCAGAGCCCGCGTGGCGGGGCGGTGCTCTCGATCTGCTTGCGTACCGATCCGAGCGCGATGGTCGCGATCCCCGCGGCTTCGAAGACGTGGGCGAGCGTACTCACGGTACGCGTGCACAGCGGTCAAACAGGCGTGAACAGCGCGATGTCGACGCCCTGCTCGCGCATCCATGCAGCACCAGCCGGCCCCGAGTCCATCCGCACACCGGCCAGGTCGAACTGGTTGCCGGCGTACGCGAGGTGCTGGTCGGCGACACGCCCGATCACACCGCGTGCGGCCAGCTCGTCGAGGCGGTCGAGCGGGAAGACCGTGTTCATGTCGTAGCCGAACCCGGCGCCGTCGAAGTTGGGGCTCCAGTGGCCGGTGACGTAGTCGCGACGGCTCCCGTCGAGGATCCGGTAACCGATGTCGGTCGGCGCGAAGTCGTCCTGGTCGGGGTGATGCAGCGACGCGGTCGTCACGATCGCCACCGTCGCTTCCGACAGCGGCGGCGGCGTGGTGAACGCCGTCGTCTCGAAGTCGGGCGCCGGAAGATCTTCGGTCAGCGCCTTGATGCCGGAATCAGCCATGTCCCCGAGCCTGCCATATCCTCGAAGTGGCGAACGGTTTCGACCGCCCGCACAGCGTGGACGACCGATCCGGTCGTGTCCACCGACCGAAAGGACGAACGATGCAGACGACAGCACGAATGAACCACACCGGTCACAGAATCCGCCGGCTGGCTGCCGCGGCCTGCCTCGGCGTCCTCGCACTCGGAGCCTGCGGCTCCGACGAGGAATCGGCCCAGGACCAGTACTGCCAGGCCGGAGACGACCTGAAGTCCAGCCTCGCCTCGCTCGTCGACCTCGACCTGATTGCGTCGGGCACCGACGGTCTGAACGACGCGATCGAGCAGGTCAGCGACGACGTCGACGCCCTGCGCGACAGCGCCAGCGATGCCGCAGCCGATGACGTCGAAGCCCTGGAAGCTTCGGTGGACGCCCTGAAGAACTCGGTCTCGGAGCTGGGTGGAGAGTTGAGCCGCGACAACCTGAGTGCGGTCGGCGATTCGATCGGCGAGGTGAGCGCCTCGGCCCAAGCCGTGATCAGCACCCTGTCCGACTGCTGACGACGTCACACCCTCATTCGAGTAGCGCTACTCATCGAGATCGCTGACCGACGAGCTCGGCTCGAGCGCCACCGGTTCCGATGCCGCTCGCACGATGCCGACCAAGTTGGCGACGATCCGATTGAGGTAGCGGTAATAGATCGCCCGTGGCACGACGGCACGACCGGGCTCCTCGGAGTGCAGGTACCCGATGATCTTGGCCTGATGGGACGCCTGCAGTTGTTCGCATCGCTGATTCAGCGCCTCGAAGCGACCGTCGTCATGCTCGACCATCAGATCGGCCACCTCCCCGAACAACGCCGAGATCTCGGCCCGTTCGGCAAGCAGTGCTTCCGAATCCGGTTGGTTGGCGAGGCCTGCGCCGGCCTCGGCGAGGTCGAGCACGTTCTTGGCTTGGTCGCCGATCCGCTCGATCTTGTTGATCAAGAGGATGAGTCCGAGCACCGAACCGATGTCCATCGTGCCCTGGACGCTGATGTGGACGACCAGCTCGGAACGCAGCTCGATCTCGGTCCGGTTCATCCGCTCGTCGGTGGCACGGATGTCGGCATCGACCGCCGCTGCGCTCGTGTCGGTCAAGAACGCGAGGGTGGCCAGGTCGAACGAGTGACGCGCATCGCCGAGCATCCCGACCGCCCGCGACACTGCGTGTTCGAGTCCTCGGGGGCTCTTGCGGAAGAACGACAACACCATGTTCTCTCTCCTCTTCTCAGTACCGAGATCGTGCCCCGCTCACCGAGCGAGACCGAACCCCACCAGCGGGAGCATGATGAATGCACCCATGACGTATGCGACGGCCCACACCGGCCGTGTTGCTGCAAGGCGGGCGAGCCATTCCGCACAGTAGATCGGCGCGCCCCGCACGAAGCGTGGGACGTACAGGATCACGATGCCCGACAGGTTGAAGAGCGTGTGCACCAGCGCCACCGTGAGCGCATCCGGGCTCGACGAAGCCAGCGCGGCGAGCAGTGCGGTGATGGTGGTCCCGACGTTGGCGCCGAGTGTCACCGGATACGCGTTGCGGATGCTCAGCACACCCGCGGCCGACATCGGGATGAGGATCGAGGTCGTGATGCTGGACGACTGCACCAGCATCGTGATCACCATGCCGAGCAACATGGCGATCGAGCCGCTGCCCTTCGACAACACCGAGTTCATCGAACGTTCGACGCGATCCGCGATGAGCTTGCGCATGTTCTTCGTGATCAGACCGAGCGACACGATGATGAGCACCAGCCCGGTCGCGACCATGACCACGCCGAGCGCCGTCCCGCTGAGACCGATCGCCGATTCCAGGTCCTCGATCCAACCGACCGGCGTCTTCACCCACTCCTTGAACGGGCTCTTCCATTCCGAGCCGGATGCACCCACGAGACTCTCGCTGAGCCAGCCGGCGGCATTCGAGAGCACGCCCGTCAGCAACTCGATGGGGAGCAGGATCGCAACGGCGAAGACATTGAAGAAGTCGTGAACGGTCGCGGTCGCGAACGCGCGACGGAACTCGTCGGAGCGACGAGCGCTGCCGAGCGACACCAGCGTGTTCGTCACCGTCGTGCCGATGTTGGCGCCCATGATCATCGGAACCGCCATGTCGATGTCGATCGCTCCCGCGGCGACGAGTCCGACGATCACCGACGTGGAGGCCGACGACGACTGCACGAGGACCGTACCGAGGACCCCGATGCACAGCCCCGCGATCGGGTTGGAGACGTTCGAGAACAGCTGCTCCTGGGTGTCCTGCCCCATCACCTTGATGCCCTGTTCCAGCGATGACACACCGACCAGGAACAGGTAGATCAGTCCACCGACGAGCACGGCGCGCGCTGCCGTCGGCATGGCGTTCGCCCTCGTCTCGCCCGCTGGCGTGGACAGCGTCACGACCTCGACCGTACTCAGCCGACTGCGCTCGGCAAATTGCCTCGCAGGAATTCATGCCGACAGGACCACACGACGCGCGACCGATTCGCTCGTGGTCTTCGTTGCCGTGGGGACCCGAAGAGATCGTCTAGTGTTCCGCGCCAGCTGAGCGCACGTCTGGCGGCGCTCCGATGGGGCATGGGGAGTAGAAGGTGACGGAGACCTCGGCTGTGTCAACGGCGACGCGGTCATCGGAGGCACCAGCGGTTCGTCTGGTCGGTCTTCGCAAGACGTTCGGGAACGTCGTCGCGCTCGATCACCTCGATCTCGAGATCGCGGACGGCGAGTTCTTCTCGCTCCTCGGCCCGTCGGGATCGGGAAAGACGACCTGCCTCCGTCTGATTGCCGGGTTCGAGCGGCCGACGAACGGGACGATCGAGCTCCACGGTCTCGACGTTTCAGGGCGACCACCGTTCGAGCGCGAGGTCAACACCGTCTTCCAGGATTACGCCCTGTTCCCCCACATGACGGTCGCGCAGAACATCGCCTACGGCCTGAAGGTCAAGAAGGTCGCGAAGAGCGAGACGGCCCAGCGGGTGAGCGACGCGTTGGCGATGGTCCGTCTGGAGGACCTCGGTGCTCGCAAGCCCGGCCAGCTCTCGGGCGGCCAGCGTCAGCGCGTGGCACTTGCCCGTGCGCTCGTCAACCGTCCACGCGTACTGCTGCTCGATGAGCCGCTCGGCGCGCTCGACCTCCAGCTTCGTCACGAGATGCAGATCGAACTCAAACGCATCCAGCGAGAGGTCGGCATCACCTTCGTCTATGTCACGCACGACCAGGAAGAGGCGCTCACGATGAGCGATCGCCTCGCCGTGTTCAGCCATGGTCGCATCGACCAGATCGGCGTGCCGTCGGAGGTCTACGAGCAACCCGACACGACGTTCGTCGCGGGGTTCCTCGGAACGTCGAACCTGGTGGCGGGACCTCTGGCGCAACGACTCACTGGGTCGCCCGCTCCCCACACACTGCGGCCCGAGCGCATCCGGCTCCTGTTGCCGCAGGAGGTTCCCGCCGCGGGAGATCACGTGCTCGACGGACTGGTACGCGACGTCGTGTTCCTCGGCTCGCTCACCCGATATCGGATCGAGGTCGTCGGCGGCGACGACCTCGTCGTCGTCTCGCAGAACACCGACGGCGCACCCGACCCCGCTCTCGGCGCACCGGATCGTGCCGTGCGCCTCTCGTTCTCGCCAAGTGCCCTCCGACCGGTGGCCACCGACGAGCTTTCAACCAACACACCTGACACAGGGGGAACTACAACATGAGAATCACGCGACGTGCAGTGGCCGTCGTCATGCTCGGGGGGCTCGTCCTAGCCTCGTGCGGCAGCGACGACGACGCAGCAACCGACGACACCGAAGCAACAGGGGACACCGAAGCAACAGGGAACACCGAGGCAACCGAGGGCACCGAGGGCACGGAAGACACCGAGGCACCAACCGAGGGTGGCGGACTGGAAGGTGGCGAAGGCGCCGTCTCGATCATCGCCTGGGCCGGCTACATCGAGCGCGGCGAAACCGATGCGGCCTTCGACTGGGTCACCGAGTTCGAGGCGCAGACGGACTGCGCGGTGTCCGTCAAGACGGCGGCGACCTCCGACGAGATGGTGTCGCTGATGACGGGGAGCGGCGGCGAGTACGACCTCGTCACCGCATCCGGCGATGCAAGCCTGCGCCTCATCCGGGGTGGCACCGTGCAGCCGATCGACATCTCGAGGATCCCGAGCTACGACACGGTCGACGATCGGCTGAAGGAAGCCCCGTGGCACTTCGTGGACGGTGAGCACTATGGCACCCCGTACCTGTGGGGCTCCAACGTGCTCATGTACAACACCGACGTCTTCACCGAGGCGCCCACATCGTGGGGCGTCGTGTTCGAGGAGCAGGAGCTTCCCGACGGCGAGACCAACGCCGGCCGAGTGCAGGCCTACGACGGCCCGATCCACATCGCCGACGCGGCCCAGTACCTGAAGGTGCATTCGCCGGAACTCGGCATCGACGACGTATACGCACTGAACCAGGAGCAGTTCGACGCCTCGATCGCGTTGCTCGAACAGCAGAACGCACTCGTGAACCGCTACTGGCACGACGTGTTCGTCCAGATGGAGGACTTCACGAGCGGCACCACCGTGGCGAGCGGCACATGGCCGTTCCAGGTGAACCTGCTCGCGGCCGACGGTCAACCCATCGCCAGCGTGGTTCCCGAAGAAGGGGCGACGGGCTGGTCCGACACGACCATGCTCCATGCCGACGCCGCCCACCCGAACTGTGCATACGCCTGGATGGAGTGGTCACTGAACCCCACCGTGCAGGGTGACGCCTCGGCGTGGTTCGGTGCAGTGCCGTCGGTTCCTGCGGCGTGCGAGTCGAGCGAACTGCTCGGTCCGGACGGCTGCTCCACGAACGGCTTCGACAACTTCGACCAGATCGCGTTCTGGAAGACACCCGAGTCGAACTGCTTCGGTGATCAGCCCGAAGGCACCTGTGTGCCGTACAGCACCTGGGTCGAGCAGTACCAGAAGATCCTCAACATGTGATCCATCGGCGGGCCGGGACCATCCCGGCCCGCCGACTCACACGAGCATCCCCACCACCGATGAGCAACACACCCACTGCATCGGTCCCGCGTTCGCTGGGACACCGCATCTCGAGCTTCTTCTACCGCCACCCACGTCTGCGGCTGTGGCTCGTGCTCGCGCTGCCGCTCGCGTGGTTCCTCGTCGTCTACATGGGGTCGCTGCTCGCCCTGCTCATCCAGAGCTTCTACTCACTCGACAGCTTCACCGGCACCGTCGACGAGTCCTTCACGCTCGACACCTGGCGCTCGATGTGGAATGCAGTCACCAGGGACATCGTCGTGCGAACCGTCGTGATGGCCGCATTGGTCACCGTCGGTGCTGCGCTCATCGCCATGCCGGTCGGCTACTTCATGGCGAAGGTGGCGTCCCCTCGAGCGAAGACCGTGCTCTTCATCGCCGTGCTGATGCCGCTGTGGTCCAGCTACATCGTCCGAGTGCTGTCGTGGCGCCAGATCCTCAACAGCGCCGGCGTGGTGACATGGTTCGCCGACCGCCTCGGGCTCACCTGGGTGATCGACGCCGTCCTCGACGCGCCGATCATTGGCGGCGCCGACCTCACCACGAGCTTCGCCGGCCAGTACGTGGTCTTCCTCTACATCTGGCTGCCCTACATGATCCTGCCGGTGCAGGTCGCCCTCGAACGCGTTCCCTCCTCGGTGCTCGAGGCGTCGAGCGACCTCGGAGCGAGACCGTTCGCAACGTTCCGTCACATCACCTGGCCGCTCGGACTTCCCGGCATCGTCGCCGGATCGATCTTCACGTTCGCCCTCACGCTCGGCGACTACATCATCCCCCAGCTCGTCGGCCCGTCGAAGCCGACGATCGGGCTCGCGATCTACCAGTTCCAAGGCGTCGCGGGGAACCTGCCGCTCGCCGCCGCCTACACCGCGATCCCAATGGTGATCATGGCGGTGTATCTCGTCATCGCACGCCGTCTCGGCGCATTCGAGGCGTTGTGAGCAGCGCGCGCGACTCCCGCCACCTCATCCTGAAGGCGACCGTCGGGCTCGCGATCCTCTTCCTCTGGTTCCCGTTGTTCCTGATCGTGCTGTACGCATTCACGACCGATGACGTGGTGCCCACGTTCCCACCGCCGGGGCTGACCACGAAGTGGTTCGGCATCGCCCGGGACAACACCGAGATCTGGGACGCGATGTGGTTGTCGACTCGTGTTGCACTGCTGGCGACAGCGGTCTCCCTCGTGCTGGGCAGCATGGTGGCGGCAGCCGTCGCTCGTTCACGCTTCTTCGGCCGCGAAGCCATCTCGTTCCTGATCCTGCTGCCGATCGCGCTGCCGGGCATCGTCACCGGGATCGCGCTCAGGTCCGGGATCAACACGCTCGGCTTCGGCTACGGGACGTTCACCATCGTCGTCGGTCACGCCACGTTCTGCGTCGTGATCGTCTACAACAACGTGCTCGCGCGCCTCCGACGGTCATCGGGCTCCGTGGTCGAGGCATCGATGGACCTCGGCGCCTCCGGATTCCAGACGTTCCGGTACGTGCTCCTGCCGTCGGTGGGTACCGCGCTCGTCGCCGGGGCCATGCTGGCGTTTGCGTTGTCGTTCGACGAGATCATCGTCACCACATTCACCGCCGGCAACCAGAAGACCCTGCCCATCTGGATCCTCGGAAGCCTCAACCGCCCCCGCAACCGGCCCGTGCTCAACGTCGTTGCCATCATGGTGATGGCCGTCACCCTGGTCCCGGTGATGATCGCCCAGCACCTCGCGGGCCGGGAAGCCACGAACCGGCGCTGAATCGGTCAGTCCGAGTGCCGACTACCCTTGTCGCATGACGGCGACTCTCCCCGAGGCCTACGGCGGTGAAGCGCTGATGACGCTGCTGTCCGAGCGGCCGCGACGTCGTTTCGAGACCGGCAGCCGCCTGTTCCACGAGGGTGAGCCGCCGATCGAGGCCTTCTTCGTCTTCGACGGCCTGGTGAAGCTGGTGAAGACCGCCGAGGACGGCACCGAGTCGTTGCTCGAGTTCCGCGGACCCGGCGCCTTCGTCGGCGAGCGTTCGGTGGTCGATGGTCTGCCCCGGATGACGAGCGGGGTTGCAGCAACACACACGTCGGTGGCGCCGATTCCCCGAGACCAGCTCATGACCTGCATCCGACGCGACGCAGACCTGGCCTTGACGATGCTCACCACCCTCGCCGGGCGCGTTCGCAACGCGGTCGAACATGTGCTCGACCTCCGGGCCGGCAATGCCGCTTCGCTGGTTGCGACGCGCCTGATGCAGCTCGTTCGGGACCCCACCTTCGATTCGATCCGCACGGAGCGAGACGACACGATCGAGATCGACATGCCGATGACGCAGGCAGAACTCGCGAGCTGGGCAGGCATCTCGCATCGATCGGCAGCCAACGTCCTCCAACAGTTCCGCGACGACAGCATCATCTCGACCAGCAGATTCGAGCTCGAGATACGCGACCCGACGGAACTGTCGAAACGCTGTATCTCGACAACGCCACCCTGACGTCTGATGATGTCCATGGCCGTGGCGGAGGTCACGTCCGCTACACGCAGCGGTGCATGGTCGTCACGAGTGCACGAGCGCACGATGGAGCCCCTGCTCATCCGCGACTCGGAGACACCGCCATGTATCCCACCGATCCCGTATCCGTCCAACACCTCCGGTCCCCACAGTTGCTCGAGGCCGAGCAGCGTCGGATGAGTCTTCGAGCCGACATCCGGTCGGCCTTCGGGACAGCCAGCGTGGTGTCGAGGATCCTGCGCGTCGCGTCGCGGCCCTCCGAGCTCGACGGATCGCTCGAGCCGTTCGTCGGCCTCGACCAGCGCGCACTCCACCGTTTGGCCCGCCACTTCTCGATCGTCGACGTCGCTGATGGAGCGGCCCTGGCCCGGCAGGGCGATCCGGCCACGGACTTCGTCGTCGTGCTCGCCGGCCGCATCGGGGTCTCGATCGACGGATTCCCGATTGCCGTCCTGGACGCTGGTTCTCAGTTCGGCGCCCTGCCGATGCTCGACGGCGCGCCCGGCCGCTTCAGCCGGGCGTCCTACAACGTCCTCGAGCCGTCACGGATCGCGGTCGCGGACCGCCGTCACTTCTTCGAGGTCCTGAAGAACTTCCCCGTCGTCGGCCAGCGGATCCTGCAGATCGCTGAGATCCGTCGCGCCTACCTTCAAGGCCACGCCGACGGGCGGGCGCTGGAGGCCGACCGCGAAACATCACCGTTCCCGGTGCATCTCGTCGATCGGGTCTGAACCTGCTCACCCGGTCGCGTCACCTCAGCGGGCGCCGGGCACGACGATCGTGGGGACCGTCGGGTGGTGGGCGACCGCACTTGCGACCGAGCCCAACAGCAGGACCTCGAGCACACCGTGCCCGCGGGCGCCCACCACGAGCAGATCGGCGCCGACGCTGGCGGAGCGCAGCACCGCCCGTGGGTCGCCCGACAGCACCGCCGTCTCGACCGCAGGGTGCCCCGGCAGCCCATCGAGCACCGCTGCAACGCCGTGCTCGAGTTCGCGGCGCGCTGACTCCTCTGCCCTCCCGTCCGGGGGACGAAGGACCTCGCCGGCAACCGTCTCGTCCGTGAACGCCCGCACGACGGTCACACGAGCGGATCGGCGAAGGTGTCTGAGCGCCCAACCGAGAGCGTCTCGGGAGTGCGGGGACCCGTCGAAGCCGACGACCACGTCCAGATGATCGTGGAGCGCCGGCACCTCCGCCGGGATCAACGCGACGGGAACCGTGGAGTGGCGTGCGCAGTAGCTGCCCACGGATCCGATCGACAGATCAGCCCGGTCTCCCCACCCGCGCGTTCCGACCACGAGCAGTTCCGCAGCGGTCGCCGCCTTGACCAGACCGGGCCCGGCCCGACCCTCGAGCACGACGCCGGCGTCGACGAGCCACGGTGCGTGGCTCTCCAGGAACGCAAGCTGCTGGCGGGTCGTCTCGCTCCGGTACGGCTCGTCGCCAGCGTCGGGCGAGCCTTCCTCGCGCACCATCGGACCGGTGACGAAGGTGGTCACCGGTTCGATGTCGCCGAGATGGTCGGCGTGGTCGAGGGCCCATCGCAGCGCGACGGCGGACCCGTTGGAGCCGTCGACTCCGACGACCACGAAACGTCTTGATTCGTCGGTCACGACTCCACCCTGACCGATCTCTGCAGCGATGGTCAGGGAATTTCGTCCTCACCGCAGAGAACCAGGGAGGACCGATGCGATCGGTCGGGCGGCGGGCCCCGGTGGCATCGCCGACCGGCGCCTTTCCACCGGCGTTGGGACCTTCTCCTCTGGAATGTCGGGCGGAGAGGGCTTTCATGGGACGTACTCCTTGACCACGCAACGAATCTGTTCGCCGACGCACACAGGGACTTCGAGAGGAGGTGTCCGATGCCGGAGGAACGGGAGTTCGTGCCAGGAATCGCTGGCGACAGCGGGATCTTCGAGATCACTGCGATCGAATCCCGAGCTGAACGGTGGCGGCAACTGACGCAGCTCGCGCTGGGTCTTGCCGTCATCTGGCTGGGGTACGAGATCACGACCTGGGCCAGCGATCCCGGCACGAACAGCGTTCGCCTCTGGACCTTGGCGGTCGTCGTGTTCGGGCTGGTACAAGTCGGACGGGCGGTGGCACATTTCGTCGTCTCGGTGTCTGCGCGGCAGGCACGGGTGTTCCGTTGCTGGCACCTGACTGCGTGCGGGGTGAGCCTGCTCGCCATCGCCGTCGGCGTCGTCACCCTGCTCCTCATCCGAGGACCACTCACCACCCTGCTCGCACACGGAACGATCACGGGGAGTGACATCGCCGACGTCGGATTCGTGGTCGTGGCGGGGTTCTGCCTGGTCGGAGCGCTGACAGCATTCGTCGCCGCCGTCGCCGAGTTCCGCTCGCAACGCGCGTGGCAGCACCCACCGTTTCACTCGACGTCATGACGACGGTGACGCTGATCACCGGGTGCGCACGGATCAGGGTCGTTGTCCCCTCGCCCGGCGAACAGACCGAGAGGACAATTCCCTTGGAGGTGTCGACATGAGCGACCAAGAGCGCCGGGCAGCCGCCGTCAAGCGACTGAAGGACAAGCGGGACTTCCGAAACCACGTCGCGATCTATGTGCTCGTGAACACGTTGCTCGTGGTGATCTGGGCGGCCTCGGGCGGCGGGTACTTCTGGCCCATCTGGGCAATCGCCGGCTGGGGAGTCGGCCTTGGATTCAACGCGTGGGCCGTCTACTTCGAGCAACCGATCACCGACGACGACATTCGCAGGGAGATCGAACGCCAGCACGGACGAGAGTCGCCTCCACGATCCTGAGCCGTCCGCCCGACATCCGGAGCCACGGGGCATCAGGAGCGTGGAGGCATGGGGATCCGATCGAGGTCGGCGGCCAACAGGATCTCGCCGGCGAACTCGAGCGCCGCCTCGTCCGCAAAGGCCTGCTCGTCGCCGTAGCGCGGCGAGAAGTGGGTCAGCACGAGCAAGCGGACACCCGCTTCTGCCGCGAGGCGACCGGCCTGGCGGGCGGTGAGGTGGCCGTACTTCGCGGCGAGGTGCTCGTCGGCCGACAGGAAGGTCGACTCGCACAACAACATGTCGGCGCCGCGAGCCAGGTCCAACGCCTCGTCGCACCACGCGGTGTCGAGCACATAGGCGAACGACTGACCGAACCGCGGTTCGGTCACCTCGTCCAACGTGACGGTGCGACCGTCGACGACGATCGACCCGTGATCGCGGAGGTGACCGACCGCGGGTCCTTCGATCCCGAACGCCGCGAGGCGCTCGGGTACGAAGTGGCGACCGTCGGGTTCGTCCAGCCGGTATCCGACGGCGTCAACCGTGTGACGCAGCGGCGCCGAGCGGAGCGAGAACTCGCGGTCGACGTGGATCACACCGGGACCGTTCACCGGGTGAGGGATGACCTCGACGTCCTCCTGGCCGGCTGTCGCCAGGCAGAGTCGCTGGAAGTACTCCTCGCCGGCCGCGGGGTAGTGGATCGGCACCGGAAGGTGACCCTGATCGAGGGCGAGACGCATGATCATCCCCGGCAACCCGAGACAGTGATCGCCGTGGAAGTGGCTGATGCAGATCCTGGTGGTCGCCGCCGCCGTGACATCCGCGAATCGGAACTGCCGCTGGGTGCCCTCACCCGGATCGAACAGGATCCCCTCCCCGTCCCAGCGCAGGAGGTACCCGTTGTGGTTCCGCTGACGGGTCGGCGACTGACTCGCCGTTCCCAGCACGACCAACTCTCGCGCCGACACGTCTCGTGTCTACACCCTCGCTGCACTCGGTTGTCGACCGGGGCAACGTCATGGTGTCCGCGTCCCCAACCCGGTGCGCGCCCGCTGATCGCCGAGCGGGCGGCGTTCAGCCGTTCGACGAGAGGGTTTCGAGGATTACCGAGACCAGGACCCTGGTGGAGCGATTACGTCCGGCCGCGAGACGTGTCTCGTAGTCGTCGCCGAGGAGGTGACTCAGTGCGCGCTCGGTATCGCGGAACTGCACGGCGCTGGTCGGAGCGAGGAGCGGGTGACCAACATGGCCCGCTACCTCGGCGGCGAGTTCCGGCGCGCCGAGATCGTGCAGGATCGTCACCAGATAGGCCAGTCCGTTGTTGACCTGCCCGGTGTCGTTGCGCTCATCACAGCGCTTCAGGAATTCGACCGCGGCGTCGATCGCTGCGGCGGGGTCTGCACGCATCAGCGCCGGGATGCTCTCGCGCAGGAGGTTGCTTTCCACGACGAAGAGGTCGAGGCCCTCCACCACACCCAGCCCCGCACGGAATTCGACGATTGCCGCTTCGGGGTCATTCTCGGCGAGCAAGCGCCCAGCGAGGTGGTGAGCGGTCGCGATGGCGGAGGGGTACCGGGTCGAGTCGCCGAACTTGCGGAGTTCAGCGACGACGTCCGATGCTTCGTCGAATCGACCGTTGAAGAAGAGTGCGTTTCCGAGCACCATGAGGCCGAGCAAACGTTCCATGTTGTCGGTTGCGCTGTCTGCGCTGCGCTGACCGTGAGCGACCACCGCGTCGCCATCGCCGGCGAACATGCTGGCAATGCACGCTTGCGAGTGCGCCAACGAGTGTGCCGGATCGAGTTCTGTCGCACGCCGGGCGAGGGCCGCACCCTTTGACGTGTCGCTCTCGTGGAACAGCGCATGATTCGCCGCCACCGTCAACGCTGTCGGCATCCAGGCCGATTCCGAGTCGTCCGGATCGATCAGCGGGTCCAACCACCGGCCGGCCTCTTCGGTCACCCAGTTGGTCGCCAGACAATCGATCGCGATCGACACGGCGAGTTCAGGGCGCGCGGCGGCGACAGCCCATTCCGCAGCGGCCCCGTAGTCGGGCATCTGGGCCTCGAGTAGCGCTGTGACGGCTGCTTCCGATGGCCCCGCAGCGAGCGACCTGGATTCGCGGGCCTTGGCGGCCATCAAGACTGCGTGGTCGGCGCGGACGTCGTCGATCCTGTCGGCGAGTGTGAGCCGTTCACGGCCGTAGGCACGCAGCGTCTCCAGCATGCGGTACCCAGGAAGCTGATCGTCCCGCATCACGAGAGAACGATTCACCAGTGCGCTCAACGTGTCGATGACCTCGAACTCGTCGAGCTCATCGACACTCAAGCCGACCGCGTCGTCGACGTCGAAACGACCAGCAAAGACCGCCAGTCGCTCGAACAGGTCTTGTTCCGAGCGATCCAACAAGTCGTAAGACCAGTCCACCGTCGCACGCAGGGTGGCGTGTCGTTCGACCGACCCAGAGCGGCCACCGGTCAGGAGCCGGAACCGTTCATCGAGACGGCTCGAGATCTCCGGGATCGACAAGCCCCGCACACGGGAAGCTGCCAACTCCAACGCGAGTGGGATCCCATCGAGGCGCTCACAGATCTCGCGGATGCCCTCCTCGTGTCCGACGACGTCGAGTGCCGGGGTCTCGGATCGAGCTCGCTCCACGAAGAACTCCATCGCCTCGCTCCAAACCTCGCCGGAGTCATCCAATGAGAGCGACGGCACGGGGACCACGTGCTCGCCCCTCACCATCAGTGGCTCGCGGCTCGTGGCCAACACCTTCACCTGCGGCGCTGCAGTGAGCAGCGAGCCCACGAACGACGCAGCGCCTCGGAGCACATGCTCACAGTTGTCCAAGACGACCAACAGGTCGCGCGCCGAACACCACTCCGCGACAGACCGCTCGAAGCCGACACCCGGTGTCGGCAGCAGCTGCAGTGCATCGGAAACCGCCGCAGCGACCTCGTCGACACCGTCGATCAAGCCCAGCTCCACCAGCCACACTCCGTCACGATGCCCGCGGGCTTCCAGGCCGGCCTCGATCGCCAACCTCGTCTTTCCGACACCGCCCACGCCGATCAGTGTCACGAGGCGGTGATCATCGAGAGCTCTCGACAACTCGACCAACTCGGCATTGCGGCCCACGAACGAACTCAGCGGCGCGATGATGTTGCCGCCCCGATCAGGCGAGAGCACGGGCTGATCCACCACTGGCAGACCTGCCGCCACGACCGAGTGCAACGAGACACGATCCGCCGTCCCGCGCAACACGACGGTGCCGGCAACGTCGAAGCCGACATCGTCGAGGCCGTACTCCGCGACGACACCGCGGGTGACATCCGACATCAAGATCTGCATCGGCTGCGCAGCCGACATGATCCGAGCACATCGATTCACTGTCGGTCCGAAGTAGTCGCCGTCCCGTTCTCGGGTCTCACCGGAGTGCAAACCCATTCGCACACGAATGGGACAGGCGTCGGACCACGGCTCCGACACCAGGCGCCGTTGCGCATCCACCGCGGCTGCCAACGCGCGCTCGGCGCGTTGGAAAACCACCCCGTACCCGTCACCGCCCGTCGCGAACACGTAGCCGTCGTGTCGGTCGATCACATCTCGGAGGATCGCGTCATGACGTTCGAGCCCAACCGCCATCTCCTCGGGCCGTTCTTCCCACAGTCGCGTCGAGCCTTCGATGTCGGTGAACAGGAACGTCACCGTGCCCGTCGGAAGGACCCCGCTCATCACCCAACCCTAGGTCCTCGCGTCCCCGGTGACGGGAGTGCGCCGATTCCGCCCCCTGGCCCGTTCAGCCCGTCTGGTGCATGACGCAGCGGACGGGGCACCTCACACACTGGTGCAGAGCGGAGCCCACTCGTCGAGTTGGCGGAGCGCGTCGTCGCGATGGTGACTCGGCAGCGTCAGCACGGCCCGATGGACACCTTCGTCGAACAGCCGTCGTCGCCGAGCATGAGCGAGATGCCGATCCGAGCCGTCTGCGTCATTGCCGACAACGTAACGTCGCTCGTGCCACCCGGAGGGTGGCAACGTTCGGAGACGGTCGTACGGGGGTGACGACGATGGTGCACTTGGCCGACATCGGCCGCTACTGGGCGGCGAATCGACCCGACGACGTCGGGCTACGGTTCGAGGGCCGCGACTACACGTGGCTCGAACTCGATCGTCGTACCGACGAACTCGCGGCGGGACTCGCCGCTCTGGGAGTGGCCCGCGGGGACCGCGTCGGACTGCTGATGTCGAACCGCCCCGAGTGGTGCGAAGTCGCGATGGCGGTGCTCAAACTCGACGCGGTCGTCGTGCCGCTGAACGTCCGATTCACCGCCACCGAGGTGAGCTACGTCGCCGACGACGCCGATTGCCGGCTCATGATCAGCGAGGCCGCGTTTGCGGACGCGCTCGGCGCGCTGGGCGCCCGACGCGTCGTGCTCGCAGAGCGGCTCGACGAGCACCGCGTGACCGGGAGGGACCCGGCCGCAACCGTGAACGGTGGAGGCACGATGCCGGCGTTCATCTGCTACACGTCCGGAACGACGGGCGATCCGAAAGGTGCGATCCTCACGCACGACTCGTGGAATGCGGGATCGCAGGGGTGGGCGCAGGCGATGGCGCTCGGTCCGAACGATCGCGTCCTGCTGCCGTTCCCACTGGCCTTCACCGGCGGGCTGGCGGTGTGGCTGTTCACCTACTGGGCCGGTGGGTGCGTCGTCCTCGAGCGCGGGTTCGACCCGATGCGGGCACTCGAGTTGATCGAGACCGAAGCGATCACCGGGCTCTTCGCCGTCCCCGTCATCTACCAGTCGATGATCAGCCACCCCCGGTGGGAATCGACGGACCTGTCGTCGTGGAGGGTCGCGTCGTCCGGCGGGGCAGCGGTGCCCGAGTCGATCATCCGTGCGGTGCAAGCGCGCGGCGTGCCGATGGCACAGGGCTACAGCCTGACGGAGGCATCGGCAGCGGGCACAGTGCTCGCCCCGCACGACGCTCTCCGCAAGCTGGGATCGGCGGGGCTGGCGGTGATGCACGGGCGGATCATGGTGGCCGACGAGAACGATCAGCCGGTCCCTGCCGGCGAGGTCGGCGAGATCCTCGTGGGCGGTCCACAGAACATGGCCGGGTACTGGAACCGGCCCGACGAGAGCGCCGCTGCACTGCGCAACGGCTGGCTGCACACAGGTGACATCGGCCGGCTCGACGACGAGGGCTACCTGTACGTCGTCGACCGCGTGAAGGACATGCTCATCTCCGGTGGCCTGAACGTGTACCCCGCCGAGATCGAACGACTCCTCGCGCCGCTCCCCGGCATGGTCGAGGTCGCGGTGATCGGCGTCCCCGACGAACGGTGGGGCGAGACACCGGCGGTCATCGCAGTGGGCGATCCCGAGCTCGTGACCGCGCAAACGGTCCTCAATGCGTGCACAGGTGCGCTGGCCGATTTCAAACTGCCGCGTTACCTCGTCGTCCGAGACGAGCCCCTGCCCCGCAACATGTCGGCAAAGGTCCAGAAGCGCGAGCTCCTGAACGCATACCGCGACCTCGCGTCGACGAGCGATCCCATCCGCTGACTCCGCCACCACAGAACAAGGGCACAATTCAAGGGGCAGGCGAGTAGATGTTGAATCCGGTCGCCCGCACGAATCCTGCCAGCGTCATCCCCGCCTGGCGCGCTGCGTCGACGGCGAGTGCCGTCGGCGCGCTGACGGCGATCAAGGTGCCGAAGCCGGCCACCCACGCCTTCTGCACCATCTCGATGCTGGCCCGCCCACTGACGAACAGTCCCCAGCCTGGTGGCACCGTCGTCCGACCGTCGAGATGCAGCCGCCCGACGACCTTGTCGACGGCGTTGTGCCTGCCGACGTCCTCGCGCAGCACCACGATGTTCGCCTCGTCGTCGAACGCGGCCGCGCAATGCGAGGCTCCGGTGGCAACGAACAGATCCTGTTGCGACCGCATCTTCGCGGCGACCTCCATCAGCACCTCGCGCTTCATGGTCGTCGTCGCTGCGATCGGTTCCAGGCGCGCGACCAGCGCCTCGAGTTGCTCGCTGCCACACCATCCACAACTCGACGACGTCGTTCCGAGGCGGGGCGTCGGCACCGGTGCCCGGCGATCGGTCCGCACCGTCACGGTGTTGCGACCATCCGCGAAGGGCTCACCCACACCCA
>DATKXG010000307.1:0-5219 GCA_035529175.1 Ilumatobacteraceae bacterium
ATACGCGGCCTGCATCAGCGGCGTCACCGCGGCCGGCAGGTGCGCGCGGTCCTGCATCCACGGGCCGGGTGCCGGCGCCGTCCAGTCGAGAACCTCTTCGGTCATGTCCACTCCCCAGGTGTGTCGTCGTCGACCGCGTCCCTACTGCGGCCACAAGCCCTGTCGGGCCAGGGCGAGGACGCTACTACACGTCCTGGGGGGCTTGTTCCGGGTAGTAGCGGCGGCGAGCCCACAGCGAGACGTAGACCAGCCCGACCAGAACCGGGACCTCGATGAGCGGTCCGACGACGCCGGCGAGCGCCTGCCCTGAGGAGACCCCGAACACGCCGATGGCCACCGCGATCGCGAGCTCGAAGTTGTTGCCCGCAGCGGTGAACGCGATCGACGCGTTGCGGTCGTACGGGAACCCCATCCGCAACCCGGCCGCGAACGAACCGGTCCACATGATCGCGAAGTACACCACGAGTGGGATCGCGATACGCGCGATGTCCCACGGGTTCTCGGTGATCGCGTCGCCCTGGAGTGCGAACAGAACGACGATCGTGAACAGCAGCCCGTACAGCGCGATCGGGCCGATGCGCGGCAGGAACGTCCCCTCGTACCACTCGGTGCCCCGACGCGGTTCGAGGATGAATCGCGTGAGGAACCCGGCGAGCAGCGGGATGCCGAGAAAGATGAGGACCGACTTCGTGATCGCCCACACGGTGATCTCGATGCCGTCGGAGTCGAGGCCCAACCAGCCGGGCAGCAGCTCGAGGTAGAAGTAACCGAGCAGCGAGTACGCGACGATCTGGAACAGCGAGTTGACCGCAACGAGCACCGCAGCGAGCTCGCGGCTCCCGCAGGCGAGGTCGTTCCAGATGAGGACCATCGCGATGCACCGTGCGAGGCCGACGATGATCAACCCGGTGCGGTATTCCGGGAGATCCGGCAACAGCAGCCACGCGAGGGTGAACATCAACAGCGGCCCGATCAGCCAGTTCAGCACCAGCGACATCACGAGCGATCGGCGATCGACGACGCTGCCGATCGAGCGGTACTTCACCTTGGCGAGCACCGGGTACATCATCGCCAGCAGACCGATGGCGATCGGCAACGAGACGGTGTCGATCTTGACCTTGTCGAGCGTGTCGTCGAGCCCGGTGAACACCTTGCCGAGTCCGATGCCGACGAGCATCGCCAGCCCGATCCACACCGGCAGGAATCGGTCGAGCAGCGAGAGTCTGGCGACCACCGCGTCGGCGGGAGCGGCGTCGATGGTCACGCCGTCCACCATACGGATTTCACCCCGTCCCGCACTTGGTGACTCGAGACGATCAGGGACATCGGTACTTGGTCAGCGGCTCAGAGGCATCGCCGAATGCTGTTCGGCGCCGGCGTTGAGAGCGGGCAGACGGAGGGTCAGCAGCCAGGTGATGGCGACGAATGCGGCAGATCCCCACAGTGCTGCTTCGAGACCGCCCCAGAGGTAGAGAACGCCGGACAGCAGCGTGCCGATGAGTCGTCCTGCGGCGTTGGCCGAGTAGTAGAAGCCGACGTCGAGGGAGACATCGTCGCCCTGCGAGTAGGCGAGGATCAGGTACGAGTGGAGCGACGAATTGATCGCGAACACCACGCCGAACACGACCAGCCCGCCGACCACCACCGCGGTGACCGCGACGTCTGCGGCGACACCGACGGCCATCGCCGCCGAGACGATGCCGAGCATGAACGCCCAGGTGCGGGCTGCGCCGACCTCGGCATCGACGCTCGCGATCGAACGTCGCAGCAGCCGCGGTGCGAACGACTGGACGATGCCGTAGCCGATCACCCAGGCGGCGAGGAAGGCGCCGATGCCTTCGTACGACCAGCCGAGGACGTCGTCGAGGAAGATCGGGAGCGCGACGACGAACCAGATGTCACGCGAGCCGAAGAGGAAGAACCGCGCAGCGGACAGGCGGTTGATCGCCGTGGACTTCGACAGGATCGACCGCAACGGCGGCTTGCGCTTGGCGCGTCCGATGTCCTCGTCGAGCATCACGCTGATGACGACCAGCACCACGGCGATCATGACAGCCATCGACCACAGCGCAGCGTCGTAGCCGATCCACGACAGGAGTGCGGCGCCGAGGAAGAACCCGACCCCCTTGAGCGCATTCTTCGAGCCGGTGAGGATCGCCACGAGCCGGAACAGCGCACCGTCGCCGGCGATGAACTTGACGGCGCTCTTCGAACTCATCTTCGTGAGGTCCTTGGCGACCCCGGACAGCGCTTGGAGCCCCATCACGAACGCGACCCCCGCCCACTCGACCCAGCTCGGGTCGAAGAACGTGAGCCCGACGAGGGCGACGATCTGCAGACCGAGCCCTGCGAGGAGCGTGCGGTTGAGGCCCGTGCGGGCGCCGACCCAGCCACCGATCAGGTTGGTGACGATCCCCATGAACTCGTACAGGAGGAACAGGAACGCGATCGCGACGGGGGAGTAGCCGAGCTCGTGGAAGTAGAGCAGCACGAGCATCCGCAATGCCCCGTCGGTGAGCGTGAACGCCCAGTACCCGGCGGTGACCAGGACGTAGTTGCGGAGCTTCACCGTGCGCCATCCATCACGTACGGGACCCGAGCCCGTCGGCGACCTTGGCCGCGAGGTCGGCCATGCGGAAGGCGTAGCCGTACTCGTTGTCGTACCAGATCAGCACCTTGACCATCCGGTCGTCGACGACCATGGTCGAGGGACCGTCGACGATGCCCGACCGTGTGTCATTCGTGTAGTCGGCCGACACCAGGGGCCGCTCCTCGAAGCCCAGGATCCCCTTCAGTTCCCCGGCGGCCGCGTTCCGCAGGAGTTCGTTGACCTCCTCGACGGTGACGTCACGGGCCATCGTGAAGACGGCGTCGGTCAGCGATGCGTTCAGCAACGGGACACGAATCGCGACACCGTTGAGCTTTCCGGTCAGCTCGGGATAGATCATCGTGATCGCCGTCGCGGAGCCGGTCGAGGTGGGGATCAGTGAATTGAGGGCGGACCGGGCTCGTCGCAGGTCCTTGTGCGGTGCATCGACCACGACCTGGGTGTTGGTGGCGTCGTGGATCGTGGTGATCACGCCGCGCTCGATGCCGACCTGCTCGTGCAACACCTTCACGACCGGTGCGAGGCAGTTTGTCGTGCACGACGCTGCCGTGACGACGTGGTGCACGGCGGGGTCGTACAGATGATCGTTGCAGCCCATCACGATGTTCAGCACGCCCTCGCTCTTCACCGGTGCCGCGACGATTACGGTGCGGACCCCGCGATCGAAGTAGGGGGCGAGCAGCTCGCTGGTGCGGAACTTGCCGGAGCACTCGAGGACGACGTCGACGTCGACGGCATGCCACGGCACGTCACCCGGCGAGTCGATCGACGAGAAGCCGACGGGTTCGTCGTCGATGACCAACTGACCGTCGACGACGGCGACGGCGCCGCCGAATCGTCCGTGGACGGTGTCGAACTCCAACAGGTGCGCCGCCGTCGCCACGTCGGCGAACGGCTCGTTCACGTGCACGAGTTCGAGACCGGGCTGTTCGCGCAGCGCTCGGACGACCAGCCGACCGATGCGTCCGAACCCGTTGATGCCGACCCGTGTGCTCATGACTGCAGTCCTCCATTCGCGACGGCGCTGATGCGGTCGTCGAGTTCGGTGATGACGGCGTCGAAGGCCGCGCCGCGACCGTCCTCGACCGGATCGGGCAGCGACCAGTGCCACCACGTCGGCTCCGGGTCGAGTTCCTCGTGGGCCTGGTCGCACACCGTCACGACCAACTCGGCGGGTCCAGCGGTCCTGAACATCCGGGGCGTGGCGCGGCTCAGGTCCAATCCGGCGCGGGCGCCCGCCGCGACTGCTCTGGGATGGACACGGTCGGCAGGGTGCGTGCCCGCGGACGTTGCTGTCCCGCCTGTCCGGGCGGTCCACAACGCTGCGGCCAGTTGCGAACGCGCCGAGTTGTGGCTGCACACGAACACCACTTGATCGGCAGGCGGCGCCGTGGCGATGCCGAGGCCGGCGAGCGGTGCGCGCACGAGGCGGACATAGCGGCGCCGGCGGTCGCCTGCCGACACGAACCGCTCGATCAATCCCACCTCCTCGAGAACGTCGAGGTGGTGGGCGAGCAGGTTGCTCGGCACCGAGAACCGGGCGGCGAGCTCCGTCGGCGAACGATCGCTGACCGCGAGGTCCTCCACGATCGCGAGGCGTACCGGCTCACCCAACGCGGCGTGGACAGCCGCACGTTCAGCCAGGGAGTCCATGCCAGCGAAGCTAGAAGTTCAAGAACAGTTGAATCAACTGAAACTGAATGAATTCACCTCGTGTTCACCAGCGCGTCGCCGAGTTCGGCCAACCGCTCCGGCCGCAGGCGGAACCAAGCCCACTTGCCGCGCTGTTCGCGTTCGAGCACGCCCGCCTTCACCAGCAACGAGAGGTGATGGCTGACCGTCGGCTGGCTGCGCTCGACGAGTGCGGGCAGGTCGCAGGCGCACACCTCGCCCGACTCGGCGGTCCCGATGATCGACACCAGTCGCAGCCGCACCGGATCGGCGAGCGCCTTCAACACTTCCGCCAGCTCGGTCGCCTGCTCCTCGTCGAGCGCGAACTGCAGCAATGGTGCACAGCACAGCTCCGGCTCGGGCGCGACATCGAGTGGATTCACGATGTACATATTGACAGACTTCGATTCGTGGCGCTAACATATTGATCACTGTCAAAGTGTTGGTCGGTTCGCCGTTCGACACACCGTCACCTCACGAAGCACCGAGAACGCACCAAGGGAGTCCAACCATGCGTCTGCAACTTGCCCTCAACGTCGACGACCTCGATCAGGCGATCGAGTTCTACAGCAAGATGTTCGGCACCGCGCCGGCCAAGACCAAGCCCGGCTACGCGAACTTCGCGATCGAGAATCCGCCATTGAAGCTCGTGTTGTTCGAGGGTGCCGGTCCGGCCGGCTCGATCAACCACCTCGGCGTCGAGACCGAGACCGCCGCCGAAGTCGTCGCCGCCGAAGCGCGACTCGCCGACTCCGGGCTCGACACCACCGGCGTCGACGAGACCGTCTGCTGCTACGCCGAGAAGACCGAGACCTGGGTACACGCGCCCGACGGCAATCGCTGGGAGTGGTACGTCAAGCACGGCGACACCGACCAGCTCGTCAACACCGTCGTCTCCGGCACCACCGGTTCCTCGGCCGGCTGCTGCAGCTGACCACGG
>DATKXG010000308.1:0-3266 GCA_035529175.1 Ilumatobacteraceae bacterium
CGGTGTCGCCGACCTCGGCATCGTCGGTGACGTGCACAAAGTCCTGCCGCAGCTCCTCGCCGCCCTCGAATCCCGCTGAGTCGGGCCACGACGCCCGATTGCGGCGTTGCGTGAACTCGTCGCTGCCGACAGGCAGCTTCCTCGTCACGCGCCTTGCACTAGGGCCTCGTGATCCCGACTCAGGGAAATGAGTATTGAAGTGCCCGTACCGGTTCGGTGCGGGCACTTCTCGTTGGGGAGGGTCAGGTGGCGTCGCGGGCGAGGATCGCCCAGGCGACGTCGTCGTCGGGGTCCTCGACCGCGAGCTGCAGTCGCCAGCCCATCGCCGGTTCGTACGCGTCCCATCGATACCAGCGCAGCTCGGCGGCCAGCTCGCCGAGTTCGTCCGGTGGTACCGGCCACTCGTCGAGGAGATCGGCGAGCGCGGCGAGTGTCCACCAGGCGCCGAATCGACCCGATGCCGCGCCGCGTCGTCGACCGTGAGCCCCGCCGCTCGCACCGGCCCACGCGAGCCAGGCGAGCGCGTCCGGCGGTTCGAGCCGTGCGATGCGGGCGCGCTGCAGCCCCAGCGCACCGAGCGCCTCGGCGACGTCCCCTTCGACGCACACCACTTCGGCGTGACCGTTCGAACCCGTCAACCAGGGCTCGACGAGCTGACGGATCGCGAGGTCGACGTCGTCGTCGAGCATCTCGCCGCGGACGGGCGTGACGTCGATCCAGCTGTCGGGAAGATCTGGCATCGGGAACTCGGCACCGACGTCGGTGTACACGGCCAGCGGATAGTCCGGTTCCCAGTCGTGCAACTCGAGTGGCAGGTCGAGCACGTCGGGCAGGTCGTCGATCTCGATCCGCTCGCCGCGCAGCACCCGCTCGTGGGCGACGAACGCTGCACGCGGCCCGAGGTCGAGCACGGAACGCAGCTCGTCCCACGTGTGGTGCTGGGCCGCGACTTCGGTGAGCGGTCCGATCGTGAATCGGCCCGACAGCCCGTCGGTTTCGTCGAGCACGGCAGCGACGTGTTCCGGGGTGGCCAGCAGTGCCAGGCGATATTCGGCGAGCGTGGCTGCGGGCCAGAGCTGGCGGCCCGTCTCGACAGCGTGGCGCGCGCGGTCGCGGATGCGCAGGAGCCCGGGCCAGTCACGGGCGCTGCATCGGTCGTCGATCATGCGTACGAGCCCGTCGAGATCGGCGCGATGGATCAGGTCGTCGAGTGCGTCATCGCTCGTCATGGTCAGACCAGCGGCCAGGGGTAACGGCGGCCGGTCGGGTCCGTCGGGAATCGGCGATGCATCACACAGCGGCCGGCTCGTCGCTGCAGCGCTTCGACCTCGTCGTCGGCGAGGAGGGCAGCGACGTCGAGGGGCACGCGCTCGCACAGTCTCGCCACCCGCTCGAGCCAGTCCTCGGGGATCTCCTCGCCGCCGAACTCCCAGATGACGGTGCGCAGCTTGTCATCCGCAGCGAAACACAACCCGTTGTCGATGCCCCACACGGTCGCCGGTTCACCGTTGCGTTCGGGGATCATCAGCACGTGGCCGCTCTTTCGGTCGGTGTTGTTGGCGAGCATGTCGAGCAACGCCATCGCCCGCAATCGGTCGTGCAGTTCCGGGTGGGTCTCGTGGATCGTGAAGTAGTGCTGGCTGTGATCGGCGGTCACGAACCACTGGACCGAACCTTCGCCGAGCGGGCCATCACGCAGCACCGTCGGCGGGATCACGCCGAGGCCGAGATGTTCGCTCAACAGATACGTCGCCACCTCGCGTCGATGCAGCCCGGGCTCGAAGTCCCACAGTGGACGCTCGCCGCGCGTCGGTTTGTAGATGGCCGGATGCGATCGACCGTCGGCGACGACGTGGACGAGGAACGTGGCATTGCTGCTGTAGGGCATCCGGCCCTCGATCTCGATCTCGCCGCGGAGGAGATGTGCGAGGGGATCGTCGATCGCGTCGACTCGGAGCTCCACGCCGCGACGGCTCCCGTCGTCCTCGTCGTCGTCGAACTCGTCGTCGTCGAACTCGTCGTCGAGTTCGGAGTGCGACGGGTCGGACACGGTCAGTTCATCCGGGGGCAGTCGTGGCCGTCGGGATCGATCGGGAACGCACACCACTGGCACGCCGGCCGCCCGGCCTCGACGACGCCGTCGGCATGGTCGCAGAACGCGGCGGCCTGGCCACGGGTGATGTAGATGCGCACGTGGCCTCGGTCGTCGTCTTCGACCGGTTCGCCCTCGTCGTCGACGTCGCCGATCTCCTCGAGTTGGATCAGGACCCGGTCGTTGGAGCGGTCGTAGCCGAGCCCGATCGGGCCGAGCACGAAGGACGGGTCGAGCGGCTCGCGCAGCTCGAGCGTGCCGCTCATCGGTCGGTCCTCGGCGGGCGGCAGGTCGGCGAGCACTCGTCGCAGATACTGCACGATCGCCGCGGTCTGTTGCTTCTCGCACTTGACCGTGACGCGTTGGCCGTCGGCTCGGGCCTGCAGCAGGAAGGTGCGCTCGCCGGGGCGCCCGACGGTCCCGACGGTGAACGCCGACACCTCGTCGAACTCGTAGAAGACGCTCATGGGGCCACTCGGTTCACGACGGCTGGAGGTCGGTCAGGGGACGTCCGGTCGAGTTGACCGCGAGCACGACCGGGCCACCCGGTCCCCATCCGATCGCGGTGACCGAGGCCGGGCTGATCACGATGCGCTGGAACAGGTCGATGTGGGTGCCCATCGCGTGCGCGACGGCAGCCTTGATCGTGTCGGCATGCGACACGCACACGATGGTGCCGCCCGGATGTGCGGCGCGCAGGCGGTCGAGCGTGCTGACCATGCGCGTCTGCATCTCGGTGAAGCTCTCGCCGTTGGGGAACCGGAAGGTCGACGGGGCCCGTTGCACGGTCTGCCACTCGGGGAGCTTCATCAGCTTCTTCAGTTCGGCGCCGGTCCAGTCGCCGAAGTCGCACTCGAACAGGCCGCGATCGATCACGGTCCTCAGGCCGCGGGCCGCCGCGATCGGTGCGGCGGTCTCCTTGGCCCGTTCGAGCGGTGAGGAGTAGATCGCGTCGACCCGCTTCAGCTCGCCGATGCGCTCGGCGGCGATCTTGGCCTGGCGACGGCCCTCGTCGGCGAGGTGCAGGCCCTTTGCGCGGCCGGGGAGCACCTTGCCCGTCGTGGGCGTCTGGCCGTGCCGCACGAGCAGGACCGTGGTGAACGGGTGTGGTGGAGTCTTCTTCGCTGTGGCCATGGAGTGTGTCCAACCTACTGTCGGGGCCGTGACTCCGCTC
>DATKXG010000309.1:0-13044 GCA_035529175.1 Ilumatobacteraceae bacterium
CGCCGAGGTTCCGTTCGTCGACATCGTCAGCACGATGAGCGACCCGACCCTGCCGTTGACCGTGACCGAGTGGGAGGAGTGGGGCGACCCGCGCACCGAGCCGTATGCCTCGTGCATGGTCGGCTACTCGCCGTACGACAATACGGTGGAAGCCGACTATCCGGCGGTGTACGCGACCGCCGGTCTGAACGACCCGAGGGTGAGCGTGCACGAACCGGCCAAGTGGGTCGCCCGACTCCGCGACGTGTCGACTGGTTCGGCGCCGATCGTGTTGCGCACCGAACTGGTCGCCGGCCACGGCGGACCGACCGGCCGCTACGAAGCCTGGCGCGACGAAGCCCGCACGCTCGCCTTCATCCTCGCCACCACCTGACGCACCACAACCCGACGCACCACAACCCCAGCGATGAGCGAACCGACCAGATAGCGCCACTTCGCTCATCGCAACACGGACCACCACCCCAGCGATGAGCGAACCGACCAGATAGCGCCACTTCGCTCATCGCAGGCGGAGGAGGGGTGGGGTGGGCCGGGGTGGGGTGGGGTGGACCGGGGTGGCGCCGTGCGTGGTGGACCTCCGATGGAGATCAGGCGAGCAGTGCGACAACGGCGAGGCCGATGAAGCCGAGGTTGCGTACGACGTGACCACGACCGAGCGGCTTGGTCGACCAGGCACCGAAACATGCACACGGCGGCCGCTGCCCTTCGGCGAGACGACGCAGGATCAGCACGGTGAACCCGGCGAGCACGAGCAACGCCACGGCAGCGGCGAGCGTCGGGACGAGCTGCATCACCAAGACGGCGCCGAGGACGATCTCGAACCAGGGAAGCACAGGCACTATGAACGGCGGCGCCCCGAGCCCACGGGCCTGCTCCGGCCACCCCGGCCCCGCAGCGAGCTTCGAGCCGCCCGACACGAGGAACACGAGCCCGAGCAGAATCGACGCGACCAGCCCGACGGCCGACATGTCGTCAGATCGTGACGGTCATGCGCTCGCGTGCAGCGAACGCATCGACGCCGAGCTTCGCTGCGCACTCGATCACCGGCGCGAGGATCCCGTCGAGTTCGTCGTCGTCGTGCGCAGGATCGTGGTGGAACAACGCGAGCCGCTTGACCTTCGCCTTGCCGGCGAGCCACACCGCGTACTCCGGTGTGCAGTGACCCCAGTCACGCTTGCCCTCGAATTCCTCTGGCGTGTACTGGGCGTCGTGGATGAGCAGATCGGCACCGTTGCACAGCTCGAACACGCCCGGCCACGCCGAATGAGAGCCGTCGGTGGGCATCTGATGGTCGCTCATGTACACCACCGAGCGACCGTTCCACTCCACCCGGTACCCGACGGTGTGGCCGACATGCGGGATGAGGCGCGTCATCACGCGCACGTCGTCGCCGAGCATGAACTCGTCGTCGCCGATCTCGTGGATGTCGACCATGCCCGGGAACATCGAGAAGTGGATGGGGAACAACGGCGGCTTGATCGTGTCGGCGAACACCTCGCCGACCGTGATGTCACCCGGCTGGACCGGCGCGTACAGGGTGACGTTGGCACCCGGACGCAGGAACGGCTTGAAGAACGGGAGGCCCTGGATGTGGTCCCAGTGCAGGTGACTCAGAAGGCACGTTCCCCGGAACGGTTCGTCGGCTGGCTGGCTGAGGCCGAAGTACCGCAGGCCAGTGCCGAGGTCGAACAGGATCGGATCGTGGCCGGGGATGGCCAGCGACACGCACGAGGTGTTGCCGCCGTAGCGGGCGATCTCATGGCCATGGCATGGTGTCGAACCACGGACGCCATGAAACGTCAGTTCCATGCCGTGATACCGACCGCCGTGAAGTGTGAGACCCCGATTCCGTCACGATAGGCCCTCCGACCAACGCTCGCGAAACTTTGTGCCCTCACCCCACTCCGGCCGACATCAGCATCACCGACTGATCGAAGCCGACGGACTGATTGCTACCGTCTCGCCATGGCCGCCCCGACCACCGCACCCACGCTCCCCGACGGCATCGTGGTGGTGGTCAAGGAGGAGTGCGCCACCTGCCACTCGGTCACCTCGGTGCTGCGCCAGCTCGACGACGCGACGACGCTGACGGTGTACACGCAGGACGATCCGCGGTTCCCGGAGTCGCCGCCGGCGATCCACGATGCGGACCTCGCGGTCAGCTGGCACCACCACATTGAGACAGTGCCCACCGTGATCCGCGTGGTCGACGGGGTCGAGGTGGAACGCACGGTCGGATGGCATCGCGACGAGTGGA
Source organism: Ilumatobacteraceae bacterium (assembly GCA_035529175.1). Lineage (GTDB taxonomy): Bacteria > Actinomycetota > Acidimicrobiia > Acidimicrobiales > Ilumatobacteraceae > Sva-07. The sequence continues at coordinate 2,258 of DATKXG010000309.1, forward strand.
TCAGGGTGAGCGGTGTCGAGGGCCTCGGGAGCGACCTGCCGGCGATGCGTCCCGGGTGCGGGTCGATGAGCGTCGATCCCGACCTGGTCGACGAACTGAACGTCCGCTTCGGTGCGTCCACACTCGCGTCGCGCCGTATCGACGTCGCCGACGCCGAGGACGAGATGGAGATGATGTTCACCCGCGGCTGGACCGACGGGTTGCCGGTGGTGCCCCCGACGGAGGCCCGCGTGATGCGCATGCTGTCCGGCACGACCCGTACGCCGTCGGACATCGTCGCGACCGTGCCACCGGACCTGGTCTACGTCACCGTCGAGAAGGTGGCCGTCGCCGCGGTGATGGCTGGGTGCCTCCCCGAGTACCTGCCGTGGGTGCTGACCGCGGTCGAGGCAGCCTGCACGAACGAGTTCAACATGCACGGCCTGCTGGCGACCACGATGCCGGTCGGTCCGGTGATCGTGTGCAGTGGACCGGGCACACGGGCGATCGGGATGAACTCCGGTGGCAATGCGCTCGGTCAGGGCAACCGTGCGAACTCCACGATCGGGCGAGCGCTGCAGCTGGTGGTCCGCAACGTCGGCGGTGGCCGTCCGGGCGAAGTCGACCGAGCCACGCACGGCAGCCCGGGCAAGATCGGATTCTGCTTCGCCGAGAACGACGTCGAGTCGCCGTACGGCACGCTCGCGGTCGAGCACGGCATCGAGCCGGGTGTCGATGCGCTCACGCTGTTCGCCGGCGAGGGAACCCGCTGCGTCGTCGATCAACTCTCACGCGAGCCCGAGTCGCTCGCCCGGTCGCTCGCCGCGAGCCTGCAGGCGATGCATCATCCGAAGCTCGTCCTCGGCTTCGATGCGATCCTGGTGATGGGCCCGGAACACGCCCGAGTCTTCGCCGACGCCGGATGGGGACGCGAGGACATCGTCGCCGGGATCTCGGCCCACCTGAACCGTCCGGGTTCGGAGCTGGTGCGTGGTGCCGATGGCATGGCCGAAGGACTCCCGGAGGCGTTCGCAGACGCACCGTCGCTGCCGAAGTTCCGGCCCGGCGGCCTGATGTTGACCTACGCCGGCAACGGCACCGGGCTGTTCTCGGAGATCATCGGCGGCTGGGCGAACGGCGACGTCGGCTCGAAGCCGGTCACACGCGCCGTGACATACTGAGCGGTCATGAGCGCCCGCACGATCCTCGATCCGACCAGCGAGCGCACGGTCGCCGAACGCCAGCGACTCGCCCGGCCATCCACACTGTCAGGGCTCTCCGTCGGCCTGCTCGACATCTCCAAGCCACGCGGTGACGTGTTCCTCGACCGGCTCGAGCAACGACTCATCGACGTCGGCGCCGACGTCAAGCGGTACCGCAAGCCGACCTTCACGAAGCCCGCACCGGTCGATCTGCGACACCAGATCTCGGTCGAGTGCCACGTGGTGATCGAGGCGCTCGCCGATTGAGGCAGTTGCACGTCGTGCAGTGTGCACGACATCAGCGATCTGGAACTGCGTGGCATCCCGGGCGTCTTCGTCGCCTCAGAGGGGTTCGTCGACGCGGCAATTGCCCAGTCGACGTCGCTCGGATTCCCGTCGGTCGCCCGGGTGTTCACGCCACATCCCATCCAGGACCGCACCGACGACGAGATGATCGCCTACGCCGACGCCGCCTTCGACGAGATCGTGACCAAGATCACCGCAGCGCCCTGAATTGCAGCAGGGGTCCAATCACGCCTGGGCGCAGACCCCAGGCATGATTGTCAGTCGCTCGGCTCGTACGTCGAGTGGAGGTCGACGGGGACGTCGGCCGAGCCGGGCGCGATCGGGACGATCGGTTGCATGATCCGGCGGCGCTCGGGAGTGAGCCGATCGAGGAATCCGGGCGAAAGCTGGTAACCGAATCGTGGGGTCGCCCATGGTGGTCCGTAGCGCAGGATGATCACCCGGCGTTCACCGGCAGTGGTCCTCGTGCTCCCTCCGTGCATGCACGCATCGACGAAAACCAACGCGTCACCGGAGCGGCAGTGCACGGGAACCGCGTGAGGGAGGTCGTCCATGCGATCGCCGGCGGCATAGTCGCCGGTGAGCGGGTGGACGAAGTTCGCCTTGTGGCTGCCCGGCACGATCATCGTCGGTCCGTCGCCCGGACCGATGTCGGTGAGAGCGACGAGCACGTTGAGCTGGCCACAGCGGAATCGACCGTTCCGAAACGAGTACTGGGTGCGGACCGACGCGTCGTGGCCGCCGGAGTGGACCGGATGGTGCCCGCCCGCCCCGCGGAGCGTCCCGATGTGTTCGTCGATCGTCACCCCTTGGACGTAGGTGCCCGTTTCTCCAGCGTAGCGACGGGCATGGTCGATCCAGCTCGGATGGTCGATCAGCACATCGAAACTCGGGTCGCCGCAGTCGAGCAGGTTGTGCAGTTCGAACCCGGTGTCGGCGGTGTAGTCGCGGCGCTGCGCGTTGCCGTACCACTCGCCGTGCCCGAGTGAGGGGAATCGGTCGTAGGCATCGTTGAGCGCGCCGAGCTCGTCATCGGACAGTGCGCCGGCGATCACCAGGAAGCCCCGGAGGTCGAACTCGTAGTCGTCCAGTGCAGTCGGCAACCCCACGTCCGGAACCGTAGCGCTCGGCGACCGGTCCCTGCGTTTGCTTTCGAGAATTGACATCGAACGAAAGATGATGAAAGATAACGAAAGTGATGGGGGACACCGAGGTCGAGGAGAACCTGCCGGCGGAGATCCGCCAGCAGCGCACCCACGAGTACCTCAGCGAGCGCGGTTTCGTCCGCGTCCGAGAGCTGTCCGACCGGTTCGGCGTCAGCACGGTCACCGCCCGCAACGACCTCGACGCCCTCGCTCAGCGACACCTCGTGCAACGCGTCCACGGCGGTGCGATGCCGGTCAACCGGTCACGCGGCGAGCAGTCGTTCGAGGAGGTGTCGACCCAGCGAGCCGACCAGAAGCGGCGCATCGCCCAAGCCGCTGCCGAACTCGTCTCGACGGGTGAATCGATCCTGGTCGACGTCGGCACCACGGCAGCAGCGTTCGCCGCACGCCTCGTCGCGCGGCCCGACCTCGGTGAGCTCAACGTCATCACGAACGGCATCAGCATCGCACTGGCGCTCGAAGCCGCCCACCCGCGCTTCTCGATCGTGGTCACCGGTGGCTCCCTGCGCCCGAAGCAGCACTCGCTGGTCGATCCGCTCGCAGGATCATTCCTGAAGACACTGAGCGTCGACACGGTCTTTCTCGGCTGCAACGGCATCCATCCGAACGCCGGGGTCACGAACATCAACCTGCCCGAGGCAAACGTGAAGCGAGCGATGATCGAGGCGTCACAGCGCTGCGTGGTCATGGCCGACAGCTCGAAGATCGGCACGAGGACCTTGGCGAGCGTCTGCTCGATCGACGACGTCGACGTCGTCGTCACCGACAGCGACGTGCGAGACGCCGACGTCGACTGGCTCAAGGATCGAGGTGTCGACGTCATCGTTGCGTGACGTCGGCACGAGAACGTCCGGAACTCTCCGGATGACAGACCGGGTCGCCCGAGCGGCCCGGACAGATGGTGTGCATCGAATGCACACCAAGAGGGAGGAACAACGTGAGGAACCTACGAAGGGCGGCCACAGCAGTGGTCGCACTCTCGCTCGTCGCAGCCGCCTGCGGCAGCGACGACGACGGTGGCACCACGGAAGGCAGTGAGCCCGAAGCCACCACCGGTGAGACCACCGCCGACGGTGGCGGTGAGAGTGGCGGAGACGGCAGCGGTGTCGAGATCCGCTGGCGTACCCGACCGGACAACGACGCCGAAGCCCAGCTGTATGCCGGGATCAGCGACGAGATCGACGCCGCGAACGAGGGCTTCAGCCTGAGCTACGAGCCCGGCACGAACGAGGGCTCGCCCTACCAGGACCAGCTCGTCACCGAGATCGCGAACGGCACCGCGCCCGACGTCTTCTGGATTCCCGGCACCGACATCGCCCGCTTCCAGTCCGAAGGCCTGATCCTCGACCTCGGCGAACTCGCCGCAGCCGACGGCTTCGACACCAGCGAGTTCTACCCGGAGCCGATGTACCACCTGGCATACGATCCCGAGGCCGGAGCACCCGGCGACAAGCTGTGGGGCCTGCCCCGCGACGTGTCGACGTTCGCCCTGTACCTCAACAACGACCTGATCGCCGAGGCCGGCGCCGACGACCCGCGGGCACTCGCGGAAGCCGGCGAGTGGGACTGGGATGCATTCCAGGACGTTGCCCAGAAGGTCACCGATCTCGGTGGCGCCAACAAGGGCTTCGCGATGAATGGCTGGTGGGCCAACTACGGAGCGTTCATGAATGCGGCCGGCGGTGGCTTCTTCAACGAGGACCGCACCGAGTGCGCCCTCGACTCGGCCGAATCGGTGGCCGGCATCCAGAAGGTCGTCGACATCTACGACGCGAGCCTGGCCGTGCCGTTCGGTGAGGACGGCGAGGCCCCGTGGAAGGCCGGAACGGTCGGCATGTTCACCAACGGCCGTTGGGCAACGCCCGGCGCCCGCGCCGACGTCGACTTCAACTGGGACGTGGTCCAGCTCCCGACGGGCCCCGGTGGCACGCAGGGCAACTGGCTGTTCTGGGGTGCCTACGTCGTCAACGCGAACACCGAGCACCCGCAGGAAGCGTGGGAACTCGTGCAGGCACTGACGAGCGCCGACACGCAGGCCTCGATCAGCGAGCTCGGGGCCAACATCCCGAGCCGCCAGAGCGACGCTGCCATCGACGCGTTCCTCGGCTTCACGCCGCCGGAGAACAACCAGGCGTTCATCGACGGTCTGCAGGACAGCCCGACCGCCGAAGGCCCGCTGTGGGCCGGCGACTGGCCGACCTTCGACACCGCGATGAACGACGCCGTGACCGCCGTGATCAACGGCACCCGCACGGTCGATGACTACGCAGCCAAGGTCTGCTCCGAGACGGCGGCAGCGTTCGACAGCTGACGCCGGTTGACGCAATGACGCAATGATTCGGTCGACGTACACGACGTGCCCGGCACGTCGTGTACGTCGGCTGGTTGTTCTGTGATGGGCTCACCTACGGTGTGGCCCGGCTTCTCCGGAAGCTTCTCGAGGAGGGGGTGACGATGGTCGACTCGACCGTGACGGAGCGCGAGACGCCGACCGTCGGACAACACGGCCCTGGCACGACGCCGAGCGGTCTCGAACGCCGCCTGCAGCTGGTCGTGCTGTGGCATCTCGCCGGCGCTGTCGCCGCCGTGGTGATGATGCTGCTCGCGAGCCGCAGCGGCGACGAGGAGCTCCCGGGGACGATCGGCGTGTTCCTCCGGCTCTTCGCGATCGCGACCTTCGTCGCCCACGCCGCATCGGCGTTCGGAATCCATCAGCGCCGCCGATGGGGTCGGACGGCGTCGCTGGTCGTCAGCTACCTCACCTTCGTCGTCGCCGCCGTGGCGTTCGTGCACCAGCTCGGCGGATTCACTGCAATCGGCAAGCTCGGCGAAGGCCTGAGCAAGGCCTTCGTACCGTTCCTGGTCATCTCGGTGGGTCTGCTCTGGGTGCTGATCGCCGGACAGATCGCGGCGAACCGGCCGGCGGCACCCGGGCCGCGCCTGCTCCGACGTGCCGGCTGGATCGTCGCCGCCATCGGATCCGCATGGTTCGTCGTCGCGGCCGACCCCAGCGGCCTGATCTCGACCGTCCTCGAACGCATCGTCCAGCCGGTCACGATCGCGACGGTGCTGTTGGCCGCCGCGGCGTTCGCTGCGACTCGATTCGTCTGGCGTCGTGACATCGGTCGTCTCTTCGGCACGACGGCGAGCACCGAGCGCACGCTGACCGGACTCGCGTTCCTGTCGCCGAACCTGCTCGGCTTCCTGTTCTTCTTCGCCGGCCCGGTGCTGTTCTCGCTGGTCGTCAGCTTCTACGACTGGAAGACCACCGGTACCGGCCGCACCTTCATCGGTATCGACAACTACGTCGAAGCGCTCAGCCTCGACTTCTCGAGCGCGTCGGGCCCGGGCGCCGGCGTCGAGGTCCTCAAGGCGAACTACCAGGTCCTGATGCACCTCGACTGGTTCGGCCAGCACTGGGTGATCGGCGCTCGCGACGTCACCTTCTGGCTGTCGCTGCGAAATATCACGATCTTCCTCGTGCTCGCCGTTCCGCTGTCGGTGCTGCCCGCGCTCGCCCTGTCGAGCATCCTCGCCTCACAACTCCGCGGAATGAAGATCTTCCGCGCGATCTACTTCGTCCCGTCGGTGGCCGGCGTCATCGGCGTCGCCATCATCTGGGGCCAGCTGTTCCAGTCGACCGTCGGCTGGATCAACTACCTCATCAAGCGAGCCGGCGACATTCTGCCGTTCGTCGAAGCGCCCGCCGAAGGCCAGGCGTGGCTGAGCGACAACTCGACCGCGCTGCTCGCGATGGTCGTCGTGTTCGCGTGGATGAGCTTCGGGTTCAACACCGTGCTCTACCTCGCCGGGCACCAGGCGATCCCCAAGGAGCTCTACGAGGCCGCCGAGATCGACGGAGCCCGGACCTGGAAGATCTTCCGGCGAATCACCGTGCCGCAGCTGCGCAACACCACCTTCTATGTGCTGATCACCACGTCGATCCTGGCGTTGCAGCTGTTCGACATCGTGTGGATCCTGTCGACACCACAGCCCGGCGGCCCCGACAACGCCACGATGACGCCGGTCATCGCGCTCTACAACGAGGCGTTCAAGGACAACAACCGCGGCTATGCCTCGGCGCTGGCGTGGGTGCTGTTCGCGATCATCTTCGTGTTCACCTTCGCCCAGTTCCGACGAGACCGCGAAGGCGCAACAGGGGGTATGGCATGAGCGTCAGGCGCAAGGGCCCGCGGGCGACCGCCGTCAAAGTGGCGACCTATGTCCTGTTGGGCACCGTGGCGATCATCGTGCTGTTCCCGTTCGTCGTGGCGGTGTCGACCTCGTTGAAGCGCAACACCGACATCTTCACCTATCCGCCGTCGCTGGTCCCCCGCACCGAACGGACCATCACCGATCCCGAACGCGATCTCGAGAGCGCAACGGTGTACGTGCTTCCCGGACGTGACGGCGAGTACGCACTTGCCGACAACGACATCCCCATCGCGGAGTTTCGACGGATCGACGACCCCACAGTTGTCATCGCCCGCCCACCCGGCGACGGCACCGAGACCGACCGCACCACGCTCGTCGACGGTGACGAGGAAACCATCTACCTGCTCGATGTCGACGGCGAGCAGGTCGAGGTCTACCGCGCCCGACTCACCGTCGGCGGCCTGTTCGTCCCGATCACCGGCGACGGCGAGTCCGTCGTCGAACTCGTCAACCTGGCGACACCGGACCGCACCTTCGGGCCGCGTTTCGAGAACTTCTCCGAGGTCGTCACCGAGAAGAACCTCGGGCGCTCGCTGACCAATACCGTGCTCGTCACGATCGCGGTGGTGGTCGGCCAGATCGTCACGTCGGTGCTCGGCGGCTACGCGTTCGCTCGCATCGACTTCAAGGGCCGCGACCAACTGTTCCTGCTGTACCTCGGTTCGGTGATGATCCCGTTCGTCGTGCTGATCATCCCGCTGTTCCAGCTGATGTTGCAGCTGGGTTGGACCGACAACCTCGTGGCACTGATCATCCCGTTCGTGTTCACGGCGTACGGGACGTTCCTGATGCGCCAGTTCTTCCTGGGCATCCCGAAGGAGATCGAGGAGGCAGCGCTGATCGACGGTGCGAGCCGAGCGACGATCCTCTGGAAGGTGATGGTCCCGCTGGCCCGCCCGGCGATCGCGACACTGGCGACGTTCGGATTCCTGTACGCCTGGAACTCGTTCTTCTGGCCACTGGTCATCATCAACTCGGGCAATCCGGACAACGGCCTGCTCACGCTCACCCTCGCCACCCTCGGCGGACGATCGAGCACCGACACGAACCTCGTGTTCGCCGGCGCCGTGCTCGCCATGACCCCACCGATCCTCGTGTTCCTGTTCGCCCAGCGCTACTTCGTCGAGAACTCCGCCTCCAGCGGACTCAAGTGAGGCCCCACCATGTCAGCAGTCACGTTCTCCCAGGTCACCAAGCGCTACAAGGACGGACCCAAAGCCGTCGACGCACTCGACCTCGACATCGCCGACGGTGAGTTCATGGTGCTCGTCGGCCCCTCGGGGTGCGGCAAGTCGACCGCGTTGCGGATGCTCGCCGGCCTCGAGGAGATCACCGGCGGCGAACTGCGCATCGACGAGCAGGTGGTCAACGACCTGCCGCCGGGAGATCGCGACATCGCCATGGTGTTCCAGAACTATGCGCTGTACCCGCACATGACCGTTCGCGAGAACATCGGCTTCGCCCTCGAGGTCGCCAAGATGGACAAGACCGAGGCGAGAGGCCGCGTCGAGAACGCTGCTGAGATGCTGGGGCTCACCGAGTACCTCGATCGGCTGCCCAAGGCGCTGTCGGGAGGCCAGCGCCAGCGCGTCGCTATGGGTCGCGCGATCGTCCGGTCGCCCAAGGTGTTCCTGATGGACGAGCCGTTGTCGAACCTCGACGCCAAGCTCCGCGTCCAGATGCGCTCCGACATCATCCAGTTGCAGGCGCGCCTCGGGACGACCATGGTGTACGTCACCCACGACCAGGTCGAGGCGATGACCATGGGCCACCGCGTCGCGGTCATGCGCAATGGCATTCTCCAGCAGGTTGCTCCACCGCAGGAGCTGTACCTCACGCCGGCGAACCTCTTCGTCGCGTCGTTCATCGGCAGCCCGGCGATGAACCTGATCACCTCCGACGTCACCATCGAAGACGGCACGGTGTTCGTGTCGTTCGCCGAGCATCGCATCCGCCTCGCCCCGGGCGCTGTCGAGCGGTATCCGGGTCTCCTGCAACGCGACGGTACGCAAGTGATCTTCGGGATGCGGCCCGAGCACTTCGCCCTCGCCGGCGACATCGACGTCGGCGACGACCAGATCATCGGTGTCGAGGTCGAACTGGCCGAGGCCATGGGCGCCGAGGTGCACGTCCACACCAGGTTCGACGTCCCGCCGGTGTCGATCGACGGAGAGTCGCTCGACCCCGACGAGGACGCACCGGTCGACGGCACGCCGATCATCGCCCGGATCGACGGCGTCCACATCGTCGCGATGGGCGAGCACATCCGTCTGGCCCTGAAGACGCACCTGGCCCACTTCTTCGATCCGACCGACGGTCGTCCGCTGCGTTGACCTCGATGACAACCGAAGATCTCCGCGTCGACCCCACGCTCGGCACGCGCGTCCACGTGGTCGGCGCCCGTCAAGGACGACCGAACCTGCCCTCGACCGGCTGTCCGTTCTGCGTCGGCGGAGTCGAGGCCCCCGAGCCGTACGACGTCCGCTGGTTCCCGAATCGCTGGCCCGCCATGCCCGATGAACGCTGCGAGGTCGTCCTGTACACGTCGGACCACGACGCGACGTTCGCCTCGCTCGGCGTCGATGGTGCACGGCGCGTCATCGACCTGTGGGCCGAGCGGACCCTCGAGCTCGGCTCGCGTGACGACGTCGACTACGTGCTCGTGTTCGAGAACCGCGGCCCGGAGATCGGTGCCACGATCACACACCCGCACGGACAGATCTACGCGTTCGATCACGTCCCCGAACGCCAACTCGCACTCCTGCGTGCCGGATGGAAGCCCGACGCCGATCCTGGCGATCGCCTGGTCGCGGCATCAGACGGGTGGACCGTCTCGGTTCCCGTCGCGAGCCCGTTTCCGATCGCGCTGTCGATTTCACCGGATGCGCAGGTCTCCGACCTGGCCTCGCTGCACGACGATGCACGTACCGCTCTCGCCAGTGTCCTGGTCGACACGTTCACCCGACTCGATGCCCTCTACGACCGAGCGTTGCCGTACATGATGTGGCTGCACCAGAGGCCGACCGACGGTGGCGACTGGTCGCAGGCATGGTTCAACATCGACATCGTCTCGCCCTGGCGTGCCGCTGGGATCCAGCGCTTCATCGCCGCGGCCGAAGTGGCGACCGGCGAGTACTTCAACCCCGTGGTGCCCGAAGACCTCGCGGCGGCGCTCCGGTCGCTCTGACTACGCCGACGCCGGCAACGACGCCTGGCGGGCTTGCGGCGATCAGTCGCGCGCAGCGATCGCGGCGGCGGTGGCGAGCACGCGGCGGGCGTTGTCGACGTGGAGGTTCTCGATCATGCGACCGTCGACGGTGACCACACCCCGACCGTCGGCGACCGCGTCGTCGAACGCTGCGATGACCCGCTCGGCGTAGTCGATGTCGTCGGCCGACGGCGCCCACATGTCGTTCGCCGGCTCGACCTGGCTCGGGTGGACCAACGTCTTGCCGTCGAAGCCCATCTCCATGCCCTGCCGGCACTCGACCTCGAACCCCTCGGCGTTCTTCACGTCGTTGTAGACCCCGTCGAGGATCACCTTGCCGGCCTCCCTGGCGGCGAGCAGCGCCGTAGCCAGGTGCACGACAAGTGGGTGACGGCCTGGCACCAGCGGCGAGCGCAGCTCCTTGGCGAGGTCGTTGGTGCCCATCACGAGCACGGCAACCCGTGGGTGCGCCGCGATCTCGCGGGCGTTGAACATCGCCGTCGGCGTCTCGATCATCGGCCAGATCATCACGTCGCTCGCGCCCGCAGCGTCGAGCAACGAAGCGACCCGCTCGACGTAGTCGACCGAATCGACCTTCGGGATGACCACCGCGGACGGGCGTGCGCCGGCCGCAGCAGTCACGTCGTCGCTCCCCCACTCGGTGTCGAGGCCGTTGCAGCGGATGGTCAGCTCACGGTTGCCGTACAGCCC
>DATKXG010000310.1:0-2851 GCA_035529175.1 Ilumatobacteraceae bacterium
GGTCGGGTCCGGAAAGACAGGGTTCGCCGGGGGAGTGGCGTCGACCATGACCTGGGCGATCTGGTCGCGGGTCATCGGACCGCGGAGATACGACATCGCCCAGCGGGTCGTGAACACCTCGGGCTGGTCCTTGCCGGCGCGGCGCAGGACGAACTCGCGCTTGCCGAGGCCGGAGATCGTGGCATCGATCGCACCGACGTCGACGCTCCCAGCCGCCGACGCCATCCCGTCGAGCAGGCGCGCCTTGTCGCGATCGGTCTGCAGGCGGCCGATCATCCAGGTGCCGGCATTCGACATCGCCTTGTAGTCGAGGTCGACCGGGTTCTGCGTCGACAGCACCACCCCGACGCCGAACGCCCGGGCCTGCTTCATCAGCGTCATGATCGGCTTCTTCGTCGGCGGCTTCTCGGTGGGCGGGAGGTAGCCGGCGACCTCGTCCATGTAGAGCATCGCTCGCAGGTCGGTGGTGCCGCTCTGGCGGCGCATCCACGTGACCAGCTTGGCGAGGATCAGCGACGTGACGAACTGGCGCTCGTCGTCGGACAGGTGCGCGGTGGTGACGATGGCGCAGCGGCCGCGGCCGTCGGGGGTGAAGAGGAGCGACTGGATGTCGAGCGCTGACCCCATCGCCCACGACGCGAACGACGGCGACGCCAGCAGGCCGTTGAGCTTCATCGCCAGCGCCATGCGGTCGTCGGCGGGGAAGAACTGGTCGACGTCGAACACGCCGAGCTTGCGGATCGGCGGCGAGGGGATCATTCCGACGAGCGTCATCAGATCGAGCGGGCGGCCCTCACTCCACGAATGGTGGATCAGGTTCGACAGCAAGATGTGCTCGCGGCTGGCCAGCGGATCGGCGGAGATGCCGACCAGGCCGAGCAGGCCGGTGACGTAGCCCTCGATCTCGTCGGCGACCACCTCGGCGTCGGTCATGTCGGCGGGCACCTGCAGCGATCCGACGATGTCGATCGGCACGCCGGCCTGCGAGCCGGGCGTGTAGATCGTGAAGTCGGTCTTGGCCCGGAGCGCGCCGATGTCGGCGCCGGCGAGGCCCCACTTGTCGAGGCCGTTGCGCCACAGTTCGGCCTGGCTCGCGGCGAAGTCGTCGGGTGTCTCACCGGCGTTGGTCGCCTGCGCCTCGTCGATCCACGGGCGGAAGTCGGCGGGGGAGAGGTCGGGGAACGTGAGGCACAGGTTGGTGAGATCGCCTTTGGGGTCGATCGCAAGTACCGGCAGTCCGGCCCGAAGCGCCTCCTCGATCAGGATCACCCCGAGTCCGGTCTTGCCCGACCCGGTCATCCCGACGATCACGCCGTGCGTCGTCAGCGAGTCGGTCAGCACCGTGGTGTTGCCGGACGCGTCGGTCGCCGTGCGCTCGTGCGTCGCCGGATCGATCGCCCCACCGAGAAACAGGTCAGCCATGGAGCCCGAACCTAGGCCACACCCGGCCTCGACGACACGCCCGCCAGCCGCCCACTGCGAAATTCGGAGCCAACATTGCGCTGGGCGCGTCGGTCCCACCGAATTTCAGCTCGACCGAGCGTCGTCACGGAATTTCGGAGCCATCGTTGCGCTGGCAGCGACAATGGCTCCGAATTTCGGGGTGGGGTACCGTCTCGCCCATGGCGTTCAGCGGGTTTCCGGTCGAGGGGGTCGAGTTCTACGAGCAGCTCGACGCCGACAACTCCCGGGCGTTCTGGCAGGCGAACAAGCATCGTTACGACGAGTTCGTCAAGCAGCCGATGGTCGAGCTGACCGAGGCGCTGGCCGACTACGGACCGTTCCACATGTTTCGGCCCTACAACGACGTCCGCTTCTCGAAGAACAAGCCGCCGTACAAGACGGCGCAGGGCGCGTACGGTGAGTCGGAGGGCGGCGCCGGGCACTACGTGCAGTTCTCGGCCTCGGGATTGATGGTCGGCGCCGGGTGCTACGCCATGGCGAAGGACCAGCTCGAACGGTTCCGCATAGCGATCGACGGTGACGCGACCGGGAGCGAACTCGCCCGCCTGGTGGCCGACGCCGAGAAGCGCAAGTACTCGATCGGTGCGATCGACGAACTGAAGACGGCGCCGCGTGGGTATCCGAAGGATCACCCTCGGATCGAGCTGCTGCGTCGGAAGGGCCTGATCGCGATACGTGAGTACGGCGCCCCGAAGTGGATCCACAGCGCCGGCGCCGCCAAGCGCATCCGCGACACGTGGACCGGCGTCGCCGACCTCTGCGCCTGGCTCGACGCCCACGTAGGCCCCAGCACACAGCCGCCAGACGACCGCCCGTTCTGACGTCGATTACATCGCGGGTCTGACCCGTGATGTAACAAATTCTCATCCGGGATTGTGTGGGCTCCGTAGAGGTGGTGTCATCCGCCACACCATTGAGGAGTAAAACCATGCGTAAGAAGATTGCCATTGCACTCACCGCCGGCGTCGCCGCCGCCACCGTCGGATTCGGAGCCACCGGCCCCGCCAGCGCCGCCCCGCGTGACGGTAAGTGCGTCGCCGCCAACCTCTCGGCACTCCCCGGATCCGCCAAGAGCGGAGTCGCCAAGGGCAGTCCTGGTGCTCTCGCCGACATCATCCAGCTTCACCTCGACGGCGAAGAGGATCTCTTGGGCGTCTGCGACTGAACAACCTGACCTCCTGGAGCGACACCGCCCGCCCCACTCCCCGGGGGCGGGCGGTGTCGCATCTGGGGGCACGCGATTACGCCTGGGGTCTGCGTCGGTTCAGGGGGTCGATGCGCTGAGGTGATGGTAGACGTTGAGGGCGGTGTCCCAGTTGAGTGATCGGCGTGGGATGGTGTTGATGCGGTACTCGACGAGTTGGCAGTCGTGGTCGCTGATGTGGTT
>DATKXG010000311.1:0-2319 GCA_035529175.1 Ilumatobacteraceae bacterium
ACCGACGACGGCATGGACCGCCTGGAACGGCAGCGTCGAGCGACGCGTGTGTCGTCGTGGGTCGACGCCGAGGGGATGTGGAATCTGCGGGGCCGGTTCGATCCCCTCACCGGCGCCCGCCTCGCCGCGAAGCTCGACGCAGCACGCGAGGCACTGTTCGCCGAGCAGACCCCTGACGGCTGCCCGACCGACCCGATCGAGAAGCAGCAGTTCCTGAACGCCCACGCGTTGGCCCGGCTCCTCGAGGGTGCCACCGGAGCGAATACTCCGGGGCGGGCGGAGTTCGTCGTGGTCATCGACGCCAACGCCCAGCACCCGACGGGACCCGTCGCAGAGTTCTCGATCCCCGTCGAGATCCCTCCGCAAGTGCTCGCCGCCCTGGCCGGCACGGCCGACATCCACGCCGTGGTGGTCTGCAACGGGGTCCTGTTACACGCACCAGGCGAACTGAACCTGGGCCGCACCACCCGACTCGCGAACCGTGCCCAGCGTCGGGCCCTCCGGGGTCTGTACGCGACGTGCGGCATTCCGGGCTGCTCGGTGCACTACGACCGCTGCAAACTCCACCACGTCATCTGGTGGAGCCTCGGAGGCCGTGCCGACCTCGACAATCTCCCACCTGTCTGCTCGGTGCATCACGCAAAGATTCACGACGACGGCTGGACCATCGAACTCGGCCCCAACCGAGAGCTGACCCTCACCCTCCCCGACGGCACCACCCACACGACGGGCCCGCCCACCCGACAAGCCGCCGCCTGACCGACATCGGTTGGGCAGCCGAGGTGAGAGCGGGTCGGGAGCATTCTCGCTCGCACGACACCCGAGAATGGCTACGGTCGATGCATGCGCGGGCTACTGGTTCCCGATCTCGACGAGGATTTCACCGCTGACCCGGTCGAGCTCTTCTTCGACCTGGCGTTCGTCTTCGCCTTCTCGCAGATCGTCGGTCTGTTGCTGGCCGAGCCCACGTGGCAGACGATCCGCGACGCCACACTGATCTTCCTGCTGCTCTGGCTCCCGTGGTCACAGTTCGCCTGGTCCGCCAACGCCGTGCCAGGCAACACGCGAGAAGTTCGGCTGCTGTTCCTGACCGCCACGGCAGCCAGCGTCCCGATGGCAGCGTCGATCTCGACTGCGTTCGATCAGGGCGGTGGCCTGTTTGCCATCCCGCTCGCGATCATCTTCCTCACAGCGCTGGCGATGATGATCCTCGGACTCGCCCCCGACAGCGTCGTTCGCCGTTCCGCCATCCGCTACGCCGCACCGAACATCGTCGCAATGGCGGTGATCGTCACCGGCGGGTTCCTCGACGGTGACGCCCGCAGGGTTGCGTGGGTCGTCGGCATCGGGATCTTCGTCGTTGCGACGGTTCGAGCCGGCGGCAGCGAATGGATCATCCGAGCCGGACACTTCGCCGAACGTCACGGGCTGATCATCATCGTCGCGCTCGGCGAGGTGATCGTCGCCCTCGGCAACGCCGTCGCCAAGCCCTTGGACGAGGGCGGCGTTCCGGCCGAGTCGGTGATCGCACTCGTTGCCGCAGCAGTCTTCGCCGGGCTGCTCTGGTGGGCCTACTTCGACCGGGTGCAACCAGCCTTCGAGCACCGAGCCGAAACGACCCCGCCATCAGAGCGTGGGCGTTTCGCTCGCGACGTGTACACGTACGCCCACGCACCCATCGTCGCCGGCATCATCCTCGCTGCGGTCGCCATGGAGGAGATGGCGCTCCACCCCACCGATCCCCTGCCCGCGGCATTCCGAGCCATGGGCGCCGCCGGTATCTTCCTGTACTTCACCGGCGTCGGCATCGGCGTGTTCCGGTCCTTCGGCGTGATCGCCGGCGAGCGCCTCGCAGCAGTCGCGATGATCGGGCTCCTCATGCTGGTCGCCGACGATCTGGACGGCGTCGTTCTCCTGATCCTCGTCGACCTGATCCTGCTGGTCACGCTCGTCGTCGAACACCTCCGCATCGAGGGTCCGGGCGCGAGCGCTGCGTCAGTCGACGATGGTCGGGTCGTCGACGACGCTGCGCAGTAGCCACTGGAACAGCCGCCACCCGGTGGAGGCGGGCGCCAGGGTCTCGGCGGCGATGGCTGCCGCCTCGTCGGAGATCGGGATCCCGTCGGGCGCTTTGACGTGCACCTCGGCGACCCGCTCGCTCATCACGAACCAGCCGACCGCCTCCTCCACCGAGCCACCGACGGTCAGCGACCCGTGGTTGCGCAGGATGCAGAACTTCTTGTCGCCGAGTGCCGCCGCGATGCGCTTGCCACCTTCGTACGACAGCACCTCGACCTCCTCGTCGTCGAAGAGGGCCTG
>DATKXG010000312.1:0-2765 GCA_035529175.1 Ilumatobacteraceae bacterium
TCATGCATGCCGCCGACAGTAGTTGCTGCTACGTTCGAACTCACCGTGAAGCGGGTCCCGTGAGGCCCGCACGGAGGAGACACATGGTTCCAGAGAAGCGGGTCCTCGGGTCCGACGACGTCCGCCGGGCGATCACCCGGATGGCGCACGAGATCATCGAGCGCAATCGAGGTCTCGACGGCGTGGTCCTCGTCGGCATCCAGCAGGGCGGTGTGTGGCTGGCCGAGCGGCTCGGCGCCGAGATCGCACGCATCAGCACCGCCGTCCCGGTCGGCTCCGTCGACGCCAGCCTCTACCGCGACGACATCGGACTGCGACCGGTCACCCCCGGAGCGGTCAGCGACCTCCCCGGCGACATCGACGGCGCCACCGTCGTGCTGGTCGACGACGTGCTCTACACCGGGCGAACCGTCCGGGCCGCACTCGACGCCGTGTCGGACTACGGGCGGCCACGAGCGGTGCAGCTCGCCGTTCTCGTCGACCGCGGCCACCGTGAGCTGCCCATCCGTCCCGACTACATCGGCAAGAACCTGCCGACGAGCGCCGACGAGCAGGTCACCGCCGACGCCGACGGGGTCGTGATCTCGTGACCCAGCACGACACGCCGGCACGATCGCTGCTCACGATCGACGACCTCGGCGCCGACGGCATCGTGCGCATCCTCGACCTCGCCGACCACATGGCCGAAGTGAACCGTCGTGCCAACCCGAAGGTGCCGGCACTGCGGGGCAAGACCGTGTGCAGCGTCTTCTTCGAGGACTCGACGCGCACCCGCCTGAGCTTCGAGACCGCCGCCAAGCGGCTCTCGGCGGACACCATGACGTTCGCCGTGTCGCAGTCGAGCCTCAACAAGGGCGAGAGCCTGCGCGACACCATCGAGACGATCGCTGCCATGGGCGTCGATGCGTTCGTGGTCCGACACCGATCGAGTGGCGCGCCGCAGCTGATCGACCAGTGGACGACCGCCAGCGTGATCAACGCGGGCGACGGCTGGCATGCGCACCCCACCCAGGCACTGCTCGACGCGTACACCGTGCGCAGCGCCCTCGGTCGCACCGGCGGCCTCGACGGGCTCCGCATGGCGATCGTCGGCGACGTGAAGCACAGCCGCGTTGCGCGTAGCACGATCGCCGCAATGCGCCTGCTGGGTGTGCACGTCACCGTCGTGGCGCCGCGAACGCTCTTGCCGCCCGACGCCGGCGATTCGTTCGCCGATGCGGTCACCGACCGTCTCGACGACGTGCTCGCCGACATCGACGTGCTGTACCTGTTGCGGATGCAGCAGGAGCGCATGAACGAGGCGCTGGTCCCGAATCTGCGCGAGTACACCGAGCGATTCGGCCTCACGCCGCGGCGGGCGGCGGTGCTCGCGTCGCAGGTCCTGATCATGCACCCGGGCCCGATGAACCGCGGCGTCGAGATCGCCGTCGATCCGGCCGAGCTGCCCGGCGCGGTGATCACCCAGCAGGTCACCAACGGTATCGCCGTCCGGATGGCCGTCCTGTTCGACCTGCTCGGTTCGGGAAGTACCGCCCGCGTCTCCGACATCATCACGGAAGGGGGCTCGCAGTGAGCCTGTTGATCACCGGCGCCCGCGTCATCGACCCGAACGGCGAACGTCGCGTCGACGTCCGCATCGACGGTACGGCCATCGTCGAAGTCGCCGCCCAGGTGTCGCCTGTCGACGGCGACGACGTGATCGATGCCACCGGCCTGGTCGTGTCACCCGGGTTCGTCGATCTGCACGTGCACCTGCGCGAGCCGGGACGGGAGGAGGCCGAGACGATCGAGACCGGCAGCCGGGCCGCCGCGCTCGGGGGATTCACTGCGGTGGTCGCGATGCCCAACACCGATCCGACGCAGGACAGCGTCGAGATCGTCGACTTCGTGCGCCGCCAAGGCGAGCGAGCAGGACTCTGCGAGGTCCTGCCATCCGGATCGATCACCGTCGGCCGCGCTGGCGCCCAGCTGACTCCCTTTGCCGAGCTCGCCCGCGCGGGCGTGAAGATCTTCACCGACGACGGCAACGGCGTGCAGGACCCGCTGCTGATGCGACGGGCTCTCGAGTATGCCGACGGGCTCGGGATCACTCTGGCCCAGCACTGCGAGGTCGAACGGCTCACCGAAGGCGCCGTCATGCACGAAGGAGCGTGCTGCAGCCGGCTCGGTCTGCCCGGCTGGCCATCGATCGCCGAGGAGTTGATGCTCCACCGCGACATCGAACTGGTTCGGCTCACCGGCGTCGGGATGCACTTCTTGCACCTGTCGACCGCCAAGAGTGTCGAACTCGTCCGGACGGCCAAGGCCGATGGTCTGGCGATCACGGCCGAGGCGACACCACACCACTTCAGCCTCACCGACGAGCGCCTCGAGACCTACGACGCGCTCTACAAGGTCAACCCGCCGCTGCGCACTCCGCACGATCTCGCGGCGATCCGGGCTGGGCTCGCCGACGGCACGATCGACGCGATCGCGACCGACCATGCGCCGCACGCGCCCGAGACCAAGGAGCAGCCACTCGACCAGGCGCCGCCGGGCATGCTCGGGCTCGAGACCGCACTCGGCGTGTCGCTTGCCGCGCTGGACATGGAGCTCGCCGACGTGGTCGCCGCGCTGTCGTGGAAGCCGGCAGCGATCGCCGGGGTGGCCGATCGTCATGGTCGCCCGATCGCCCCCGGCGAGCCTGCCAATCTGACCGTCTTCGACCCCCACGAAGTGTGGGAGGTCGTGCCGGCCAAGCTGGCCAGCAAGAGCCGCAACACGCC
>DATKXG010000313.1:0-3756 GCA_035529175.1 Ilumatobacteraceae bacterium
CAGCGATCTTGCGCTCGACGCTGTCGGGGGAGCGCCGGGCCTGGAACTCACCCCACAGGTCGGTGCGACCCGGCACCTGATCGTGTGCGACGAGCGCGTTGAGCGCGTAGCCGAAGAACTCGAAGCCCTCCTGCCCGCGCCGGATCGCCTCGGCGCGGTCCTCGTGCAGCGAGAACCCGGTGACCAGCGCGATGTTGGCGTTGATGGTGTGGCCGAGTGGCACGCACTCGTCGCTCTTGATGATGTCGTAGTACACGTCAACCCACGACCGCGCCTCGTCCGGGTCGACGAAGCTGAACGCCAACGCGCCGATCCCGTGGCGGGCGGCCACCTTGATCGTGTCGCGGTTCGTGCACGCCATCCACATCGGCGGATGCGGCTTCTGGCGCGGTTTGGGCAGCACGTTGCGGCACGGCATCGAGAACGTCTCGGACTCGTAGCCGGGGTACGGGTCGAGCACCATCATGTTCGCGACCTGCTCGGCGGCCTCCAGCGCCATCGCCCGCTTCTGCTTGGCCGGGATGTCGAAGCCGTGCAGCTCCAGCCGGGTCGCCCCCTCACCGATGCCGAAGTCGACGCGGCCGTCGGAGATCAGGTCGAGCGTCGCCAGTCCCTCGGCCGTGCGCGCCGGGTGGTTGTACTTCGGAATGACCTGACGGATGCCGTGGCCCAGCCGGATCCGTGACGTGCGAGCTGCCGCCGCGGCGAGGAACACCTCGGGCGCGGACGAATGCGAGTACTCGTCGAGGAAGTGGTGTTCGACCTCCCACGCGTAGTCGAAGCCGAGCCGGTCGGCGAGCTCGACCTGATCGAGCGCGTCGCGCAACAGACAGAACTCGTCGTCGTCGCTCCACGGCTTCGGGAGCTGGTGTTCGTAGAAGATGCCGAACTGCATGCCTGCAGCTCAGCAGAACCGCCGCCGCGGAGACGGATCAGAGGTGACCCGCGCCACGCAATCTGCTGTCACGAGTTGTGTTACGTTCTCCCGCACTTCAACAAGGGGGCTTGGTTGATGGAATCACAACTACTCGAACTGCTGAGGGAATACTTCCCGGAGGCCGACCACATCGAGGTGACCGGCTTCGAGCCGATACCCGGTGGTTACTCGCGAGAGACCTACCGCTTCGATGCGGTGGTGAAGTCGTCGATGGGAGAGGAGCACCACCCGCTGATCCTGCGCAAGGACCCGCCGCCGGCGGTGTCGATCCTGCAGACGAGCCGGGCGATCGAACACGATCTGATCGAAGCGCTGCGGATGCACACGAACATCCCGATCAGCCGCAGCCTCGGCCACGAGATGAACGCCGAACGGTTCGGCGAGCCGGCGATGGTCATCCAGCGGATGCACGGCAACTCCCAGACGTCGGACCTGTTCCACGACGGTCCCGACGTCCACCACGCTGACGACGTGATGCGTCACCTGTGTGAGGTGCTCGTCGAGCTGCACACCGCCGACGTCTCCAGAATCGACCCGCACGGCCGCCTTGCCGACCCGCGCGACGAAGGCATCGACGCGACCACGTGGGACACGTACATGGACACGACGATCGACTACTACGTGCGGTCGTTCCCGACGATCAACTACGACCCGAGCGTGATGACCGTGCTCGACCTGTTCCTCACGCTGCGGCGCGACAAGCCACGACCACTCCCGCTCGTGCTCGTCCACGGCGACTTCAACCCGGCCAACTTCCTGTACGAGGGCGGCAGGGTCACCGCCCTGATCGACTGGGAGAACGCTCGCATCGGCGACCCGCGCGAAGACCTCGGCTGGATGACCACGATGGACATCCTCTCGAACACGAACGTAATGGCCCACCCGATCGACGAGGGCGGCTTCCTCGCCTACTACAACAAGCTCACCGGCTTCGACATCACCCAGGACGAGGTCGACTACTTCACGCTGTTCGGCACCGCGAACATCGCCGTCCCGGTACAGGCGGCGATCAAGCGCCGCATCGACGGTGAGTCCACCGAGTTCATGCACCTCTATCTCGCGCAATCGGCAGGCGGCACGGTCCCGAACCTGCTCCGTCTGCTCAACTACCCGGGGGTCCCACAGTGAACACGTCACCGAGTATCGACCAGATGCTGGAAGGGGTGCTGATCAGCATCAGCACGGACATCCTTCCGAACGTCGTCAACCCGAAGGCCGCCGCAAGCGCACAGATGATGCAGTCGATCATCCAGGGGATCCGCCAACTCCTGCCCGTGTATGACCAGTACCTCGCCGAGGAACACAACCAGATGATGGGGGTGCTGCGCGACGTTGCCGGCGCGATCGGCGATACGTCGGGGGCAGCGGCCGACCGCATCCGCGAGCGGGCGGCGACGCTGGGGCAGGGCGACGAGGTCCCGATCCCGATCGGCCGTGACGTCCTGATGGCCGCACACCGCGAACTCGGTTTCGCCCTTCAGGAGTCGATGATCGACCTCGACGAACTCCAGCGCGCCGGCGATTCCGCCGCTGACGCGGGCCTGGAGACGATCCGCGAGCACGTGGGCCCGCGCATCATGCGCGACGTGCAGACGTTCCTCGTCGGCGACGCCTTGCTCGGCCGCGGCTGATGTAATCGTCAGGCTTGGCCGGCGGCGATGGCTTCGTTGGTGAACGCGGCGAACTTGACCGTGTCGAAGGCGACGACGAGGTTGGCCTCGGTCTCGATGATCACGCGGTGCGGTGAGTCGAGGAACTTGCGGAACGCCTTGCGGTACTCGTCGTCCGGGCTCGACGCCACGCCGGACAGCGTGTCGTAGAACCACGACTTCAACTCGTCGAAGCCGGGGTCGCCGTTGGCGTGCACGATCGAGTCGCCCTTGTACGACGCCGTCTTGCCGCCCCGGTTGATCACGACGCCCGACTGCGGCCGCTTCTTCAACGCCGGCACCCGCTTGCGACGGTCGGCGCACGTCGTCCAGAACTTGCCGTCGCGCCACACGTAGGCGACCACCACGCCGACGGGATATCCCTGCGCATTGGTCCAGTTGAAGATGCACTCGCCGCCGGGCTCGACGAGGCTCGCCAGCGCGGCGTCGTCGAGTTGCATCGAGGTCAGGTCTTCGTAGTCAACGGGTTGGTCGGTCATTGCGTCACGCTCCAAGTCGGTGTTGTCGTCCGAGTCGTCGGCGGAAACGTACCACGAGTAAATTTCTGATCTTCGACCGGAGAGGGGCCGTACATGAAGTTCGGATTGGCGTTCGCCAGCAGCATTGCCATCGATCACCAGGCATCGATGGAGATCTGTCGTCGCGCGGAGGCGGCGGGTTTCGAGTCGCTGTGGGGCGGTGAGCACGTCATCCTGCCGTCGAAGATCGAGTCGTCGTACCCGTACACGGCCGACGGCAAGATCCCGGCGATGCCCGACACGCCGATCCCGGACCCGCTGATCTGGCTGGCGTTCGCCGCGGCGGCGGCCCCGTCGATGCGCCTGGGTACCTGCATCCTGATCGTGCCGCAGCGCAACCCGTTGATCCTCGCGAAGGAGCTCGCGACGCTCGACCAGCTCTCGGGTGGCAAGGTCGAACTCGGCCTCGGCGTCGGCTGGCTGCAGGAGGAGTTCCAAGCGCTCGGGGTTCCGTGGGAGCGCCGCGGCGCCCGCAACGACGAGTACATCGAGGCGATGCGCACCCTGTGGTCCGGCCCCGAGGTCGAGTTCCACGGCGAGTTCGTCGACTTCCCGACGGTCACCTGCAGCCCACGACCGGTCCAGCCGACGATCCCGATCCTGGTCGGCGGCGACAGCGACGTCGCGATCC
>DATKXG010000314.1:0-3697 GCA_035529175.1 Ilumatobacteraceae bacterium
CCGAGCCGGTGACGCGGCTGACGTCCATGTCGGAGATGTTCACCCCGGCGTTGCCGAGCAGCGTGCCGACGGTGCCGATGACACCCGGGCGATCGTCGTTCTGGATGACGACCATGTTGTCGACCGGCGGGACGTCGAACGGCGTGTCGTCGATGTTGACGATGCGCTGCGCCGCCTTCGGACCCGCGAGCGTGCCCGAGATCGAGTGCCCGCCACCGCGCAGCGACAGCAGGTTGACGTAGTCGGGCGAGGTCGCCGAACACACGTCTCGCACCTCGACACCGTGCTGCTTGGCGAGCTGGGGGGCGTTGACGTAGGTGACCGGCTCGTCGGAGATCGCTCCGAAGAACCCCTTCAGGACCGCCAACTCCAGGATGCGAGTGTCGTAGCCGGCGATCTCGCCCTCGCAGCAGATCTCGAGTTCTGACGGCAACACACCGACGAGCGACACGAACAGACTTCCGAGCCGTTCGGCCAGTGGGAGGTACGGGCGGATGGTCTCGCTGGCCTCGGCCGCGTTGACGTTGACCGCGAACGGGACGAACTCGCCGGCAAGGGCGAGCTGCACCATCGTTGCGATCGTGTCGCCGGCCTTGTCCTGCGCCTCGCGGGTGCTGGCACCGAGATGCGGCGTGACGATCACCGAGTCGATCTCGAACAGCGGCGAATCGGTCATCGGTTCCGTGGAGAACACGTCGAGCGCAGCACCGGCGATGATCCCCTCGCGCAGGCAATCGGCGAGGTCACCCTCGTCCACGATGCCGCCGCGAGCGACGTTGACGACCCGCAGGCTCGGCTTGGCCTTGAGCAGCAGGTCGCGATTGATCAGCCCCACCGTCTCGGCAGTCTTCGGGAGGTGCACGGTGAGGAAGTCGGACTCGGCAACCACTTGGTCGAGCGCGAGCAGCTCGACACCCATCTTCTTGGCCCGATCCTCCGACACGAACGGGTCGTACGCGACCAGGCGCATCCCGAAGCCCTTGGCGCGATCGGCGACGAGCTTGCCGATCCGGCCGAGCCCGACGATGCCGAGGGTCTTGTCGGCGAGTTCGACACCCTCCCACCGACTGCGCTCCCAGCGACCCTGCACCAACGCGGCGTGGGCCTGGGGCACGTTCCGCGCCGACGCCATGAGCAACGCCATGGTGTGCTCGGCGGCCGAGACGATGTTGCTCTGCGGGGCGTTGACGACCATCACGCCACGGCTGGTGGCGGAATCGACGTCGACGTTGTCGAGACCGATGCCCGCCCGACCGACAACCATCAGGTCGCTGCCGGCGGCGAGCACTGCGTCGGTGACGTCCGTCGCGGAGCGGATGATCAGGGCATGAGCGCCGCGAACGACGTCGAGCAGTTCGTCGGCGGAGAGCCCGAGCTGCACGTCGACCTCGTGGCCGGCGGCACGGAGGCGGTCGAGGCCTCCCTCGGCGATCTCTTCGGTGACCAGGATGCGAGCCATAGACCCCTCTGCCTATCGGGTTCGGCATGCCACTTCCACGGGGTTTGACGAACCGTTCACGGCCGTTCACCCGCCGTCGGCGGCCAACCGGTACGTTCTGGGCGATGACGCCCACCGAGCGCGCGAACGAGATCGAGCGCTGGTTCCTGCAACGTGGCGTTCCGCACCTGATCGAGACCGACAGCGACGCCTCGATCCTCGACACGTGGACTCGTGCGCTCCCCCTCCTCGTCGTCGCCTACCTCCTGCTCGGGCTCAACGCGTTGGACATTCGCGAATGGTCGTTGGCCCAGAACCTCGCCACCGCCGCCGCGGTGATCGCGATGCTGCTCGCCGCTTGGGTGCTCTCGAACCGGCTCCGTGGCGTGGCGGCGTTCGCCCGACCGACCGACATCGATGCTCCGGAGCTGTTGCTGTTCGTCTTCGGGCCGGCGATCCCGGTGCTCGTGTTCGGACAGGTCCGCGACGCGATCGAGAGCGTGGTCCTGGCGCTGGCGCTGCTGCTGTTGATCTACCTGTGGTCGTCGTACGGCGTCGGGGCACTGCTTCGCTGGGGCGCGCAGCGCTCGAGCGGCCAGCTCACCGGCCTGGGGCCCCTGGTCGCCAAGGCGCTCCCGTTGCTGCTGGTCTTCAACACGTTCCTGTTCGTCAACGCCGAGGTCTGGGAAATGGCAGGCACGCTCGACGGCGCCGCGTACATCGTGGTCGTGCTCACCTTCTTCTCGCTCGGCGCGGTGTTCGTCGTCAGTCGACTTCCCGGGTTCATCCGTCACGAGAATCGCTTCGACTCGTGGGCCGACATCGGAACCTACGTCGAGGGCACGCCCGCCGCGGACGTCGAATTGCCGTCGAAGGGAGCGACACTCGATCCGTTGCGTCCTCGCCAACGGTTCAACATCGGACTGATCGTGCTGTTCGGCCAGGCACTGCAGATCACGCTCGTCGTCGTCGCCCTCACCGGATTCTTCGTGTTCTTCGGCTTCATGGCGATCACCGCCGACACGATCACCAACTGGACCGGTCTCGAGTCGGTGCACGTCATCGCCGACACCAGCTTCGGCGACCGAACCCTGGTGCTCACCGAGCCGCTCATCCGGGTCTCGGTGTTCCTCGGAGCCTTCTCCGGCATGTACTTCACCGTCGTGCTCACCACCGACGAGACCTATCGGAGCGAGTTCGCCAGCGACGTCGGTCCCGAGATCCGCCAGATCCTCGCGGTGCGCACCGCCTACCACGTCGTGCGAGGGACGCACGGCACATCGTCCGAGCTCGCCGACAGCGATCAGGTGGCGTCGTGAGCAGTCCGTCGATCGAGGTCCGTTCGATCTCGACCCGCAGCGACTTCGACGAGCACGGCGCGCTGATGCAGGCCGTGTGGGGGACCTCCACGCCGCTGGTCAACGTCGAGCTGTTGACGGCGATCTCCCACTCGGGCGGCTACGTCGCGGCTGCGTTCGCAGACGACCGGATGGTCGGTGCGTCGGTCGGCTTCCTCGCCGACCACCACGGCGAGCCGGCGCTGCACAGCCATGTCACCGGTGTCGTCGATTCGATGCGGCACGCGGGGATCGGCCGGGCGATCAAGCTGCACCAGCGAGCATGGGCCGCGGACCGCCGGCTCCGCTGGATCACGTGGACGTTCGATCCGCTGGTTCGGCGCAACGCGTGGTTCAACATCGCTGTCCTCGGCGCCGACGTCGACGCGTACCTCCCCTCGTTCTACGGCGAGATGACCGACGCCATCAACGCCGGCGACGAGTCCGATCGGCTCCTGATGGCGTGGGATGTGACGGCACCGGTCCCCCGGGAGCCACGCCAAGGCGACGGCGTCAGCGACCCGCTCCTGGTGCCGACGCCCGCCGACGTCGTCGAGTTGCGCCGGACCGATCCGCACGCGGTCGCGGCGTGGCGCTCGGAGACCCGAACAGCCCTGACCAGTGCACTCGCCGCAGGCCGCCGAGTGCTCGGATTCACGCGCGACGGCGCGTACGTGATCGGATCGACGCCATGAACTGGACCATCGACCGCGTCGAGCTGCGCCGGATCGCGATGCCGCTGGTGTCGCCGTTCCGAACGAGCTTCGGCAGCCAGACCGAGCGCGACATCCTGCTGGTGCGAGTCGATCTCACCGACGCGTCGGGACGATCGACCGACACGGTCGAGGGATGGGGAGAGTGCGTGGCGCTCTCCGAGCCGAGCTACTCGCCCGAGTACGTCGACGGCGCGCAGCACGTGATC
>DATKXG010000315.1:0-9936 GCA_035529175.1 Ilumatobacteraceae bacterium
CCACCGAAGCCGGCGCGCATGGCCGACAGCACCTGGTCGGCGACGTCGGATCGTCCTCGCGACGAGAACCGCTGGTAGAGCGCCGCTGACAGCACCGGCACCGGCACACCCTCGTCGATTGCGGCGTTGATCGTCCAGCGACCCTCGCCCGAGTCGCTGACCACGCCGGCGTACGCGCTCAGCTCCGGATCGGCGTGGAACGCCTCGGCGGTCAGGTCGAGCAGCCAGGAACTGATCACCGACCCGCGCCGCCACACCTCGGTGATCCTCGCCAGGTCGAGGTCGTAGCGGTAGTACGGGGCAGCATCGAGCGGTGCGGTCTCGGCGTCGACGGGATGGTCCACGGCGCCGATGTTCGCCTTGGCGAGCACGTTGAGGCCCTCGGCATACGCAGCCATCAGGCCGTACTCGATGCCGTTGTGGACCATCTTGACGAAGTGGCCGGCCCCGCTCGGACCGCAGTGCAGCCAGCCGTGCTCCTCGGGCGCTTCGTCGTCAATTCGTCCGGGTGTACGTGGACCGGTGCCGATGCCCGGGGCGAGCGATTCGAAGATCGGCGTCAGCCGCTCGACTGCGTCGGTCGGTCCTCCGATCATCAGGCAGTAGCCGCGCTCCAGGCCGAACACGCCACCGCTCGTGCCGACGTCGAGGTAGCCGATTCCCGTCGGTGCGAGTGCCTCCGATCGGTCGACGTCGTGGCGATACCACGAGTTGCCGCCGTCGATGATCGTGTCGCCGGCGTCGAGCAGGGGAGCGAGCGAGTCGACCGTCGCCCCGACGAATGCGGCGGGCACCATGATCCAGATCGAGCGGGGCGGCGTCATCGCTGCGACCAGGTCGCTGAGCGAGCGTGCGCCGACGACGCCGAGCTCCGCCTCGAGGCCCGCGATCGCCGCCTCGTCGACGTCGTGGACGACGCAGTCGTGTCCGTCGTGGTGGAGCCGTCGCACCATGTTGGCGCCCATCCGGCCGAGCCCGATCATCCCGAGTTGCATCGCCCAAGACTGCCACGAACTCGCCATCGCCACGCCCGCGTGCTGAGCGCAAGTGTCACACCGTGCCGGGCCTGATGTGACACTTCGCCGCAGCGGGGTGAGGCCTACTCTCCGGTCTGGCCGTCGACCGACTCGCGCAGGAGGTCGGCGTGGCCGTTGTGGCGCGCGTACTCCTCGATCATGTGCACGACGATCCAGCGCAACGACGGCGACTCGCCGTTCGGCCAGGGCATCGACGCCAACCGGTCGAGTCCACCGTCGGCGAGCGCCGTCGCGGTGAGTGCCCGCGACCGTTCGACGGCGGCCTCCCAGAGCGATCGCAGGGACCCTGGGTCGTCGCCAGCCGCGGAGTTCCACTCCCAGTCCGGATCGGCGTTCCAGTCGACGTCGGCCCACGTGGGGTCCGGATCGTTGCCGTGCAGGCGGCGGGAGAACCAGTAGTCCTCGACCCACGCAAGATGCTTGAGCAGGCCGCCGAGGGTCATCGTCGACACGCCGACCGTTGCGGCGAGCCCGTCGCGGTCCAGGCCACTGGTCCGCCACGCGAGTGTCGCGCGCTGGTAGTCGAGGAATCCGAGCAGCGTGTCGATCTCGCCGCATGCGATGGGTGGTTCGGGTCGTCCCTGGTCGTCGATCGTGGTCACGGTGCGAGTGTCGCAGATGCGCGGCATCCGAGTTCTCGAGGCCCGCAACCGGGGCCGCGCTACCGGCCCGTCAGCGCGACGATCGGTGTACTCGGAGTGGGGTGTGTGCCGCCAACTCGACGAAGTCCGCGTCGGCGTGGAGCACTTCGGCATCTGCCGCGATGGCGACAGCGGCGATGAGGCAGTCGATCATCCGTCGAACCGTCGCACCCTGCACGCGACAGCTCCGGTACAGCGCGGCGGCGGCGTCGTAGTCGGCCGACGTGGTCGGCAGCAGTGTGGCGCGGGCGAGCAGCCCGCGGAGTTGCGCGAGGTGAGCTTCGCTCCGGGCACCGGCCAGCACTTCCATCGAGATCGGATCGCAGATGGCGATGTCATCGTCGAGCAGGTCCTCGACGGCGATGCAGACGGGCGAACCCGTGTCGTGCAGGAACTCGATCCACGCCGACGTGTCGACGACGATCACGCCCGGCTCGAACGCATCTCGTCGAGGTCCGCGTCCCAGCCCGACCCTCGCAGTGCTCGCGCCTCGTCGAGTCCGAGCGGCTCCCCTGCCAGCCGACGCAGCGCGAGATTCACGGCGTCGCGCTTGGTGGTGAGGTGGAAGCGCTCCATCACCTGACGGCACAGATCGTCGTCGATGTCGATGTTGGTGCGTGCCATACACCGATGATACACCACCCAGCCAGCACGCAGTTCACCGGATCGTCGGGAGGCCCTGGGAGGCGGTGACGTCGTCCAGGTACCCGTCCACGACGGTCCCCTCGGCGGCGGCCCTGAGGTCGATCACCAGTTCCGAGCGGAGCAGCGGATCGTCGCAGGCCTCGATCTCGTCCAGGCGCTCACGGAACTCGGCCACCTGCGCACCGATCGCGGGGTCGAGCTGCGCGGCGCGCCGCGTCTCGGGGCGCTCGAGCGCGTTCGCCATGGCGGACATCCAGATCTGTTGGTACTGACGCGAGGCGACGGATGCCCCGGCCAGCTGCTCGGCGTCGACGTCCTCGATCGTGTTGGCCACGGTTCGAATCGCCAACGCCGCCGCTCCCCGCCACGCGGCTCCCACGCCGGTCGCCGTCAGCGCGATCCCCGCGCCGGTGGCGAGCAGGCCGGCGAGTCCGTCGCGCTGAGCTTGTTCCGCGGCGGCCTCCACGATCAGCTGTGCCTGCTCGGATCTCGCGCCGTGGTCGAGGAGCAAGGAGAGGTGGATCACATCGGTGAGCGAGCCGTTCGCGGTGAGATCCACGCCCTCCCTGGTGAGCTGCTGATCGGTGAAGGCTCCGAGCGCGACCCCGAGCGCACCGGCCGCTTCTTCGTCGCGCATGACCGAACCGAAGAGGTTGGCGACCTCGTCGTAGGTGCCGAGTGTCAGGAGGTGCTCGCTGATCCGGACCGGTTCGCCATCGGTCTGGAAGATGCCGGCCGACAGTGAGGGGAAGTAGACCGGCATCGACAGCGCCACCCCTGTGGCCATGCCGGCCGACATCCCCTCGTCGAGCGGGCCGTTCGTGGCGAGGATCAGCAAGCGCACGACCTCGAAGCCGTCGACGGCTCGGGTCGCGTCGGCCAGCACGCTGTCCATCAGGCCGCTCGCGACGAAGTTGCCCAGGCTCGTCGGGTCCAGTTCGTCCCATGCAGCAAGGGCGTAGATCGTCGGCTGGTCGAGCAGGAGATCGAGGCACGCCGCCGGGTCCTCGACGAGGCTGTCGAGCGCCCTGCTGAGCGACGCGGCGTATCGATCGTGATCGACCCCCGAGTCCGGTCCGTTGGGCGTCGCCATGTGTTGCACGATGCGCGAGCCGAAGGCCGCCGGGAAGCTCGCGGCGCCGAGCAGCCTGGCGACGGTCATGTTCGAGGTCGACAGCTCGACGAGCTCCGTCGCGAACGAATCGTCTCGCCGCACCCACTGCACGATGTCCTCGGCAAGGTCGGCCAGCTCACCTTCGGTCGGAGCGCCCGGCCCGGCGTCTCCGTTCACGGACGTGCGCTCCAGCCAGCCGAGCCGACCGAGCAAGTCCTCGCGCCGACGTGCCGGGATCGCCGCAGCGGTCAGACGACCGGGCCGGAGGTGATCGGGCAGCGACGCGGCCAGGCCGGAGAGCGATCGGCCGCCGAGTCCGCCGAGCCGGCTCCTCCGCCAGCGGACCATCGGGACGCTTCGTTCGATCTCGCGCAGCGCCGGCATCCAGTGGTCCTCGAGGTTCGCTCGTGTGAGCCGCACTGCTCGAAGTGCATCGCCGGCGACCGGATCCGGCGATGTGAGCGCGTCGAGCCGGTCGATCGACTCCAACGTGTGGCGCATGAGCGAGTGGATGCGCCCGGGGTCGTAGCCGGTGTCCACGTCAGCCCGTCAGGCCGATCCCGGCGCGAGCGAGTGTGTCGAGTTCCTCCGCTTGCTGGTCCAACCGCCAGGCGTGCTCGCGCAGATCGTCGGCTGCGGCGTGGAGCTGGTGTTGGTTGCGCGCCAGCGTCGCCCGGCACAGATCGGGCCGCGGGCCTCGCCAGGTGTCGACGTCGCCGTGGCGGTCGAGGCGCATCACCGGCGACGTCTCGATCGCCTCAGCGAGGCGTCGGAGGTGTCGGGCACGTCGGCGGAGGTCGTTCGCTCGGTCGGTCTCGTTCATCACCTCCCAGTGGGTGCTCGCCGACGCGGAACGGAAAGGTCAGAGATCGGCGAGTTGCACGGTGCGATCGGCGATGGTGGCCGCCTCGTCCTGGTCGTGCGTGACGAGCAGTGCGGTTGTCTTGGCATCACGCAGGAGTTCGGCGAGGTCGACCGCGAGCCGGTCGTGGAGTTCCCGGTCGAGGCCGGTCAGTGGTTCGTCCAGCAGCACGATCGACGGCTCGCCAGCGAGCGTGCGGGCGAGCGCGACGCGCTTCGCCTCGCCACCGGACAGGTCGGTGACACGCCGGTCGTCGAAACCCGCCAGGCCGACCCGCCGCAGCCAACGGGCGGCTCGTTCGGAGCGTTCCGATCGTGGCGTCCCAGCCATCTTCGGCCCGAACGCCACGTTGTCGAGCACCGACATGTGGGGGAACAGCTGGTTGTCCTGGAACACCATGCCGACACCGCGTCGATGCGTCGGCAGCCCGGTGACGTCGACACCGTGCACGAGGATCCGACCGCTGTCGGGCGTGATGATCCCGGCGACGGCGCGCAGCAGCGTGCTCTTGCCGCTGCCCGACGGTCCGAGCAACGCCACCACGTCACCCGCGCCCACCGACAGCGACACGCCGTCGAGCACGACCTTCCGCGAGTCGTGGTTCCCCGAGCCCGGGTCTCGGGGAACCACGAAGCTCACGGTGACGGCGCGGACCTCCAGCCCGGGGTGGTCGTTCACGATCGGCTCCGGCCGGGCCGAGGGGCCTGCAGGCGCTCGACGACGACGACGAGGATCACGGTCGCAACTGCGAGCATCGTGGCGAGGACGAAGCCCTGCGCCTGCAGTATCGAGCCGGTCCGGCCGAGCAGCTGCTCGATGGCGATCGGCATCGTCTCGCCGCCGGATCTCGACAGCAGGCTCGTCGCTCCGAACTCGCCGAGGGAGATCGCCGCGGCGAGCGCAGCGCCGACGGCGAGCGGGCGCCACAGGAACGGCACGACGGTCGCCTGCCACGCCCTCCTCGGTGACGCCCCCAGCGTCGCAGCGGCCGCGGTCAGCTCGGGGTCGACGGACCTGAGCACCCCCACGCAGGTGCGCACCACGAAGGGCACGGCGATCAGGGCATGGCCGACCGGCACCAGCCACCACGACGCCCTCCAGTCGACGGGGTCGGTGTCGAACGTGATCAGCATGCCGAAGCCGATCGTCACCGCGGACGTGGCCAGCGGCAGCATCAGCCCGCCGTCGAGTGCCCTCCCGGCGGTACCGGCGGCGACGATCGCCAAGCTCGCGAGCGCGCCGATCGCCACGGCGATCCCGGTCGCCCACGCCGCGTTGACGAGCGAGTTGACCATCGCCTCGAAGGGGTCGACACCGACACGGATGCCCGGACGGACCTCGGAGCGTCCGAGGTCGGTCCAGGCCGTCGCCGACCAGCCCGTCGGGGTCGAGAACGAACGGATCACGAGCGCGACGAGCGGTGCCGCGGCGACGAGCAGCGTGGCACCGGCGACGAGTGCCACGAACTGGCGCTCGGCGCCGCGAGGGCGGCGTCGCGGGGCGGTCGGCAGCAGGTCGAGAGCTTGCGCGTGGTGGCGCTGGGCGACCGTGGACCACCAGACCAGCGCGATCAGGACGGCGAGCTGCAACAGCGCCAGCACTGCAGCGCCGCCGATGTCGCCGAGCTGCGTGGCGCGACGCCACACCTCGACCTCGATCGTCCGGGTCCCGGGCGCGGCGAGGAGCCGGATCACGCCGTAGGAGGTGAACGTGAACAGGAACACGATCGTCGCGGCGGCCACGATCGCCGGGCGCACGAGCGGCAGCGAGACCCGGGTCACCACCTTCCAGCGCGACGCTCCGAGCGTCGCCGCTGCGGCCTCCATGTCGGTCGGCAGGTGTTCCCACAGCGAGCCGACGATCCGGACGACGACCGCCAGGTTGAACACGACGTGCGCGCCGAGCACCGCCCACACCGTGCGGTCGAGCGAGTCGGGCAGCAGCGCCAGGAACGCGGCACCCATCACCACGGTCGGGAGCACGAACATCGCCGTGAGCACCCCGACGATCACCGCGCGGCCGTGGACCTCGAACCGCGCGAGTACATACGCCGGCGCGAGTCCGATCGCGATCGTCGCGACGGTCGAGGCGACCGCCTGCCACGTCGTGAACCAGAGCACCTCCCACGTGGAGGAGCGCGTGAGCGTGTCGGCGATCGACGTGGCGGTCACGGCCTCGGTGACGAGGGTGACGAGCGGCCACGCGTAGAACACCAGCAGTCCCACGGCGGGTCCGACCGCCAGCGCGACGATCAGCCACCGGGGGAGCCGGTTCACCCGAGCACCAGCTCCGTCCACTCGTCGATCCACGTCGAGCGCTCGGCGTCGATCACTGCCGGATCGAGCGTCCGTGAGGCGTCGGGTACGACGGCGAAGTCCACGAACTCCTGCGGCAACTCGACCGCACGGTTGGCGGGATACACGAAGAGGTTGAGGGCGAGTTCGCTCTGGAACCGCTCGGACACCAGGAAGTCGACGAGCAGCCGCGCCGCGTCCGGTGCATCGGTGCCGCGCAGCACGCCGGCGAACTCGACCTGACGGAAGCACGTGTCCTCGATCACGCCGGTCGGTGCGTCGTCGCGTGGTGGATCGGCGAAGATCACCTCGGCCGGCGGGCTCGACCCGTAGCTGACCACCAGTGGCGTCGGTCCGCCGCCGGCCCACGTGAACCGCTCGTAATACGCCTGCGTCCAGCTGTCGACGACCTCGACGCCGTTCTCTCCGAGCCGGCTCCAGTAGTCCTGCCAGCCCGCGAGGCCGTACTCGTGGATCGTGGCGAGGAGGAACGCGAGCCCGGGCGACGATGTCGCGGGGTTCTGGACGACCAGCTGGCCGGCGTAGGTCGGATCGGCGAGATCGGCGAACGACCTCGGCGGTGCGAGGTCGCCTTCGGCGTACCAACCGATGTCGTAGTTGACGCAGACGTCGCCGTAGTCGACCGGCGTCGCTTCGCCGTTCGGCACGAGCTCGAGCAGCTCCGGAGCGATGTCGATCGAGCCGTCGGCGATGTCGGCGACGACGTACGGCTCGAACACCTCGTCGTCGATCGCTCGCGACAGCAGGGTGTTGTCGATGCCCCACATCACGTCGCCCTCGGGGTTGCCGGCGGTCAACGATGCCTTCGACAGCATCGTGCCGGTGTCGCCGCCGTCGAGGATCTCCACGTCGATGCCGGTCTGCGCAGTGAACTCGGCGAGCGCGTCGTTGAGCGAGGTGTCCGACTGGGGGAACGAGTCGTAGGTCACGAGCGTCACGGAGCCGGATGGCGCGTCGGACGCGCTGTCGTCGCTGCCGCATGCCGCCAACCCCGCGCCGAGTGCGACCACGATCCCGACCGCAGCCCCGCGAGTACCCCAGCGATGAGCGAAGCGACCGGATTCGGGCTTTTCGCTCATCGCTCGACCGATCCGTCGTCGTCGGTGTCGTTGCGATGAGCCAACCGCCCGGATACCGGCTCTTCGCTCATCGCTGCCCCTGGTGCGGGGTCGTCGAAGATCGTGAGGATGCCGCCGGAGAGCGTCACCTCGACGTCGACGGGTTCATCGGCGTCCGGCACCTCGTTGCTCACACCCATGCCGACCAGCGGCTCGAGGTCGAACTCGTCGAGTGCCCACCGGGCCCCCGACAGGGTGACTCGCACGCACGGACCGTGCAGTGCCAGGAGCGACAGGGTGGAGCCGGGCACCAGCCGCAGCGTCGCCGATCCGGGACCGTGCACCACCCGCAGGTGCTGGCCGTCCCACCAGCCGTCGAGCACGGGCACGCTCGTGAGCCCGAGCGATCCCAGTGCTCCGATTCCGGCGATCGTGTGGTCGAGGCGGTTGCCGCCGCCGACCAACGTGATGCGCTCCGGATCGAACTTCGAGGCGAGGGTGAGCGCCAGTTCGGTGTCGGTCTGGTCCTTGTCGGTGGGATGGCGGGAGATGTCGGCGTGGCGCGCCGCCCAGGCCAGACCCTCCTCCGTGACCGAGTCGAGATCGCCGACGAGGTGCGTCGGCTCGAGGCCGGCAGCCAGCGCGTGGTCGAGCCCGCCGTCGACGGCCACCCACACGGTGTTGTCGGGCGACTGCGCTCGGAGTCGGGTGACCAGGTCGGCGTCGAGCGGCGATGCCCCGGTGATGATGACGATGTGTTCGTTCACGATTCCTCCGCCGGCATTACCCGGATCAGGTTCTCGGGTCGATGACGGCGGTCACCCTCTCAGCCCGCCGATCCAGCGAGCTCCCCATGTGGATGTTGTCGATCAGGGTACTAGAAGAGCGTCTGCATCAGCAGCGCGAGCGCCGAGACGCAGAGCATGCCGACGATCGCGAGGTCGAACCCGCGCACCGACACCGAGTTGCGCAGGCGGGTGCCGATCGGGATGGCGACGAACACCGGGATGCACGCCAGCAGCGTGGCGACGACGCGTCCCGACAGCTCCCCGGAGCCGATCAGTACCACGAGCTGAGCCAATCCGGTGATGAAGAACAGCGACGTCACCGACAGGATGTGGGCGCCGCGAGGGAGCCGGTAGCTGTGGATCCACGACCCGACGATCGGTCCCGAGATGCCGACCGCTCCCTGGAACACGCCGGCGACGCCACCGACGACCGGGGCGAGCCGCTTCGATCTGGCCGGTCCGACGCGGAACTCGGGGTGGGCGAAGAACAGCACGACGTAGCCGAGGATCGCGACGATCACGGCGATCACGAGCGGCGTCTGGGGGATGTTGACGAGCAGCAGCGTTCCGGCGACTGCGCCGACCACGCCCGCGATCGCCAGCGTCGGGAGGTCGCGGGTCTCCGGGTAACTCGATCGTTCGCGTCCGGCGAGGAACGCGTTCGCGAGCACGTTCGGGAACGCGATGACCACGATCGCATCGTCGACGTCGACGAACAGTGAGGCGATCGGGATGGCGATCAGCGGTAGGCCCATGCCCGTGATCGCCTTGGCGATCGCTCCGATCACCACCGCCCCGAGGACGATGGCGAGTTCGGTCCCGTTCACGCGCCGCCGTTCGACACGGCGATCGGGGTCGCGATCACGGCGATCACGGTGCGGATCCGGTCGCGATCGACCGGTCCGGATCCGCGGTCCACCCCGACCACGATCCGACGTACACGCGTGGCATCGCGAACCCTGCGTGTTCCATCGCCAGCGCGTTGTGGCACGCGGTGACTCCCGACCCGCAGTACACGATGGGCCGGTGGTCCTCGCCGATCACCGGAGCGAAGCGGGCGTGGAGTTCCGCGGCGGGGAGGAAGCGGCTGTCGCTGTCGAGGTTGTCGGTGAACAGCAGGTTGACCGCTCCGGGAACGTGGCCCGCGACCGGATCGATCGGTTCGAGTTCGCCTGCGTAGCGCGCCGGGTCGCGGCTGTCGACGACGACGCCACCCGCGGCGATGTGTCGCTCCACGTCGATCGCATCGGCCAGCGCATCGAGGGGCCAGTCGACTTCCGTACGTTCGATGGCCTCCCAGATGACCGGCTCGATCTCGATGACTTCGCCGGCTGCCTCCCACGCGGAGATGCCGCCCTCGAGCAGGGCGGCGCGTTCGCCGAGGATCCGCAGCATCCACACCAGGCGGCCGGCGAGCGCACCGCCGCGCTCGTCGTAGGCCACCACGGTCGCGTCGTGATCGATGCCGAGTTCGGC